>NZ_RKLQ01000010.1 GCF_019599405.1 Haloarcula salinisoli | reverse complement strand
GTCCGGGCGGCGAGCGAGAGGCGGACCTCGGTGCCCGGCCCGGGGACAGTCGCGCCGTGCGGCCGCAGCGCCCGCAAATAGATTCTGAAACCATTTACTTACAAGTAGTCAGAGCACGTTAAAGTGTGATGGCGTACATCTTGCAGTATGGGCCGGCGAGTTATGTTAATATGCAAGGTTAAGCAGAAAAAAGCGGAGCCGTAGGGAAACCGAGTCTGAATAGGGCGACTTTAGTATATTGGCATATACCCGAAACCAGGTGATCTATCCATGAGCAGGTTGAAGCTTAGGTAAAACTAAGTGGAGGACCGAACCGTAGTACGCTAAAAAGTGCCCGGATGACTTGTGGATAGCGGTGAAATTCCAATCGAACCTGGAGATAGCTGGTTCTCTTCGAAATAGCTTTAGGGCTAGCGTATAGTATTGTTTAATGGGGGTAGAGCACTGAATGTGGAATGGCGGCATCTAGCTGTACTGACTATAATCAAACTCCGAATACCATTAAAATTAAGCTATGCAGTCGGAACGTGGGTGATAACGTCCACGCTCGCGAGGGAAACAACCCAGATCGTCAGCTAAGGTCCCAAAATTGTGTTAAGTGAGAAAGGTTGTGAGATTTCATAAACAACTAGGAAGTTGGCTTAGAAGCAGCCACCTTTTAAAGAGTGCGTAATTGCTCACTAGTCAAGAGATCTTGCGCCAATAATGTAACGGGACTCAAACACAATACCGAAGCTACGGGCACATTATGTGCGTTAGGAGAGCGTTTTAATTTCGTTGAAGTCAGACCGTGAGGACTGGTGGAGAGATTAAAAGTGAGAATGCCGGCATGAGTAACGATTCGAAGTGAGAATCTTCGACGCCTATTGGGAAAGGTTTCCTGGGCAAGGTTCGTCCACCCAGGGTTAGTCAGGGCCTAAGATGAGGCAGAAATGCATAGTCGATGGACAACAGGTTAATATTCCTGTACTTGGTAAAAGAATGATGGAGTGACGAAAAAGGATAGTTCTACCACTTACTGGATTGTGGGGTAAGCAACAAGAGAGTTATATAGGCAAATCCGTATAGCATAATCTTGAGTTGTGATGCATAGTGAAGACTTCGGTCGAGTAACGAATTGAATGATTTCATGTTTCCAAGAAAAGCTTCTAGTGTTAATTTTTTATCAACCTGTACCGAGAACGAACACACGTTCCCAAGATGAGTATTCTAAGGCGAGCGAGAAAACCAATGTTAAGGAACTCTGCAAAATAACCCCGTAAGTTCGCGAGAAGGGGCGCCTATTTTTAATAGGCCACAGAAAATAGGGGGGGCAACTGTTTATTAAAAACACAGCTCTCTGCTAAGTTGTAAAACGACGTATAGAGGGTGAAGCCTGCCCAGTGCCCGAAGGTTAAACGGAGATGTTAGCTTACGCAAAGCATTAAAGTGAAGCCCGGGTGAACGGCGGCCGTAACAATAACGGTCCTAAGGTAGCGAAATTCCTTGTCAACTAATTATTGACCTGCACGAAAGGCGCAATGATCTCCCTACTGTCTCAACATTGGACTCGGTGAAATTATGGTACCAGTGAAAACGCTGGTTACCCGCATCAAGACGACAAGACCCCGTGGAGCTTTACTATAACTTCGTATTGAAAATTGGTTTAGCATGTGTAGGATAGGTGGGAGACTTTGAAGCTGGGACGCTAGTTCTAGTGGAGTCAACCTTGAAATACCACCCTTGCTAAATTGATTTTCTAACCCGTTCCCCTTATCTGGGAAGGAGACAGTGCGTGGTGGGTAGTTTGACTGGGGCGGTCGCCTCCTAAAGAGTAACGGAGGCGTTCAAAGCTACACTCAATATGGTCAGAAACCATATGCAGAGCACAAAGGTAAAAGTGTGGTTGACTGCAAGACTTACAAGTCGAGCAGGTGCGAAAGCAGGACTTAGTGATCCGGCGGTACATTGTGGAATGGCCGTCGCTCAACGGATAAAAGCTACCCCGGGGATAACAGGCTAATCTTCCCCAAGAGATCACATCGACGGGAAGGTTTGGCACCTCGATGTCGGCTCATCGCATCCTGGAGCTGGAGTCGGTTCCAAGGGTTTGGCTGTTCGCCAATTAAAGCGGTACGTGAGCTGGGTTCAGAACGTCGTGAGACAGTTCGGTCCCTATCTGATGTGGGCGTTGGAATATTGATGAGAGCTGCTCTTAGTACGAGAGGACCGGAGTGGACGTACCGCTGGTGTTCCAGTTGTCTTGCCAAAGGCACAGCTGGGTAGCTAAGTACGGAAAAGATAACCGCTGAAAGCATCTAAGCGGGAAGCTTCCTCAAAGATGAGTATTCCTTATGAAATTCCTTGTAGACTACGAGGTTGATAGGTTGGAAGTGTAAGTGTAGTAATACATTCAGCTGACCAATACTAATATATTCAAAAATTTAAAATGTTAGTATTCTTAAGATATTTTAATACTAAATATTATTGCTATT
>NZ_RKLQ01000009.1 GCF_019599405.1 Haloarcula salinisoli | reverse complement strand
CACCGCTGGACTTCCTGGAGAGTGCGTCCACCTGGCGTGTGGCCAACGTCTCCGCCGAGACGTTCGACATCGAATTGAACGCGGCCGCTGGGGGCGACCGCCGGTTCGCCTGGCAGGCCTCCCTGTAACGAGACCGACAGACGATAGGTTAGTGGCTGCTGTTTCAGCTCTTTCGGGAGAAATCAAAAAGTATTGGTTTCAATAAGCAGTACAGTGGCCGTAATGAAAGCGCAGTCTCAGCCCAGAGTTCTCCTCTGTTCGGACTACCTCCCACCCAGCGACGGTGGTGTCGAGCAAGTGGTCGAGAAACTGGCAGTGAACCTCGTTGACCAGGGCTTCGAGGTTGGGGTGTTTACGCTCACGGACCAGAACCAGACGATCAATCTGGAGAATACTCCCGGTGTGTCGTTCTATACGAGTTCGGCGATCGATCTGACCGAGAGTATCGGGCTACAGAGTATGGTCTCGGTATCGGCCCTCACCGAGTTCCGGGGGGTGGTCAACGATTTTCAGCCAGATATCGTTCATGCCCACAACCGGTTTTTTTACACCTCCGCACTGGCTGCCCTCTACTCGCTCTGGTCGGACTACGAACTGGTCACGACGCTCCATCTGGGCGATATCGACATGATATCCGGCATCGGTGGCGCTGCCGCGAAAACGTTCGAGCAGTCAATCAGCCGGTTTGTCATCTCCCGGAGTAGTCAGGTTATCGGTGTCAGTCGGGCGGTCGAATCGATAGGGCGTTCACTTGGCGCGACAGACACGAGCGTCGTCAGGAACGCTGTCGACGTCGATGCATTTGCACCGTCGGCGACGACAGAAAAATCTATAATGTACATCGGTCGGCTGGTTCGGAACAACGGCGTGCAGGACTTGCTCGCCGCTACCCCTCAGATTCTCGAGGAACATCCCAACGCGACGCTGCATATCGTCGGGAGCGGACCACTTGAAGAGATGGTCAGAACGACCATCCGTTCAGAAGGCATGGAGGACTCGGTCCAGCTTCACAGCTACATCGAGGACATCTCGGATGCGTACGACATGGCGACAGTGTTCTGTCGGCCGTCGTACTCCGAGGGGCTCCCACTGACGATGCTCGAGGCGATGAGCTCACAGGTCGTCCCCGTCGTTACCGACATCGCCGGTGTCTCGGAAGTCGTCACCGACGGGAAGACGGGTATCCTCCTCGAACCGGGTAACATCGGTCAGCTCGAAGCCCGTATCACCGAACTTCTCTCGAAGCCCGCCTACCGAGAGACCATTGCCGCGGCGGCACGGGATTACGTCGTCGATAACCTCACTTGGGAACAGCGTACAGAAAAAGTAATTAACGCTTATCAGCAGGTATATTAGCATGTGTGTTACGACCGTTCCCGGCGCTATATCGGGCCTGGGACGACTGCCGGGGGGCAAATCCGAAACGCCAGCAGGGGTAGGAGCCGGGGGCCCTGCGTTATGAAAGTGGCCCACGTGTACGACGAACACTACGCTGTGAGTCCCGAGAAAGGGTCTGTTGCGAAGGTTATCTACAACGTTGCAACGTCTCAGTCCGAACTCGGCCACGACGTGTCTGTACTCGAACGGCAGTGGGACGGGCTCCCGAGGTCAGAGACACGTGATGGTGTCGATTTCCACCGGTTCCGGCTCCGGGTAGGCTCCGACGAAGAGGGCGAAGAAATCCCGTACGCCCAGATCAAAAGCCCCGTCGGGTTGCCGAAGCTATTGACCGACCGTCTGGAATTCGCGCTGAAACTCAGGAGACACTTCAAACGGACCGACTACGATATTATCCACTTTCACCTGCCGTTTACCGCGAATATTCTGGTACACCTGTACCCCGAGATTCGTGAGCGGCTTGTCTACACGGCTCACGCCGGAGAGGTCCGACTCGGTCTGATGGACGACCAGCTGCTCTCCCGACTGTTGTCGACACTCTCTCCCGACCTGCACCTGATGAACAGAGCAGAGGTCTCGACGGTGTTGAACGAAGATCTAGCAACGGCGTTACCCCCGGAACTGGAAGTCGTTCCCAACGGTGTCGATATCCAGGAATATCGGCCCGACAAGGCCGACCTGGTCGACCTGACCGACTCGTATAACATCGAGCCCCCGTTCATGTTGTTCGTCGGGACTATAACGCCGCGAAAGGGGCCAGATATCCTGCTTGACGCCATCGACATGCTGGCCGAACGGGACGTACTCGGCGAAATGACGTTCGTGCTTTCGGGGAACAAGACCGTTGACGAATCGTTCAGCGAGGAAATTGCGGCCCGGGTCGAACAGTTGGACGCAGACATCAGGCTCACTGGGTTCGTCTCGCTATCGGAACTGAAAGCACTGTACGCGCAGTGTGACGCGTTCATCCTCCCCTCTCGCGAGGAAGGTTGGGGGATGGTCGCCACCGAGGCCATGGCGTCCGGAGTAGCCATCGTCGGGTCCGATATCACGAGCATCCGTGCCCAAGTCCGCGACGGTGAGAACGGGTTCTTGGTCCCCCCCGAAAATGCGTCTGCACTCGCGGACGCGATGGAGCAACTGCTGACCGACGACGAACTGAAACAGCGGATGGGCGAACGGAGCAGAACAGTCGCCGTTGAGGAGTTTAGCTGGGAATCTATCGCACAGCAGTATATCGATTTGTACTGGCCCGTCGTCGGCTACTGAGCTACCGCCGGCCGGTCACTTGCCAGGACACTACACTCTCCCGGTTGATTAATTACATCGGACCCCAATAGCGAACTAAGAAGTGTATGACCAAGTATCACGACTACAATATCCCAAATAAAGGAGCCAGTAACTGGCACGAGCCCCTGAACGACAACTTCAGACAGATCGACAACGACATCGAAGTCAGGGAAACCGAAGCGAACCGAACGGAGTATACGCCGGAGGCAGGCGTCAAATTCTTGGCGACCGACACTGGCCGGACATACATCGGTGACGGCAGCAACTGGCAACCCCTCTCGCTACCGGCCGGCGCAAAGACTCCGAGTATCGTCTGTTTCCAAGACGCTGACGGCAGCTACGCCG
>NZ_RKLQ01000008.1 GCF_019599405.1 Haloarcula salinisoli | reverse complement strand
TCACCACGAAACCGATTGGTGCCCGGTTTCCGTACACGGTCCTTCTCAGTCCGGCGAGAAAGGCTTTGCGCCTGAATCGGCCCGGTTGGCTCGGTTGCCCTCGGAAGTCCATGAGCGGCGACTGTGGCCGGCCCACCAGCCGACAGGAGGGAGCGAGTCGGGTGAGCGGAGCGAACCCGTCTTCGCGAGGCCCGTGGGACCGGGCCGAGCGGCGAGCGACCGTATGGAGGGAGGACCGACCGGGACGACCGACCTCCCCGGCGGTGGCGGTCGCGGTCGTCGTCGAGGCCACCAACCAGCCGGTAGTTTCGCGCCAGTCCGACCCCGCCTCTCAGGAACCTGCCTACTACGCCGCTTTTCGGGGTCAGCGCGCTTACTGACGGGCAGCAGCAGCCGTGAGACGGTAGAATCGGGGGTGAGCGGATGAGTGTAGCTGGTGACGACCACGGAGAAATCCGGCCAGAGCCGCCGAAGACGTTCTACGAGGGCGTTGTAGACCTGCCGGGGTACGGTGACGCGCCGAACCGCTGCCGAGCGATGACGCCAGTCGGGTTCTGCGAGGAGGGCCACACCGTACTCGGCCGGTCGTCGTGTGGCACGCGCTACTGTCCCGACCACTGGCGGGACTGGTGCGAGGACGCGGTGGTGAACATGGTCGCGCAGCTGGCCGCGTACCGATACGCGCAGGAGATGGGGCCGGGGAAGCGACTCTGTCACGTTGTCGCCTCACCGCCGCAGGACCGGCGGTACTCGGCCCGGTCGTTGTGGGAGACGCGCAGCGAGGCGTACGACGCCCTGGAGGCGGCCGGTGTCCGTGGCGGGGCGACGGTGACGCACCCGTACCGGACGAACGAACGCGGCGACCTGCTGTACCAGACGGCGAAGGAGAACGGCGACCTCGCCGACGGTACCGGGAAGTGGCGTTTCCTCCGTGAGGTGTCTGAGGACTTCGAGGACCTGACCCGGTACATCGAGGCGGCCCCGCACTACCACGCGCTGGCCGCCGTCGAGGACGTGGACGGTGAGGCGGCACCGGGTGGCTGGGTCGTGAAGCGGATTCGGACCTTCGATGCGTTCCACCCGAGGGACCAGAAAGCGTACAGAGACATGGCAGCGACGGCGTACTACACGCTGACGCACGGCGCGAACCAGCAGGGCCGCTCAACGACGACGTACTTCGGAGAAGTCCACTCGTTCACGCCGTCGGAGGAACTGACGGCGACGATGTGGGAGCGGATTCAGATGGAGGCGGAGAAGGCGGTGAAGGAGATCGAGCCCGATGAACCGGTGGCTGCCGAGGAAGGCGAAGGCATCAGTGCCGGACCCGACGAGTGCCCGCACGACGGTTGCGGGTCGGAGGTCATCGACGTGTACTACCTCCGTGAGTATCTCGAAGATGACGAGTGGGCGAGCAAGGTGAAAGCGGCGGGTAGAGGACGCGAGCGGTGGCTTCGGCTGAAGGGCCTGCTGTACTGGTGGGACGAAGGAGGGGACCGGCCCCCGCCGTCGGTCCAGGGGAACGAGAAGAAGCTACGGAACTGGCTCGAAGTGAAGGGCGAGTCGGTGACGCCGGAGAGCCGACAGGTCGGACTCTCGGCGGCTGTGATGGGCGATTAGTCGCTGCCGGGGTCGGGAAACCGACTGTCCCGGTACGGCTTCATCACCTTGTCCATCTGGACGTAGAGGGCGTCAGCGTACGCCACGAACTCGTCCCCGTACTTCTCCGGCTCGACGATGGTCACGAACTCATCGGGCTCTAGGTCTTCCTGCCGTGGGCTCAGTAGGGCACGAAGTAGGCGAAACACCTCGTCTGGGTCGAAGACCTCAGTGTTGTCGATGAGTGGCGACTCTGCTACTTCGACCAGTTCGCTCAGTGCGAGTTCAGAACTTTCTCTGAGCGAGTACTTCAGGTGTCTTTCTGCTGAGTCGCTACCGTCGTACTCGCCAGCGAGGTAGTCACGGCGCCGGTCAGTCAGGAAGGCATTTTCGGCCATGTTAGACTGAGAGTTCACGCAGCCACTAAGTTGTTAGGCTTCATATTCGCATATTACATGGCAACTGCTGATACACCTGCTGGGGACGGTGGGCCGAAGTGTGCCCGCGATTTCGTGGAGGAGAAGCTTCAGGAAGCCGATTCTCCCATGGCTCCGGCAGAACTGGCGGAAGAGTACGGCTGTACCAACGGACATGTCCGAAATCTCCTGTCCGACCTCCGCGATGAGGGGGAGGTTGAACGGGTCGCGCACGGCCAGTATGCGGCCGTGAGTGACGAAGAGGCGGGTGACGCTGCGGAGGGACTGGCGGACCTACAGGCGGACTCAGCGGGAAATGCGCAGGAGGAGACCGAGGCCACAGAGCCGGAGGAAACGGCGCAGGAAACCCCCGAACCCACGGGTGGGCAAGCCCCCTCGGAGGACCGCGATACCGAGGATTCGGAGCTCCCAGAGACCGCTGAGAGCATGGGTGTCCCCCTCCCCGTGTCGGCAAACGCTGTTCTCGTCGGGGCGGCGCTGTTCCTGGTGCTGGCGCTGTGGTGGCGGTCGCGGTCGTCGGGCAGCTCGGGCAGCTCGTCGAGTCCGTCGACGTCGACGACCGAGGAGACCGAGGAAGATGAGGAAGACATCCCGCTCTTCGACTGAACCATGCAGGACCCGAAACCCGCGAATATCAGCGGCTCGAAGACTGTGACCCACAGCTACACGCACCGAATCGACTGGGGTTACGTCGCCGCTGGTGTCGGTATGCTGGCGATAGCGTTCGTGGCGTACCGTATCTTCGGCCCTGACCCAGAAGACGACGAGAGCGGCCCACTCGCCTGACGTAGCAGGTTTTATCATGCACCAGAAGAACGTATCACACAGCACAGGAAGTCCGTACACGACTCTCTCCGGGTCGTGGAATGGACGGGGTGAAGCAACACCCCGACACTGTGCGCTCAAGCCATGAACGCAAGCAAACCTACCCCATCCAGTGGGGAGAGTGTTTCGGACGAACAGCTACCGGACGACTTCGAGCAACTGCTGATTGATGAGGTGAACGCCTGTCGCCTTCTTCTGAATGAAACTGTCGAGCAAAACGTACAGTTACAGGATGTAGCCGTCCGTATTCGGGAGGTTCGGGCGCGAATTGCATACCTCGAACGACAGCTACCAGTCACTCAATCATTGAATCAATCAGCGGCGGGGCTTAACCCAGATGCCGCTGAAGGAGGGTGTAGCAACTCAGAAACGTGAACGAAGTGACGGAGAAGGACCGTCACCACGAAACCGATTGGTGCCCGGTTTCCGTACACGGTCCTTCTCAGTCCGGCGAGAAAGGCTTTGCGCCTGAATCGGCCCGGTTGGCTCGGTTGCCCTCGGAAGTCCATGAGCGGCGACTGTGG
>NZ_RKLQ01000007.1 GCF_019599405.1 Haloarcula salinisoli | reverse complement strand
ACGACCATCTCGGGGACGCTGAGGTCATAGATTGCCTGGACGAACAAGTCAGGTGTCTCGGTCACCACTGACTCGAAGACCGGTGGGAGCGTCGTCACCGCCCGTTCGCGCTGGCTGGTGCGTATGGAATCACGGAGTTGGCCCGGCGGGACGGTAAACCGACGCTGGGTTCCCGTTCGATCGGTGAAGACGTCGCCCCGGTCGTCGGCCTCGACTGTGTCGTACCAGACCCAGTTGAGGCGACGCTCGCCCGGTGTTGTACTGCCGTCCGGTCCCGGAATGAAATAGGCGAGAATGAGTTGGTCTGCCCCCTGGTAGAAGGTGAATGCGTCATCGAATTCGTCACAGACGTCACTCGGAACTGCAGCTTCTGGGATGACACCACGCCATGCAACGTAGTCAGCAAACGACGGTGTTACATCCGGGAACAATTGCTTTCGAGTGTTGGATTGCCCTCCCTCGGCCGTGATAACGACATCACCACTCCGTTCGCTGCCATCGTCGAACGTGGCCGTTGCCGTCTCGGGTGTGACGTTGACCACTTCCTCGCCCATATGGTAGTCCGCATCAGGAAATGCTTCCCGAAGCTGCCGATAGAGGGAATCCCACGAGGTGAACACCATCGATTCGGACATCGACCGTTCGATATCGCCAGACCGGGTGAGATACCGACGTTCACTCGAACTCGTCGTGACCGTCTCGGGTGAAACAGTCGTATGGTGGGAGAGAAACTGGCGAATGTTCTGCTGGGCAACGATACCGCCCCCGCGGCTTCGAAGCTCCCCAGTCGACCGCTCAAAAATCGTCGGCCTGTGGCCCGCATCGGCTAGGGCAATGCCGGTCGCGAGCCCGCCCATCGACCCACCGGAAATGAGCACCTCGAGTTCGGACGGTGACTGGCCAGCGCGTTCATGTGACACATATCTCCTTGGTGGGCCGACGGTGAAAGACCACGGGCTTGCTATTCGCTAATAGCTCTACCGCTACTTCGCAGAGGACTACTTGCGGGGTTACCCCCGCCAGAGCGGCTACTCGATGGTCGGTATAGCCAGCTAGCTTAGCCAAGCGGTATAGCTACGGTCACAGTGGCCGAGACACGTCCATCGACCGGGCCTAACCCTCAAATCGCCCTCGCGACGGCGCTGTCAACCATCTCGACCGTGGCGTGGATGGTGCGGTGACACAGCGCTTAGAACTGCTCAAGGAGCGCCGCCGATGTCTTAACCAACATGACAGACCTCCGACCCCGATATGTTGGTTAACAGCATCGAAGCTCTTGCCCCCACCGCACGTAACCCCGCTTATCACTCACAACACTCCGAACGGCACCCACGAGCGGCGGCTGTGGTGTGCCCACTGCCAGCTGAGCGTGGCACCGTCGATGGACGACGACCCCACGTGTCCGGCCCCTGGTGATGAGTTCTGAAACCGAAAATCAGTCGCTTCTGAGAGTCAGGTAGCGTCCGACTCTTTCACTCGCGCTGGTAGTAGACGACACCCGCAATCAGGATGACGAGTCCACCCACCACAGCCAGTGGCACCAGCGACAGTGAAGACGACTCGGTCGAAGTCGTGTCAGTTGTCGAATCTGTGGGCGTACCCGTCACTGACGGCGACTGCGTAGCGGTCCCCTCGGAAGTCTCCGTTGCCGTGGGCGACTCCATAGGCGTTGGCGTCGGCGTCTCAGTGTCAGGTGTCGGGGTTGGCGTCGCCGTCGGTGTGGCGGTTGGGGTCGACACAGACCCCGAATCGTCATCATCGTCGCCACCGCCGCTGAAGCCGCCACCATCGTTGCTGGAGCCGCCACCACTCGAACTGTCGTCGTCGGTCTCCGTAGGTGTGGGTTTAGCCTCGCCCTCGACGGTGAGTTCCCCACTGGTCGTCCCACTCACGTTGTAGGCCGATCCGGATTCGTTGCCCACCGCGGCAACAGTGAGATCGAGCGGACTCGTCCCACCAGACTCACCAGCCAGCGTCACCGTCGCCACGGTGACCGATCCCGTATCAGCAGTGTCCATTCCCGTCGCTGCGATGCGCGTGCTGTCATTGTCGGCGGTCGTCCGGACAGTCGACGGGTCGCCCGCGACGCTCACATCCGTGATATCCGCGACCGACGCGTCAGCAACGGTAAGTTCCAGATCGATCGAGCCGACGCCGTCATCGGCCGACTCGACGACGATATCGACGGTCGTCGTCTCCCCAGCCGTAATAGTCGTCGACTCGGGCTGGACGACCACTGTTGTCGTCCCAGCTCCCAGCACGAGTCCTGCTGTGATTGCGATAACGACTGCTGTCCCTACGCCAATAACCGGTGAACTCCCCCAGTCCATGATAGGATAAATACATATCTATAAGGTTTAAATACTTTGACTTGATTCGTGGATACAACTGCGGAAACTGCTGTGAGGGCCTTCGATGACAGGAACTCAGCGTCAGAAACTACAGGCCGTTTTCGGGGCATTGTTACTGATTACTGTCGGCCCGGTTTCGGGGCTGAGTGCCGGTGGCGGGGCGCTGCTGGGCCAGGCCGGCAACGCCGGCAATCAGTCGCTGGGCGCTGGTAACCAACCCACCGCAGGCGGCGCCGGGAATCAGCCCACCGGGGGCCTCTCCCAGATTTCGTGGAACGAGACAACGGAGCCAAACGCTAGCCAGCTCGGGGAGTTAGGGAATCGATCTGAGCCGACCCAGCCGTATGCAGTCGTCACCGATCAACCGACCGATCCAAACGACGACGGCTTGTACGAGGACGTCAACGGCGACGGACAGGTCAACGTCGTCGACGCCGACGCGTTGCGCCGACATCTCGACACGACCGCTGTCGGTGCCAACTGGAGTGCCTACGATTTCACCGGAGACAACCGCACCGACGTGGGAGACGTGCAGTGGTTGTTCAATCAGACGCGCGATATATCGGTCTCGGACAGCGACGGTGACGGGCTCCCAGATAGCTACGAGCGGAACGTCACGAATACCGACCCGAAAAGCGCTGACAGTGACGACGACGGGGTTATCGACGGGGCCGAAGACTGGGACGGCGACAATCTCACAGCCTACACGGAGTATCGAGTCGGGACCGATCCACGGGCGGTTGATACGGACGGTGACGGCCTCAACGACACGTTCGAACTCAGGCGACCAGGTCTGGATCCGACACAGAAGGATACAGACGACGACGGCATTCCCGACCCCCAGGACGACGCTGATGGAGACAACCTCTCTGTCGTCAACGAGACGAGATACAACACGACGATTGGCCTCGAAGATACCGACAGAGACGGACTGGATGACGGTGCCGAAGTCAACAAATACGGAACAGATCCGACGGACCCGGATACCGATGACGACGGTATCCCCGACGGAAAGGAGGTACGGCTCGGGACCGACCCGACCGAACCGGACGTAACCAGTGAGGACGGCACCTACGAGTTCACTGAGACCGACAACGAATCCGGCGTCTCCGTTACGGTCCGGACAGCACCAGAAAACGCCAGTCAAACGACGGTAGAGCCGGTCGAGCCGAACGTCACTCAGGAGTTCCGCGAGTCTTCGATGGTGCGGATCGAAGAGGGCGATGCCTTCCAGAACGCGACCGTCACGGTCCCGTTCGATGCGAGCGGCGCGACCAACGCCAGTAACTACGCTGTCTACACGTGGGAGGCCGGGAGCAACGAGACCTGGCAGCGCGTGAACAGCAGTGTCGACCTCACGAACGGGACCGCTACGGCGACCGTCGACTCGTTCTCGTATTTCTCCGTTTTCAACGTCACCAACTGGGAAGACACGGTTAATACCGACCGGACCCTCGATGACGAGAACGAAAACGAGTCGGCAGACGAGGTCACGCCGGTCGATCTGACCTTCATTATCGACGAGAGCGGCAGTATGTCCGGCTCGAAGATTCAGAGCGCGAAGTATGCGGCAAAACGATTCAACAACGTGTTGCTCTCCGGTGATACCGCCGCAGTCGTCGGGTTTGACTACTCTGCTACTATTTATCAGGGACTGACCTCCGACCGAGCAAAAGTCAACGAGAGTATCGAACGACTAAACGCTCATGGCGGGACTGATACAGGAGATGGTATCCGAAAAGCTATCCAGGTGTTCGAAGACGGAAACGATTCGGATAGCATCAAAGAAGCAATACTGCTTGCGGATGGAAAAACAGGCAGGGGCCCCGACCCTGTCGAAGAGGCCCAACGGGCAGCAGAGCAGAACATCACCATCAACACGGTCGGAATCGGTGACGACGTCGACACGTCCGAACTCCGTTCGATAGCTGATGTGACCGGCGGAGACTACTACGAGACCGATAACGCGGCCGACCTGCCCCAAGTGTTCGGCCGCATCGGGGACACCGTCGATAACGAAAGCCGGCTGAACGACTCCGACGGTGATGGGATTCCGGATGCAGTCGAAGAGGCCGACGGGCTCACGATGCCTGCCGGCCCCAATGCCGGCCAACCGATCGATTTAGACCCACATTCGGCAGACACCGACGATGACGGGTTGAGCGACGGCGAAGAAATCTCGATTAACTACGATATCGTCAACACTTCCTCGGGGACGACGGTCGACATCACGGCCACTGCGGTCCGGTCGAACCCATCCAGAGCCGACACGGACGGGGACGGCCTGACCGACCTAGAGGAGCGACGCGAGTGGACGATCAGCGTCCTCGATAGCCACGACGACGCCAAGAGCTTCGCCGAGGCCGCCGACAAAGAAAACGAGAACGAGAACCAGTACATCACCAACAAAACCGTCTCCTCGAGTCCGCTCGTCAGCGATACCGACGCCGACGGGCTCAACGATACCAGGGAAATTCTCCTCGGCACTGACCCCGGAGACCCCGACATCGACAACGACGGCCAGGACGACGGCGAGGAAGTTGCTCACGGATACGACCCGACGCTGTTCGACATCAGGCCGCCGACAGTCGACATCAGCGCCGCTGGCTACGGGTCCCGAACGCCGGATATGAGCACGATCGACCCACGAAAAGAGGGTGAGCCGCTCAACTTCTACTACGTTCGTGGCATTGCCGACGACCAGAGTGGTGTCGCCTCCTCGACGATAATCATCGACGGCGAAGAGTTCAGTAACGGCGGCGACCCACGCTTTTTCGACCGGGAGATAGACGCCGGTGTGCTGGGCGGTATCGAAGAAGGACTGACGGTCACAAAGATTCGGGTTCGAGCGAGCGACGAACACGGCAACGAGCGTCTCGTGCTGGCTTCGAGCCGGTCGAACGGTATCGTCGAAGCCGTCAAGCAGGGCGGCGGGCTGGACGGGCTCTCTCACGAGAAGGTCTTCGTCCTCGGGACGACAACAGGTATCAGTAGCGGGACCGGCCAGCTCGTCGGGACCGTCGATAGCGTCGTCAACAGCCCCGTCCAGACCTACCAGAGCGTCTCCAATCTCTCGCGGTACGAGAGCCTGGTCAAAAACGCCGATGACATCCCCGGGCTGCTCAAGGAGTCGTATCAGCGACAGCAACAGACGGCAAATCCCTACTATCGAAACGGCGAAATCGTCGACGAAGGCCGATATAAAGACTTCAGGCGGGGCTACTACGCCGGATTAATCGTCTTCGAGGTCGCCGCCTCGGCCGCCGGGAGCTCCGCTGCGGCCAAAGCCAAAAATATCAAACAGGTACAGAAAGCCGCCAGCGCGGCCAAGGCGACGCGAGCCTACAAATTCTACCGCGCGGCCCGGAAGAAGGCCATCAGCGCACCGGCCAGCCGCGTCAGCTCGAAGATTACCCGCAGCGTGACCAGACGCGTCGACTTCGACAGCCCCGTCGTCCGCAAGACCATGGCCGGCACCAGAACCGTCGGCCGCTCCGTGCGGACGGCTAGGTATATCGCCGACACGCCCAACCGCGTCCTGCGTGGCCTGAACGAACGCGGGCAGAGACGACTCCGGGCGTACTATCGCGGGATTCGTGGGAAAGACGGTGAGACCGACCTGGATAGACTCTCAGGCGATAGCCAGACCAATTTCAAGAACGCACTGGAAGATGTCGATGGCAGCGGGCAGACGGCCGCCCAGTTACAGCGACAGCTCGACTCAGCGGAGTTCAACGACGTATTCAGCGATGACGTCCCCGACGACACGCGCAACTCCTTGCTGCGGGCCCAGCGGAACGGCGATGTCTCGGCCGACGATATCGGCACCGTCTCAAACCGGTACAAGCAACTCGATGACACCCAGCGCCAGCGGCTCGATACCCTCATCGAAAACAGGGGGCCCGAACATGCCAAGTTCGCTGGCGACCTCGACCCCGAGACCCTCCAGAAGTGGCTGACCCCAGAGTGTGCCGTCGGCGGTGGCAGTACGCTCGCAGTTGGTGCCGGTGCCGCCAGCGGGTCGTCCGCGCTCGGAGTAACTGCGTGTACCTACGACGCTGAATTCGCGGATACCGTCGTCGAATCACTCGACGACACCGACATCGACCGTGACGAGTTCGTCAGGCGGTACGAGAACGATATCGGTGACAAGGCGACCTTCCGGGAAGCAACGAAAGATCTAGACGCCGCCGACCGGCAAGAGCTGCTCCGTATCACGACCGATGTCGATCGGGAGTACGCCTCGAACATCGGCAGCGGCGTCGCCGAGATGCGCTCGTCGGATGCCGGCAGTCTAGAGGACTTCTTCGCGTTCGACGCCGGGAAGTCGGCACAGGTTCGAGCAACAGTACTGCAAGCCGTGGGCGATAGCGACTTCGACGCTGTCACCCCAGATCGTGCATATCAGTTCTCGGACGACGTGCAGGCTCTCTCGTCGAACCCGGATGTCGAAGGTACCAGCAAGGTCATCAACGAGGACCTTACGTCGAGCAATGGCTACGTCAACGGCAACGACAACAACGTCAAGGGAGCCATGTACGAAATGCGCGTCGCGAACGGGAAACTGGTCGACAAACTCGATGGTGATGCGACTCTTAAACTCAGTTATGAACCCGACATCGACTTCGATTCACTCAGTAGCGAACAGATATCCGACATTTCGGACGAAACCGGTATTGCCGAGTCGGATATTGAAGAGTCGCTCGGTTACGGTTCCAGCACGGATAAAAATCCAGAATTCGACGGGTTCGCTATCGAAAGCGAGAACGAAATGATCTACTACGAAGCGAAGTCAGGAGATGTCAGCACCAACGACATACAGAAAAAGCTCGCGTTCCTGAAGGGGTACGAACGCCTCAACACCGACGTTGACTCATCACAGTTGCGGTTGAATAGCTTGGAGCCACGATCCAGCAGCAAGGTCACGGGAACAGTTTGGGACTATCTAAACAACAAAAACTTCGGAAACGCAGAACAGTTTGACTGGAGTAGAGGTACATGACCGACGAACTGGAGGTCGCATTCGTTATCGATTCGCCTGCGCCGCCGTCGCTGGAGACGCTCGCCAGCTTCGGTGAGGACACTGACGAGTACGAAACGACCACGACACCCTTCGAAGCAATCAATCTGCGCGATAAAAGCGACCGTCACAGTTTATTGACGACGCTGGAAGTACACGACACCGACGACGATTGGTTCACCTTGCCGTCGCTTCCAGCCGTGACCTTGGAGTTGTCTTACGCCGGTATCCCGGACGACGAGCTGGTAGCCCACGTTGAACGGTTTCTCGATCATGTCACCTTCGTCTACGCAAATATGGAAGACTGTCGATTCGCTTACGCATTAGACGGGGAACATAAGAGTAATATCGACAGTGACGCCGGACCGGGAGTGCCTATCACCGCTGACTCGCTGGCGGCAAATCGTATCGAAACGGTGAGTTGGCTGATGCTGTTCTCACCGCCGATGGTCGCCGAGTACGGCCGTGAGTGGCTTCTTAACGCTCCTGCCTGGAAAACACGCGAACTAGACGACGGAGCCGTCATGCTCGTTGCCTCTCCAGACCCGACCGACTGGGAGGAGTTCCGGGCCGCACGGGCAGAACTGGACGAGTACTTCAGTCGGTCGACGTAGCTCGTCGCCCAACCGCGTCCTCCGTGACCTGAACAAACGCGGGCAGAAACGACTGCGGGCGTACTATCGCGGGATTCGTGGGAAAAACGGGGAGACTGACCTCGAAGTGATGACCGACGGCGGGCAGGAGACGTTCAAAGAGACCCTCGAAAACAGAGATATCCCCAACGCCGGTGCACAAGCCGCTGAGTTACAGTGACGCCTCGACACCGACGAGTTCCAGGCGGTGTACGACGCCGACCTGCCCGACGACACGCGCAACTCCTTGCTGCGGGCCCAGCGGGACGGCGATGTCGGAGCAGAGGATATCGGCTCCGTCTCGAAGCGCTACAAGCAACTTGACGACGCTGAAGCCGACCAGCTGGACGGGCTGATTCAGCGACAGGGCGACGACGGCATGGAGTTCGCTGCGGAACTTGACGGAGATACCCTCTCTGACCTGCTCTCCTGTGGTTCGAGAACCGTCGGCGGGGCCGCCGTCTACGCCACCAGCGCTGGCGCTGGTGTGTCCCAGTCCAGCGGCTGTACACTGGACACTGACTTCCTCGACGCCGTCGCGGACGTGAACGGCAAGGCCGACGATTTCGACGCGCAGGCGTTTGCCCGGCGGTACAACAAACTCGAGGGAGACAACGAACGACGGTTCCGTGAGCTGGCGAAAAACGACGACTACGGTGAATCCTGGATGCGAGCGGTTGATGGTGAAGGAATCGAGTCATCTCAAATCCGGGCCGGTTTGACCCGGACTTCAGATGTTCAGGAATTTGGCGAGGTCAAAGAATTTAGTACCGGACGACAAATCAATTCTGAAGAATATCCTTCTGACTGGGAGCCAGTACACAAAAAGGACTCTATCGTCACGGAGTATACACTTACAGAAGACATATCCTTCCAGAGGGTCTATACCAGTCAAGGTAACAAGGCAGCAGGACGGTTCCTCCCCCGGAATAGACAAGATATTGATAACTTGACTCCCGAACAGATTCAAGCAAAATATGCTATTCCTGGTGACCCCCCGGATCGCGTCGCCATTGCGCAGATACCTAAGGAAACAACAATGCGAACAGGGAGTGCTGCACCAAACAACTTTGGCAGTGGTGGGGGAACACAGTATACACTTCCACGAAGTGAGGTACCACCAAATCAATTCAACAGTAATTGGTTCGACGAGTCAGATGATCTTACGAAGAAGTTAAACGAGAATTAGGATGAAAATAAGCACGCATAAAAACCAGATGGAGATTGGTGACACTACTGTCGAATTCGCCAATGATATACACGAGTGCGCTAAGACGGCAGAATTAGCTATCGTTAACCTTGATATCGATGGAACAGATTACGAATATATCACCCGGAACGTTGTAGCCGTCGACAACGAAGGTAAAATTCAATGGCGAATTCCGGAGTGCCCAGACGTGACTGGTAATGGGCATGACTCATATCTAGGGCTATCTCTCTCGAATGGAGAACTATGGGTAAATAATCTCAATGGGATGCGATACCGCGTGGATCCAGAGACTGGAGAAATTATAGATAAACAGTTTACAAAATAGCCGGCTCCGTCTATGCTATTGGTGGGTCTTGAGGCAAATCGAAGATAACGCCAGTCGTTCAATAGGGCTGATAGGGATCCGGTGCTATTCCTTTAGAAAGCTACTAGTTTATCATAATATCTGATAGCGTCTTTTTTTGACTGAGGACGAGAGCGGTCTAAGCACAGCGGCTTCCAAATATTTAGAAGGCGACCCCGACGTCACGGCCGAGGATATCGGTACCGTCTCCAAACGGAATAAACAACTCGATGACCCCGAAGCCGACCAGCTGGACGAGCTGATTCAGCGCCAGGGCAAGGACGGGCTTCGGCTGGCTGAAGAGGTAGATGGAGACACGCTATCAAAGGCGCTCAGGTCAGACTGTGTGAGCCCAAGCATCGCCGCTCCGCCCGTCTATGAGACACTGGTCTTGGGCACTGCCACGACGATTCCAGCGGCTCTGAGGTCCTGTTCAAGTTTCCGTGCGCTGGACTCGTCGACGTCAACAGACTCCACTCGTCGATTGTCCTGGTCTCGTGCAATCTGGCAACGCTCAAACTGGTCGTAGTCGGGTCGTGGTTCGTCCATGGTTCTCCGCACCACGCTGGAGCACACAAATTCAGCACATGCAGTACGTCAGTTTGGGCTGTAAAATATTGGCCTTTCAGTAGAGTTCCCTGATTGAAGCAATGAGTGGGAACACACCTATCTAATCGCTGAGGATAGACAGCTAGCTACATGAATGAGGTGATACGAGCCTGCGCACCTTGCTCAGGGTCCGGGACGAGATCGTACCGCTCCAGCATGGATTCGGACCCCTCTTGATCGTATTTGAGCCCTTCAAACACGAGTTCCGGTGAGACCTCAAGCGTGTGGATATACGAGCGACCGCCTGCTCGCCCGAGATTGCGCTCATCACGTTCGAGTAGTCCATAGAGTCGAATAGAGTCGAGGAAGTCGTTGACGCGGCGCTTGGAGCGAGGTTCGTAGCCACAGACATTGCAGATGTTCTCGTAGACGTTGTAGATATTCTTGGCTCGTGGCGATGACTCCTCATCGATATTGAGGAAGGTCGTGGCTAACAGAGTCAATTTCATCTGCGACGTGAGTTGGTCGCGAACGATTGTGAGGACTCGCTGTTCCTCAACACGGCTCCCAGCCTCCTCTACGTGTTCCTCAGTGACCTTCGGCGCATCCTGTTTTCTGGCTACGTTCCCGGCGGTTTCGAGCAAATCAAGCGCCTCGCGAGCGTCGCCCTGTTCCTGGGCTGCCCGGGCAGCACAGAGCTGTATGACGCCGTCATCGACCGTCCCCTCTCGAAACACCAGGTCGGCATAATGATCGAGGATTTCTGTCAACTCAGTCGCATCGTACGGCGAAAAGAAAATCTCGTACTCGCACAGTGTACTCTTGACTCGGGGGTCTAACGAGTCTTTGAACATGTGATTGTTCGATATACCGATGACGCCGACACGGGTCTCTTCCAGGGACCCCATCTTTCTGGCCCGTGGGAATTCATACAGGAGCTTGTCGTTGTCGGCACCGAGCATATCGATCTCGTCAAGGACGACAACAGCATCTCCTTCGAGCTGGTCGAGTTCATCATATAACGTCGACCAGAGGAATCCTTTCGTTGGCCCCTGTTCAGGAACTTGGTCGTCCGGAGGGCGAATCTGGTTGATGAGCGAAATGAGGACATTGAAGATCGAATCGTCTTTGTTACAGTTGACTTCGAGAATCGTCAGCGGGATATCGTGCTGATCAGTCTCCTCACGGAGGAAGTCTGTCATCTTCTTTGTCACGACCGTTTTCCCGTTGCCCGTCTGTCCGTAGATGAAGACGTTGTTCGGACCGAAGCCTTCGATGATATCCTGGAGAGCCTCGGAGTAGCGACTGATTTCTTCGTCCCGACATAGAATCGTCTCCGGGGTATAGCCCTCATCGAGCGGGCGTTTATCGGCAAATATCTTCCCTGGCTCGTCGAACGGCGAATCCATCTTGCATATGACCTCAACTGCCTGGTACATAACTCTTGCTTCGAGTGTTTCGAGTGTTTCTTCTGTTCCCGTGGATACAGCCGGGTTAGAGCCCCCCATTTCGAGTGTAAAACTCCTATAGAAGTTCCAGAAGCCTAATTTACGCCTATACTAAAGTCGTGTTGAAATGACAACTCCACCCCACCTCCTGATTTCGAGTGTTCCGTGATCTGGTATTGAGTGGACTCACAGGCCCCCCATTTCGAGTGTAAAAATCCTGTAGAAGTCCCAAAACCCTAATTTACGCCCATTCCAAAGCCGTGTTGAAATGACACCTTCAACCAATCCCACTGATTTTGAGTGTTCTGTGCTCTGCTTGAGTGAACTCACATACCCCCCATTTCGAGTGTAAAAATCCTGCAGAAGTCCTAAAACCCTAATTTACGCCTATTCTAAAGTCGTGTTGAAATGACACTATCATCCCATCCCCTGATTTCGAGTGTTCCGTGATCTGGTATTGAGTGAAACCCAACACGGAATTGAGTGAACCCACACACCCCCCATTTCGAGTGTTCTTTCGATCCGGAGGGTGTGGATGGAATTCGGAGTTGAACAAATAGAAGAGATGGTCAACAGAAGGCCGTTACCAGTAGTCTAGTGAGATATGTAGAATAGACAACGGTATTTCCACACCAGCTGAGTTATCGCGTTATTTATAACGTTTTCGTCTAGCTAGTGTTAGTAGTAGTAGTAGGACCTGCTACTGCTAGAAAAACACTCGAAACAGGGTGTGGTACAGACTCCCTTTATATAGAAACAGCGGGGATTGGTTCTACTCCCCTCTGTACGTCATCTCACCAATTAACACTCGAAACGGGGGGTGTGTGTGCTGCAATCTTCACCGACTACGCTGGATCAACTGGAGTGACGTATTCGCTCTTGACCTTCTCGCCTCCCGCCACTGGAGGAAATGATACTCCCGTCGTTGATCGTCTTCGTCGTCCCCTTCGATGCAGATATCCCAGCCTTCTCTCGAGGCGTTTCGACCTCGTCCTGCCACTCTTCGTCACGTTGTGTCGATTTTTCCAGCTCCACAACCAGCGTCTCCACATATTCGATGGCGTTCTGCCGATACTGTTCTATAGCTAACCGACGAGACCGTCGTCCACTCTGAGTACCTCGCCGTGGACGTACGATGCTCGATCGCTCGCCAGAAACAGGATTGCTTCGGCGATATCCGCAGGGGACGCCGGTTCACCCGAGGCCGTTTCTTCGGCCACGATCTCTTCTTGCGTCTCAGAGAGGTGATCTGAGTACAGATCCGTCCGCGTGTACCCGGGCGCGACAGCGTTGACACGGATGGACTTGTCACCGAGTTCACTCGCGATCGAGCGCGTGAACCCGACGATAGCCGCTTTGCTCGCTGCGTAGTTAGACTGTCCCGCCCAGCCCTGCTGTGCGGCAACAGAGGCGACATTGACGATAGCGCCACCGTCCCCTCTGAGCATCTGGCGGGCGACCGAGCGCGTGCAGTTGAACGTCCCGGTGACGTTCGTCCGTAGTACCTGTTCCCACTCATCCGGATCCATCCGGATGAGAAGGTTGTTGGACATGATACCGGCGTTGTTTACCAGTACTGTCGGCTGGCCGTACTCGCTGGCGATCTCTCCGATTGCGTCACTGACAGCCTCGTAATCGCCGACATCGAACTGCCAGGTATCGACGTCGTCATGGTCGGCGATATCGGCCAACGCGGCCTCGGTATCTGTGGCAGCCTCCTCGTCGCTGTAGTACGTTGCAATAACCGTCGCCTGTCGCTCGGCGAACGCCTCGGCTGTCGCTCGCCCGATGCCGCGTGTGCCGCCGGTGACGATGACCACTTCGTCGGACATCGACGTCACGCGCCGAACACCTCCGCCGCATCTGCTGGAGACTCCAGTGGTATCGTCTCGGCCTCCGGACAGAGCCGCTCGATGAACCCCGTAAGCGTCCCGGCTGGCGGCATCTCGATGTACCGTTCGACCCCGGCACCAGCGAGTGTCTCGACGACTGCACACCAGTCGACGGTTCCGACGACCTGCGAACCAAGCTCCTGGACGACCTGTGTGTCTCCGTGGTAGACGTCACCGGAGACGTCAGAAACGACCGGAATATCGGCTCTCTCAAACGACGTCTCCGCTAATTTCTCGGTGAAGGCTGTCGCAGCCGTCTCCATCTGGCCCGAGTGGAAGGCGGCACCCACGTCGAGTGTTGTGAACCGTGCCCGAGTCTCGTCGTCGATACGGTCACGGACCTGTGAAACTGCCGGTTCCGGACCGGAGACGACAGTTTGACTGTCAGTGTTCCGGGCGGCGACGTTTGCGCCCTCGACTCGGTCACAGGCCTGTTCGACGGCCGTAGTGTCCCGACAGAGCACTGCCATCATCTCGCCTTCGGCACCCTGCTCAGCAGCCTGCTGCATCTGCCGGCCCCGCTCTCTTACGAGGCCGACCCCGGTCTCCGGGTCGAGACCGCCGGCAGCCGTCAGGGCGCTGAAGTGGCCCAGGCTGTGTCCGGCGACGTAGTCAGGCACGATTCCGTGCCGATCAGCCAGCCCAGCGAACGTGGCGACGCCAGTCGTGTAGACACACGGCTGTGTGTTCTCTGTCTTCGTGAGGACTGTGTGGTCCCCGTCGAAACAGAGCTCCCTCACGTCGATATCGACAGCTGCCGAGAGTGTGTCGAACCACTCGCGTGTGGCCGGCCATGCGTCGTAGAAGGCCTGTCCCATCTCGGGCTGTTGGCTCCCCTGACCGGGAAACAGAACAGCAGTTGTCGGAGCGTCTTCGTTCAGTTCGTTTATCCAACCGTCGGAGTGGATAGTCTCAAGCATCGGTCTTGAATCCGAATGCGGTTACTTCCGCCCCAGCCGTGTCTGAGTTACGGTCGTGACTCAGGCTGACGCTAACACTCGTTCGATCCGGTGCTACTGACTTGGCACGCAACGAATCCGCCAGTGTTGTAGCTGCTGTATCGTCGAGCTGTAACTCCGGCCCCTCTCCGGTCCGTTCGACGGCGACTGCGTCGAAGCGCGGCATCTCTTCGGGCGCCGGAATCATCTTCCGGAACGCCTCTTTGGCCGCCCAGCGAGCGGCGTAGTGTTCGGCAGGGACACGAGTTTGCTCACAGTAGTCGCGTTCGTTTGCAGTGAAAACCCGTCTCGTGAACGAGGTCCCAAATTCGTCCCGAAGGTCCCGCAATCGGTCGATGGAGACGATATCCAGCCCGCTACTGACGAACGGTGTGGGATACTGACCCTCGTTCATCTGGCGGCACCGAAGACGACCACGCCATTCGTTCCGCCGAATCCAGCTGCGATGTTCAGAGCCACGTCGACAGTGGCAGACCTGGTTTCGTCCACGACAGGGACATCACAGTCCGGATCTGGGGACTCGTAGTTCGCTGTCGGCGGGATCGTTTGCTCTTGGAGTGTCTTGACGGTGAAGACGCTCTCTATTGCACCACTCGCACCCAGAGTGTGTCCGGTGAGGCCTTTGGTTCCTGTTACTGGGGGAACCGAATCGAATATCTGATTCAGCGCCGTCGCCTCGTGTTCGTCACCTCGTGGGGTACTAGTCGCGTGGGCATTGACGTGATCGACTGCCGTCGGAGCGACAGCAGCATCAGTCAGTCCCCGCTCGATGCAGCGGATGAGGCCGTCTGCATCCTCCGGTGGTCGTGTTGGATGCATGCTGTCCGCACTCCGGGCGGTTCCCTCGACGGTCGCGATAGGTTCCACACCACGTTCGAGAGCGTGTTCACGGGACTCGAGAACGAGGGCGGCTCCACCCTCGCCGATGACGAAACCGTCCCTGTCAACATCGAAGGGGCGACTCGCGCGCTCGGGTTCGTCGTTCCGTGTGCTGAGCGCGCGCATGGCGTCGAACCCACGGACGCCGTAGGGGCTCAGTATCGACTCGGCCCCGCCTGAAATCATCACGTCGGCCCGCCCGCTCTCTATCTCCCGCATCGCATCGCCCACCGCATGGGCTCCGGCTGCACAGGCCGTGGAAGCGGCTCGATTGGGGCCAGCCGCATCGAAGAGGATACTTATTTGGCTCGACGTGAGGTTCGAGAGGTACGTGAGGGTGAACTTCGATGAGGGACGTTGACCGACGGTGTCCTCAATTTCGGGGAGACCGCCAATAGACGTCGCGACGCTTGTCCCGACGCGTTCGGCTTCCCAGCCGGGGTCGTTCGGGTCGAAACCGGCATCCGCAATGGCCTCGCCGGCAGCCGTGATCCCGAGTTCAGCGTACCGGCCGACCTTATCCGATCCGATAGGCGTTTCCTCGGGAAGTGTCGCCTCGCAGGCGATTTTGGACCGGCAGTCCGCCTCGTCCGGATCGAACCGGGTTATCGGTCCAGCACCGCTCTTTCCGGCCAGCAGTGCGTCCCAACTATCGTCGGCCGTAGCACCAATTGGCGTTACAGCACCCAGACCCGTTACGACGACATCCCGCCTCACCTCTCAGTTCTCCTCCACTGACTTGACGAAGGACTTGAGATCACCGACAGTTTCCATCTCCTCGAGCTCCTCATCCGAGATGTACACGTCCAGATTTTCGTCTATGGCTTCGGCGATCTCGACGATATCGAGCGATTCTGCGTCCAGAACGTCTCCAGTAATCGGTGTATCGTCCTCAAATTCGGACTCCTCAACGTGCAGGCGGTTTGAAATAATCGATGCCACCCTGTCTTCTTCTGTTGTGGAAGACATATGACATTCAATACCAAATTTAAACTTAAAGTTTATGGAATTAACTAAAATTCCATGTCACCTGGCCGCTACGCTGGGGCGGCTTCAGTCATAATGGATATAAAGTGAATTTTAAATTTTATATAATGTCAACAGATAAGTGCGGTGATGCGTGCGATTCGAGTCCAGGACCACGGCTCTCCGGACGTTCTGGAACTGGTCGAAACGGAGGAACCGATACCAGGTGAGGGAGAAGTGTGTATCGAGGTCGCTGCTGCCGGACTGAACTTCGCTGACATCGAAAAGCGGCGTGGTCGGTACCCCGACGGTCCAGACCCACCCTACACGCCGGGTATCGAAGTCAGCGGTCGCGTCGTCGAGGCGGGACCAGAAACGTCCATCGAGACGGGCGAGACGGTAGCGGCATTCGTCGACGGCGGGGGCTACGCAGAGCAGGTACTAGCTCCCGAAGAGACAGTCTTCGAGATACCAGACGGTATGTCGACGCCAGTCGCCGCCGGGATACCCGTCCAGTTTCTCACCGCCCACAATGCGCTCATCGAGTGGGGCGGGTTGGAAGCCGGTGAGACCGTGCTCGTCAACGCCGCTGCGGGTGGTGTCGGTACGGCGGCGGTCCAGATCGCATCGAGCCATCCCGATGTGACTGTTGTCGGAACAGCAAGCACGGCGGAGAAACGAGAGCTGGCTGCCTCGCTCGGCGCCGATGCAACCATAGACTACACCGAGGCCGATGTCGTTTCACGACTGGCGACTATCACGGATGAGGAGGGTGTCGATCTCGTCCTCGATGGAGTGGGTGGCAAAGCGTTCTACGAAGCCCTGGACGGGCTCGCACCTGCGGGACGAGTTGTCTCCTACGGGATGGCCAGTGGCGATATTCCGTCCGTCTCGCTCCCTCGATTACTGTTCGAGAACAAGTCAGTACTCGGGTACCATCTTGGCCATGCGCTCCGGACACAGCCCGACCGGGTCAAAGCTGGCATCCCGAAACTCAACTCGCTTTTCAACTCGGGTGAGGTGTCGGTCCACGTCGGCGACCGATACTCGCTTTCGGACGCGGGTTCGGCCCACAAAGCCCTCCAGACCCGCGAAAGTACAGGCAAACTCCTGCTGATTCCCTAATCTTCCCCGAGGGATGCCAGGACCCGAGTTCTTCCACAGCGAACGGTTGACCTACAGACTCGTAGAGGAGGAGGACTACGAATTCGTTCAGTCGAACTGGAATAGCCCCCACGTCTGGCGACGGATGCCAATCGCTGAGCCGCTATCACAGGCCGAGCTTGCTCAGTGGATCGAGTCTGACGAGACACTCCACCTGCTTGTCTGCACGAAAGAGGAGCCGATGACTCCGCGTGGTCTCGTCTACCTGTTCGATATCGAACCCCGGAACGGCCACGCCGAGCTGGGCTACTGGCTCGTCCCGGACGCACAGGGACAGGGGTACGCCACCGAGGCCGTCGAATCATGTCTCCAGTTTGCCTTTGCTGACCAGCGACTACACAAAGTCATCGCCAGAATCCTGGCGGACAACGGTCCCTCCCGAAGGGTCATAGAACCGTTCGGCTTCCAGGAAGAGGGCCGTCTGCGGGAATACCACTACTCGGATGGCGAGTTCAAAGACCTGCTCATCTACAGTATTCTCGCCACGGAGTGGGACGAAAACAGTCAGTGATATTATCCCGTAGAAAATTTTAATTTATCAGAATGATAGTATCATACTATAATATTAGAACTGAAATCGGGCGTTTCCGACGAGATAATCAGCGGCGTGCAGAACTGCTACGAGACGTACGATTCTTGGGAGGATCGGGACCGAGATCGAGTCGCAACTGCTCTCAGGCACAGTGGCGAACACATCTATGCTCTCGATACCCAGGTCGATGAAGTGGTGGCCTCGGCTCGTGTCCTCACTGATTACAGCTACTATGGGGTCATCTACGACGTCATCGTCAACAAAGCCTATCGTGACGAAGGCCTCGGAAAGCGGGTCGTCAGGTCAGTAGTACAGCATCCTCCTCTGACAGATGTCGAGCTCTTGGCACTGCTCTCGGATGCTGCTGCCGTCGACTACTCGGTCACCCTGGGACCGGTCGGTCGTGTGCTTGAGTTCCCGACGGCCGTCGAACGGCTCGACTATAGGAGTATCGACGCGACACTCACCGTTTCTATTGTGGACGACATAGCCGAGTGGAACGACGATACGTACGAAATCACCGTCTCTGACGGGAACGCGACGGTGACGAGAACTGATACGCGACCGGATATCCAGCTCGATATCGGCACCTTTACCCAGCTTTTCGTCGGGTACGGCGGCGTCGAGCGGGCCAGACTGACCGGGACGTTCGAGGTCTACACCGACGGCGTGGTGGAGACGCTATCGTCGATGTACCCCCAGCGAACACTGTTCTGTCCCGACCGGTTCTAGCCCCCTTACCGCGGGGGCTGTTTCCGTCAGTCGTTGCTGACCGTTGAACGGGGGGTGTCGATGGTGCCGGCGTCCAGTTCCGCCTCGATTTCGCGGGCTGCCGTGACCATGTTCTCCATCTTCTGGTACGCAGCCTCACGCGGGAGCAGTTTCACCCCACAGTCCGGGCTGACAGTCAGCTGCTCCGGTGGGACGACCTCCAGCCCGCGCTTGATGTTCTCCTTTATCTCCTGGACGGATTCGACCTCGGCCCGGTGAGCGTCGAGGACGCCAAACCCGATGTTCTTCGTGAACGACGGGTCTTTGAACACCTCCAGTTGCTCGTAGTTACCGTTGGCCAGTTCGAGGTCGAACTCGTCGACGGGGAACTCCAGCATCTCCGGGTAGATTCGCGAATAGTCCCCATAACAGACGTGCAGACCGATGTAGACGTCATCGGGGAGATCACTGACGATACGTTCCAGACACTCACCGACGATAGCGTAGTCGTCGGGTGTCGTCGCCAGGGCGGCTTCGTCGATCTGGATATACCGAGCCCCTGCATCGACGAGTTTCTGTATCTCGTCGTTGACCAGTTCCGCGACGTCGTATGCCAGTTCGGCGTCGCTCTCGTACACTTCGTTGAAACACCACTTCGCGAGCGTGTACGGCCCGGTAATCGGTACTTTCACCGGCCGGTTCGCGATCGAGCTGGTGAACTCGTACTCGTCGACCAACCAGGTGTCGTCGTACTCCACCTCTGTCCGAACACTTGGTTTATCGAAGTAGTTGTGTCCCCAGACTTTCACCAGGCCGTTGAATTCGTATCCCTCGATTCGTTCGGCGAAGTACTCGATCATCTCGTTGCGCCGCATTTCCCCGTCAGTGACGACGTCGATACCGGCCCGCTCGTGTTCGCCGGTGATGAGGCGAGCGGCGTCGTCTTTGGCTTCCTGCCATTCAGTGGCACCGAACTCCGATTCGGGGTCCTCGTACAGCTCGCGTGCTTTGTTGTGCCACTTGGGCTTTGGGTAGGCCCCGACGATGGTCGTCATCAGGAAGTGGTCGTGTGGATGGTCTGCAGGTCGGAACTGGTCTCTGGTCGACATTACGTCGACACCTCCACGGTGTCGGCAGCTCGTGCAAGCGTCTCCAGTTTGGCCTCACACCGGTTCGTCGGCAGATAGAACAACTCCGTGTTCGGACTCAGGTACACCTGTTCTGGTGTCTCCGCCGCCCGGTCGACGAACTCCCTGCTAGTGTGTCGTACGTCGTCGGCATCTTCCAGCCGCGTGTTCTGTCCGTTCACCACGCCGAGGAGGACTGACTCGGTGAGCCCGTACTCAGAGACGAGCGAGACCGAGTCGGCACGTGACGTGACGAGGTCGAACCCGACACCGTCGACGGAGGCATCCAGCAGCTGCTCGTACACTGTCTCGGAGACGGTCCCCCAGTAGGTGTGTACGAGAACGGACGCGTCGATGGCATCAGCGACGGTCTCGATGGCCTCCCGGACACGGACAGGTTCGTCGGGCTGGTCCACTGCCAGCGACGGTTCGAGGAGAAACACCGTATCCATGTCCGGTAACTCCGCGGCTTCGTCGGCGAGAAACGTCGCCAGCGCTTCGAGGAACCGGTCCTCTCCGTAGAACTCGTCACTGGCCAGCTCGGCGAGCGAATACGGACCGGGCAAGACGCCACCGACCGTGGCGTCAGTCGTCTCCATAGCTTGCTCGACATCTCGGGCCACGTCACCGGTCGGTTCGAGTTCACCTGTGACGACCGGGTCCCGGTAGAAGTTGTTATTGTCGTAGTACCGGACAATCCCTCTGGTTTCGACGTTCTCGGTGACCGAGAGGACGTGCGTGAGCATGTCGTCCCATCGGAGCTGTCCCTCACTCACGAGATCTAATCCAGCATCAGCCTGTGTTTCGACCACATCGGACCGCGCACGGTCGTATGCGGCCACTATCTCACCGCCCTCATCACCAGTGAGCAGATCCTGTTTCTGATGCCCTTTCAACTCAGCGAGCTCTTCCTTAGCCCAGTCTGGGAGCGGGTGCAGACCAGTAGTGGCGGACATGTAATCTATCATGCGATGTGAAATTAAATCAACTGTAGTAATAATAGTTGCCATATTTATTACTGTGTTTTTCCGGAACTTGTCTCGAACGGATATCCGCCAGTGGGAGAGGGGGGCGGTGTTTAGTTAAGCATCAAAAGTGAGGCGGGAGAATTTCTCGGTGGCTCATGCCAGAAATCGTCCGCCTCAGCGGTAGTAGAGACTGAATTGATTTGGACGACGTGTGCTGGATCGGGATCCATTTTGAAGACCACACTGGGCTCCCAGAGGAGTCGGTGTTCCTTGTACGTCCCCTTGCCCATGCCACCGTGATCTTGGTTTGACTCGGTGACCTCGAGTAAGGCAAGTTCACTGAGGAGGCCACGGATAGTGTCCGTGGTGAGGGTATCGGTGCCTTCGGCATCACAGACCTTCTGGTAGATGTCGTAGATTACGGGCGTCCGGCTCTGTTGAAATCCTATTCTTCAGATATATTTTCGTCTGAAACAGCCGGTCGATGAGAGCTGCGAATTTATCATACCCGAAGAGTGATTACTCCCCGGTTCCTATTTATACTATGACCGAAGAACAGGGTCGTATTCTCGGAATCGTCAGTATTATTCTGTCAGTTCTGGCGTTGAGTTATACCGCTCTCTGGTTCGCTGGAATCGTCTGAATACGCCTTACCGGGTCGTTTTTCGATACTTGTAACTTCTGTATTGACCGCTCAGAGTGATCGATCTACATTATGAATGAGACAAGCAATGGTGAGTTCACGGAACTGTTTCCACCATCGTCGTGAGCGGACGAACGCACCGTACTTTCGCTTGAGCGTTGAGTTCACAGTCTCGGATTGACTCCGTTGGCCGTAGAGATCAGCGTTTAAGCGTGCGTTCCATGCCTTATGGAGTGATTTGAACTCACGATGCTTAATCAGTGGCCGAACCTCGTGTTGCCGGGCGAGCCGTCTGATTTTCTGATCGTCGTAGCCTTTGTCTCCGAGGAGAATATCGATACACTCGGGGTTGCTCTTGATTAACGACGGAGCGATCTGGCTATCGTGTTTTCGAGTCGTCGTCACGTGTAGATCGAGAATTGCGTTCACCTTCGCATCGACCAGCAACGTCACTTTGAGTCGGAAGTAACGTCGCTGAGAGGGTCAATATAACACGCCACACAGCCATATCAAGCCGGTTGAACACCTTACAGAGCGTTGAAGCAGTAGGAAGCTCGGTTAGCCCGAGAACACGACGGATGCGTGGCATTTCAATCAGTTCATCAAGCAGACCACGATAGGTCGTGTTCTTCCGAACTTTGAGACACAGCAGAACAACGTGCTGCGGAAGTGTGTAGCGGTGTTTGGAGAACTTTGAGGAGTATTGAGAGACCGCTCGACGTGCCAGATGGATCGCCTTCTCAGTAAACCGGAGAATTTGCGACTTCGGGAGGGGCTTCATCTCGTCGAATTACACGGCGAAGTTGTAATTCTCTGAGGATTTCAACAGAGCCAAAATACTGCAAAACGGTGAACAGGAAATATGAAAACCGAGATTTTGGGACACGATAATCGTGATTGTGGAGTGCTGGTCATTGATGACAACGGCAATGAAAATCGACTAACCATCGAATGGGACGGGACAGTCAGAGAGCATGGTACTGACGACTACCCCCACAAACGAGAGGACCGAACGTTCGAGCAGCAAGTAGTGATGACACAGGTCGAGGAGCGGGCGAAAGTGGCGGCCCAGCGGGAGTTCCCACAGGAGGACATCCTAGAGACGGAGTGGATGCCCGAGGGGGTCCAGCGGGGCGTCGAAGCGCTCCAGACGCTGGACGTAGAGCGGTTCGCCGAGGATTTCGAGCGCTGTTACGATATGGTGACGCACCCGGAACGATTCCCGGGCGTGACACGGAAGACGGCTCAAATTGTCTGGCAGCCGTTCTACATCGACGCGTCGAACACTGTGAATGCTGTGCCCGAGCCAGTGATTCAGTACAAAGAGCGAGGCGAGGTGAAGACGACCGACCCGGAGTCGGCGATGCGAGGCTACGGGGGCGACAAGTTGACGATTTCCCTGCCGCCGATGGTGTTCGACGAGGGCGACTACGAGTTCCCCGACGGCTTCCAGGTGTTCTGTATCGAACACATGTACGCTCAGCTTCGCGATATCTACGAACACATCGGCGAGACGCTGCCGGAAGGCTTCCCGGATATCGATGACGACTTCCCCGGCCGCCCGCTGACGTGTGTCCACCGGGAGTACTACGAGAACTTCTGACCAAACGTTCTTGTCCCGACCGTGCGTTAATTTGCGGAGGAGATGTACTCTCGGGCCCTGGATGACGGTTGAGGTCTGACAGAAGGGGTTCTCGCTTGTAACGCTCGGAGAGTCGATGTTCCGGAGATACCGTTCCTGGTACAGCGGAGGATGCTATCGATAATTAACCAACATTGGCGGTTTCTTTGCCAGCTTGTTGGTTAATTACAATCGAGACGGGAACTCCAGCGAACGGAGCAACAGCTTGGTCACTAGGTAGATCTGAATCAGCCGATTTCAGTATGTATAGCGGATATATTGATTATGGTAAGTTTCTGTTGAATTTTGTGACGCCGGCAGTCACCGCAACCAACAACAGAATATGCGCCCCAGGTATTAAATCATGTAAACTGTATAGCGCTATACGAAATCAGTCCCACCCATATCCCCACTCGTCAAGTTTCTCTCTGACGAGCTCGGGATTCTCTTGAGCGACAGCCATCGCAGCCTCCGTAATATCGGTTTTGTAGACATCCTCCCCGAACTCTTCCTCCATCTGGGTTACGAGGTCGTCGATGCCCGACTCGATGTGGTCTCGGAGGAAAATCGGTCGCTGGGTCCGGCCGTCCTTGACACCATCCCGTGAATGAATATACGGGAGTGAGCGGGTCTGGGAAGAAGCCGTGGAGCCTACCGGACGGTCTGTCCCGGTCGATGCAAGTCCCGTCTCCCTTCCCTTATTATTTGTCTCCAGCTCGGGTTCTTTTTCAGTATCCGCCTCCTCGGAGGCGTCGTCAGCGAAAGGGTCGTCTGCAGAACCCTGTTTCATGCTTCCACCGCCTTCTGTTCGCGAATCTGGCTCGCGAGCTCGTCGAACTTCTCGAGGGTCTCCAGTTCGTGCTCGCGCTCCCGGTCACGGTGTTCCTCGATATAGCGATATGCGGTACATTGCTCGGCCCAACATCCCTCCAGTAATGACGAACGTTCACGGAACCGAATCGGCGTCTCCCAGCCGTCTGCAGTGAGCTGCGCGAGGAATCGGTCCTGGTCGTTCATGCCTTTGTAGCGGTTCGGAACCACTGCAAGCACGCCCACTTCGATGCCGAGCGACTCCTCAAGTCCACCAACGAGCTGATCGAGTCCCTGAACAGATTCGTAGCCCTTGCCGCTGGGCTCGAACGGAATCACCAGATGCCGTGTGGCATGGATGGCGTTGTGTAGCTTGATATCGGCACTCGCTGGCGGGTCGATTATGAGTGTATCATATGTCTCATGAACACCAGCCTCGCGCAACACTCGCAGGAGCTGTTTATTCGGATTCCACGATTCACCGAAGTCGGCAGCTTCCTCCTCCCGCCGGCGGAGATGTTTGGATGCGTATTCGAGGATGTTGTGAGCGGGGACGACGTCGATACCCTCGCTTGTCTTGATGAGGTCGGCGAACTCTCCTCGTGGGCGGTCGATCATGTGCCGGAGGAGACTGTCCGCTTGGTCGTTGTTCCGGTCCCCGGCGACGTCCAATAAGTGTGATAGCGACGCTTCCTGAGTGTCCAGATCTATCGCCAGCACTTTGCGACCCGCCCGTACCTCCGCTTTCGCAAGGTTCGTTGCGAGCGTCGTCTTTCCAACGCCCCCTGCTTCTGAGTACACTGTATAGGCCAGCATACTCAGGTAGTTATTCTCATCAGCTATAAAACTCAGTCAGACAGTATAGCCAAATTTTATAGCTATACGGTATAGCTGGACCGGCCATCCATACGATATAGCTATATCGAACAGCTATATAATGTAGCCAGGCAGATTAACTACGCAGTCCGGCTATCCGGCCTGGTTATAGTATCTATGTATCAAACGGCCTGTCTAGCCAAGCTAGTACGCCAACAGACAGTACCGTTTCAGTAACGCCCAGAGAGCGTGTCTTCACTGGGCACGGTAGTTCTAAACGGAATATCTCATGACGCTTCGACGATGTCCTCGGTGTGTTCCTCGAGAGTCGTTTCGAACGTATTCTGATCTGCATCCTGAACCGCCGACAGAGTTCGCAATGGTGTACGCAGTAGAAAATAAAGCCCACCGAACCCGAAACCGAAGGCAGCCAATCCCATCGTCGGTAGCGGACCCAGCTGTTCGGCCATGACACCACCAAACAGCGACCCGAGTGGGAGGGTGCCAGTCGAGACGGTTCCCTCGACCGCAGACACGCGACCGACCACATCGTCGGGCACAGCCTTCTGGATCAGCGTTTCGACCATCACTGCGTCAACGCCGGCAGCAATCCATGCGAATCCGAACAGTCCAATCGTGACGATAGCTGACGGGTGGAGAACGGCACCGAGCCAGAGGCCAGCCGAGAGCACGTAGCTCGCACCCTTCAACTGGCCGTATGGGAGTTCCTTGAGAGAGGAGGCCAACAGCGAACCGACGAGCCGCCCCATCCCCAGTGCCCCGAGCAGGAGACCGTAGACGCCGGGGCCACCGTAGTGGTTACCAACCGCAGGAAGGATGGCCAGTGTAATACCCACTGCGAAATTGAACACCGTTGCGGTCAACATTATCTCGATAAAGCGTGTCCCTCGGAGGTAGTCGATACCGTACCGGAGCTCGGACACGTATGTCCCAACGACGGAGTCGTCCTCGTCATCGTCAGTTGTGGTCTCACCTGGAACGTGCATACCGAAAAAGAGCGCCCCCGCGATAGCGAAGGTCACAGAGTCGAGCAAGAGGAGAAGCGTCGCGCCAAAGACCGCGATGAAGATACCACCGAGTGCATCGAATAACGTATCCAGACCGACAGTCACCGATGTCAGGGCAGAGTTCCCTTTCGATAACTGGCTGTTGGGAACAAGCCGTGGCAGTAGGGCGGTCCGTGCCGGCGCGACGACAAGCATGTTGAGAGAGAGTGGGGGAATCAGCAAGAGGATAACCCAGACATTGGCGTAGCCGGTAGACAGTGCTGCCACGAGCACCAGGACGAGGCCCCCCTGAAGGAGCTGTGTGCCGACCAACAGCGGTTTAATCGAGACCCGATCGACGAGAGGACCCGCCACGATCTGCAACAGGAACGGCAGGAGCAACAGCGAACTTGCTATGCCGGTCAACGTATTCGAGCCGGTCTGTGTAAAGACGAGCCACATCACGGCGACAGAATAGAGGCTATCCCCGGCATTGGTCACAAACTGACCGAAAAACAGGCGCAGGAACTCCCGGTTTTTCCACAGCGAGTGCGCATCGTCGCCCGACTGCTGATTGTCACTGGACATCACTGAATGGCCTCCTGATGGAACGAATCGGGCGTAGTTATCTGGCCCAGCGACGGGACTAGACCATCGGCGGTGATCCGACCACGCCACGACGGGGACAGACCCCATCGCTCCCGATATAGCTCCCGTTCCTGATCACCAGACATATGTTTCCTACTTCGAGGACGTGATAATCTACAGCGGGGCCTTGACGAGGACGACGCTGTTCCGTACAGTCAGTATAGACGGTCGGACGGGGAGAGCGCCACGACGCCAGGCGAATCCAGTCCGTGTCATCAGAGCGTTACACGTCAACTATTGATTATTTTTACTGTTTCCGTTCAGGGTTGGTTACGCGCCGCCGAACCGATGGCGGCGTGTCCAATCTACTCGGGATTTCATACTCACCAGAGGTTTCGCTGTTGCCCGCTGGTACCAGTAATCCGATAGACATTAGTTCTGATATTTTCTCTCTTAAATCATAATTTTGACTTTTCATAGCTCCGTCTCCTCACCGTCAATCGCTACGACCTCAGAGCATGGTTCTCGCGGTCGCACGAGCTTCGCTTTCCCATCAGAATCGACGAGGACAACCGGAATACGCTGAGAAGCGTTGAGATAGGAGGTCGCACTGATTGAGTATGCACCGATCTTGTCGATAGCGATGTGATCGCCCAAAGAGACCTCCCGAATCGATACGTCCTTGCGAATAATATCGTTACTGATGCACAGTGGACCAGTGATGGTGTACTTCGCTGTTTCTGGCCCCGACGCCGTGAGGTTGTACACCGGAAAGTCCCAATTTTCAGTAATAATATTACTTCCTATATCTAGTACAGTATAGCAAGTGTCCGGACGGTTCTTGATGGCCCCGACCTGGCCGACAGCGCCAAGCGCAGAGGCAATCAGCCGCCGACCCGGTTCAATGTATAGCGTGGGCTCCGGAAAATCGTGGTCAGCCGCGGCTGTTGTCAGTCCCCGGGCCATCTCCTCGACAATCTCTGCTGGTGTGGGTACAGGTTCCTGATACGGTACGGGGAACCCCCCACCCAGGTCGACGACGTCGACGACGGCGCCAGTCTCCGCCCGTATCTTGGCTGCGAAGGCGATCAGTAGTTCCGCTGCGGATTGATACGGTGCTGTGGTCTGCAACTGGCTCCCCAAATGTACCTGAAGGCCACTGAGGCACAGATTGGCATCGCTGACGACCTCAGACACCGTCGCCATAGCTACGTCACTGTCAACGTCGAGCCCGAACTTGGAACTCTCTTTCCCAGTCGCGATTTTGTCCTTTGTGGGGATATTCAACGCAGGGTTCACCCGGATGAGGACATCGACAGTCGACCCCGTCTTGGCAGCGACGTCGCTGACACGCCGTAGTTCGTCACGGTTGTCGACGAGCACCCGATCCACGCCCCATCGCATGGCAGTCGCCAGCTCGGAGCGAGAGCGGTTCATCCCGGTCAACAGGACCGGCCCAGGCGCGTATCCAGCGGCCCTAATCGCTTGGAGTTCACAGCTCGCAAACGCCTCGACCCCACAACCAAGCTTCCGAAAGACCGATAGAATCGCCGGGTTGTAGTTCGCTTTCACCGCATAGAAAATCCGCGAGTCCGGGTAGTGAGTATCGAGCACCGAACGAAGCTGCCGATACTCACGTTCGATATCGGCTGCGAAACAGAAACACAGGGGACTCTCCACTGTCTCCGTAACCCTATCGTGATACTGCTTGAGCCGCTCTCGTCGTTCAGTAGCAGTCAGTTGACTCATCGAGTGTCTCCCCTGTAGTCGGCTAGCCGACTGCCATCGGCCGCATCCAGTCTACCCGAATCAACCCAGCATCTGGTCACCGGCTACACCCCCTGCCAGTAAGTTCTAAGATCGAGTCGACCGTCCCGTCGGACACACCGACAGCGTAATCGTGGACGTTCATAACCGCGTATATATTGTACGGGACGATATCAAGCTGGTCGCCAACGTTAGGGTCGATATCTGCGTTCGAGATGTCCCACATCATGTGTTCGGATGAGCGGTCCGCCATCGAAACGTCGCTGTCCTGGCGCACTCGGAGCTTCTGTGGGGCCCAGGAGACGGATAGACATCCGGAATCGGTGAGTATCCGTCCTGGCGATGGCTTCGAGATGACAGTCGTCCGGAGCTCCATCGCACAGTCCGCGAGGTCGATATCCGGCACCAGGTCCACCATTGCCGTATCGTGAAACAGGTATCGGCCCGGGTTGATTTCCGTGACGACATCTTTCTGGGCCATGTACGGAGCGGTGGCCGTCGTCCCTACACAAACGTCCGGTACGGTCACGCCAGCCTGTATACAGTCGTCCACCGTGCGTTCCACCATCTCCGCGATACTGTCTGCGACATTCCGAAACTCCGCGCGCGAGTCGGTGTGATAGGCCGCCCGATTGTCGTACGTAATCACTCCGCGGAACTGGAGCGACGGAGCAGACGCCACCTGCTTTGCGACCTGAACAGATGGCTCGCCTGGCGGGACACCACCCCTATCGTCGCCGCTATCTATCTCTATGTAGATGCCAAGCCGTTCATCCGTCCCGTCGAGTGCTGCTGTGAGTCGCTCGATGTTTTGCGCGTCGTGGACCGTTACACTGAATCGGGCGGTTCGCTCTAGCAGTGATACCAGCGTCGCTAACTTCTCCTGGCAAATAACGGGACGGACAAGTACGATATCGTCGATACCGTGGTCGACCATCAGACTGGCGCTACTGAGCGTACTGGCCATCACTCCCGTCGCGCCATGCCGGAGCTGGGTAGTGGCTAGTTCTGGACTCCGGTGAACTTTGATATGCGGGCGCACGGTCGTGTCATGGTCCGCCGCAAGTGTATGGTACGCCGAGATGTTGGATTCCAAGGTCTGGGTGTCGACGAGGACAGCCGGTGTAGGGACCGAATCTACTGACGCGCCTGTCTCAGGTAACCACTGAGACTGCAACATGTGAAATCTGTCTTGTAGATATTAAATTAAATATTTTGGTATCTGATAATAAACACGCGGACACGAGACATAGTGTTGGCAATCGTTCCACGGGTCGCTATCAGGACATCAGGTACTCCTCATACCAAATCTGGAATACGAGCGCCCGCCAGAGGGTCAACTTGTGGCTGTCGTCACCGTTGCAAAACTCCCGATAGCGGTTTACGATCCAACTCTCGTCAACAAACTCGATGGGTGCGAACCGCTCCTCGGTGAAACGGCCTGCGAGTGGGCTGTCCGGGGCGGCCATCCAGTTGCCAATCGGCACGCTGAAAGTGCTCTTTTTCCGTTCAAGAATTTCGTCGGGTAAGAGTTGACGGAACGCCTGTTTGAGGATGTGCTTTTTGTTTCCGTCCTTGATAAGATACTCGGGCGGAATCCGTCGACTCTCTTCGACAAGTCGATGGTCGAGGAAGGGAACACGCGCTTCGAGCGAGTGGCTCATAGTTGCCCTGTCGTCTTTTTGCAACAGTCGGTCCGGAAGCCAGTACTCGATATCGAACTGCGTGATATTGTGGAAATTGGACCACGACTCCTTGGTGGTACCCTCCACAAGCGCATCAACGGCACGTGTTTCCATGTTGAGATGCTCCTGGTCGGGTTCTCGATACTTCAGCATCGCCTCGGTCGGGCGCTCTGAGCCGGCAGCGTATAGCTCCCGACGGTACGAGTCGTAGCCGCCGAACAGTTCGTCGGCTCCGGATCCAATCGTCACGACTTTGCTGTCCTGGCTGGCCCGTTCGGCAATGAGTGAGGTGGGGATGATAGCCGGGTCCGCCACCGGGTCACCCATCGTAGCGAATTTCTCCTCTACGAGTGAGGCGTCGCTGAGATCTACCTGATACTCCGTGTGGTCCGTACCGAAGTAGTCAGCGACGGTTCGGGCATGGCCACGTTCGTCGAACTCGGCTGCTTCGAATCCAATCGAGTATGTCTGGACCGGACGGTCCGAATGTCGAGACATGAGACCGACAATCGTGGACGAGTCGAGTCCGCCACTGAGAAACGCCCCGACTGGCATATCCGCGACCATACGTTTCTTCACTGCGTCTTCGAGTAACCCTCGGACCCGGCGGACACAGTCGCGCTCGCTGCGGTCGGTGACCCGGGGTGCCCCTAGTTCCCAGTAGCTGGTCGAGGTAACGCTGTCGCCCTCACACACGAGCAGTGACCCGGGCTCTAACTTCGAGATGCGCTCGAACGGTGTATACGGAGCCGGGATATAGTCAAGGTGCCAAAAATACCCAACCCCAGTTGAGGAGAGCGACGGTTCCGCTGTGACCTCCAGTAGCGAGTCAATCTCCGAGGCGAAGTACAGCCCGTCCGCACGTTCCATGAAGTACAGCGGTTTGATTCCCAGTCTGTCTCGCGCCAGCAGTAATCGGTCGGACCGCTGGTCCCAGATGGCGAACGCGAACATACCATTGAGATGGGTAACAAGGTCCCGGCCGTGTTCTTCGTAAAGATGAACGAGCACTTCGGTATCAGACTCCGACCGGAACGTATGTCCCCGACGCTCAAGCCGCTCTCGTAGCTCCCTGTAGTTGTATATCTCCCCGTTGAATACGACACAGACACTGCGGTCCTCGTTGAAGATTGGCTGATGGCCGCCTGCCACGTCGATAACACTCAACCGGCGAATGCCCAACATAACGTTGTCCGAGACATAGTACCCAGTGTCATCCGGACCCCGATGCTCCAGTCGTCCGGTCATGTCATCGAGAAGCTGCTTGTCGCTAACGTTGTAGCCGCCAGCGATACCACACATAGTGTGTATCAGTGCCAGTCGAGACTATATGTGTTATGATGTTGATTTTCAGTTGATATATAGGTGAGAACCACACTCAGACTGTCAGCAACAGCCACCAGCCCGTAGCTCAAACCGTGTCAACAGGCAGTTTGAGTTCACGTAAAGCTACTGCCCCGACATATTCGACAGAACGTCTCGACCATGTTCTTGCCCTCCGGAGTCAGGATACTTTCGGGGTGATACTGAATCCCGATGTGAGGTTTGGATTCGTGTCGAACACTCATCACAATTCGGTCGCCGTCCCGGTCTGTGTATCCGGTCGCCTCGAGAGACCCGGGAAGTGAATCGGAGTCGACCGCGAGTGAGTGGTACCGGCCGACGCGTATCGAATTCGACAACCCCTCATAGATGCCGTGTCCGTCGTGGGTCACCTCAGAGGGCTTTCCGTGGACGACTTCTGGAGCGTGGCCGACGTCAGCACCTTCGGCAGCACAGAGGGCCTGATGACCGAGGCAGACACCGAGAACCGGATAGTCGGTTTCGGAGAATACCGACATCGAAATGCCCGCCTCCTGGGGCGTTCCTGGCCCTGGCGAGACCACGATACCGTCGGGGTCGAGTTCACGAATCCCTTCGATATCGATAGCGTCGTTCCGGTAGACCTCGATTTCTTCGGCTGACTCACCAACATACTGGACGAGATTGTACGCGAACGAATCGTAGTTGTCAATGACCAGAATCATGATTCTGTATCGACTTTGAGTTCGATGTCACTATCGAGTGCAGTGTTGATGGCATTGATGAGAGCACGACCTTTGTCGAGCGTCTCATGGAACTCCTTGACGGGTTGGGAATCGTGGACGATACCAGCACCGACACGCAGGTAATAGGTGTCGTTCCGCTGGACCAGGGTCCGGATAGTCATGTTCAGTGTCGCCTGTTCGTCAAATCCGATAATGCCGATACTACCAGTGTAGGGCCCCCTCCGAGCTGTCTCGACATCGTCGATGATGTCCATCGTCTTTGGTTTCGGAGCCCCGGTAATCGTTCCGCCCGGGAAGACGGCGGCGATAGCATCCGGAATCGACTTGTCGGGTTTTCGGGTCCCCTCCACGACTGAAACCGTATGCATTACCTCAGAGTACCGGTCGATACGTCGGTAATCTGTCACATCGACCGAGCCGAACTCCGAGACCTTCCCGAGGTCGTTTCGTTCCAAATCGACCAGCATCGCGTGTTCGGCATGCTCTTTCTCGTCCGAGAGCAGGTCCTCCTCGAGTCGCTCCTCCTCTTCTTCGGTCTCTCCTCGAGGGCGGGTCCCCGCGATCGGTTCCGTGAGTAATTTCCGATCATCGCATTCGAGGAGTAACTCCGGGCTCGTGCTGATAAGGTCGACTCCCGGGAACTCAAGCAGTGCGGAGTACGGTGCCGGATTGACCTCCCGCAGAGCCGAGAACACTCTCGCAGGATGAACAGCCTTGGGTCCAGAGATACGCTGTGATATGTTTGCCTGGAACGTATCACCATCTCGGATGTACTGTTTCACCTGTTTTATGCGCTCGCTATACTCGGTCTTGTCAGCGTTCGTTTGAAACGTGACGGGGCCATCTGATTCCACCTGTTCGATCGCCTCGCTTCCGTCGTAGATCTCCCGAACGAATGCCAGCAACCGGTCGTGGGCGGCCTCGTAAACCGAGCCCGGATCATCATCCTGAGTGACGGTCGGACAACAGGTCAATCGTAGTTCCGTACGGTCTCCGGTGCGGGGCTCTTCCCACGCCGCCAGCATATCATAAACGCCAAATTGGATACGTGGTAGTCGACGAACATCCGATGTCGTGTCAGAAATGTCCTCCAGCTCACGGGCTACATCGTACGATATCCATCCAAACGCCCCACAGGGATACGGGACATCACAGTCGCCCCGCACCAAGCGCTCGTTCGAAAGAAGCTTCTCGAGACGCTCGAATGAACCGGCCTCGCCGTTTGGCTGGGTGACCCAGTACGCTGGCTCAATACCGAAATAGCCCCACCCGCTCTGGCCGCCGGTCGTCTCGTAATAGATTCCTTCTGACTCGTTCCGTGCCCGCTGATATGCCAGGTATGGGTCCTCGACACTAGTCCGGAGTTCGACCGGAATCCGACCCTCCCCCTCCATGTCCGACGCCACCGATACGAAATCCTCCTTGGTCGTGACTGTAGTGACACGATTGGACGATGTGATCTCCATAGGCTGGTTCACCTATCAAGAGAAAGTTTCGATTGCTTATTAATAAATGTTTATATGAGTGCGAATGTAACCAAATATCCAGACGGGAGAGCGTCCTATTCCTCCCAGAAAATAAACCCTCGAACAGCGCACCGGCCCGGTACCGAAAAATGAAACGTGGGGCCATTCGGCCGCGAGAAGGGGTCAGCACTTACTAACTTACTGCCATGAGTCATCTAGATTTGGTCGTTTGACCGACCGGTGGTGAAAACACATCTCTCGTTGATGCCACGGAATGATGGGCCGGCATGTACCCAGCAGCGTATCGGATTTAATGATACGCCCTTAGTCCGTCTCACATTTGAGCCACTGGTAGTGAATTCGCGAGTTATAGAGACACATTCGAATTGATAAGAAAGACGCGGCGAGACCGAACAACTGTAACCGGTCCCGTGAACCGACTGTTCACCACGGATTGTGAGTTATCAGTCCCCCTTGGAGATTAGGTAGTGGCCTCTACGGAGTCTGATACAACTTCCCACTCACCGGGGGAAATTCTATGCCCGTCGAAGTCGCCCGCCTCGGGATAGGCCGTCGTCACCAGACACTCCGTCCGGCCCTCGAGGTAGGTAACCAAAGTGTGGAGATTATCACTAGCCAGTCCGTCGACCTCGTCTAGGAGTATATACGGTACCCGCTCGGCGACGTCGAAGGCCTCGAATCCTGCCAATGCGACCATGAAGCCAACGAGTTCTACCTCACCCTCGGAGAGATGCTCGACAGTTATCTCCCGACTGTCTCGAGAGATGACCAACTCAAGTCGCTCCGTCTGACCTGTCTCGGCGTCAGTATACTTCTCAAGGCGGGCGGTCTCGAAGCTGGGGTCAAACATGTCAACAACCTCTGCCAGCGCCTCGTCGAAAGCGGCGATCACCTCGTCGATTATCCGCTCCCGGCGAGAGCGTAAGGACTCGATGTCGTCGTCGATGGATTCGATCTGTTCCGACAACGTATCGCGCTTTGTGGCCTCCTCCTCCAGTGACTGACGCTCTTCGCGCAGCGTCTCCAGTTCCGCCTCTGTCCGGGCCAGTTCCCGTTCTAACTCTCGCTGCCTGTCGTCTTGCTGCTGGTTTTTGGCCTCAAGCGACTCGACGCGTTCAGAAAGTTCGCTCAGTTCAGTCTGGGCCGTCTCGAGTTCGGCTCGATCCTCCGTGAGTTTGTTCTCGAGCGATGAGATCTCTTGTTCGAGTGTGTCTTTGCGGCGCTGTTTCCGTGTTATTTCGGCCTGCTGGTCCTCAAGCTCAGCAATCGTGTTCCGAAGTTCGGACCGGCGGTCGCGGCGGGTCAGAATCTGCTCACTCAACGCCTCCATCCGCTCTTCAATATCTTCACGGGTCGTCTCGCTCCCACAGATCCAACAGGACAATCGGTCCTCGGTCAACTGGGTTCCAACCTCCGTGACGAGATTGAGATGATTTCCGTCAAGAACGCTCTCGTTTGCGTTGTACAACGCCTCCAGCGTCTCTATCTCGCTGTCCAGTTGCTGGCGCTCTGCTTGCTTTGCCTCGATATCCGCCTGTAGTCCCTGAACCGATGGAACCGAAAGGTCCTCCAGAGTGGCTCGCTTGTCCTGAATCTGTGACGTAATCGAGGAGGTCTTCTGTTCTAGCCGATCCACCCGCTTTTTGAACTGTTCCCGCTCCCGACGTGCCTTTTTGAGCGACTCTCTCAGCTCCGCCTGATTTCCGTCGGTCTCCTGGTCACCTTCCAGGTCCCCGATATCGGACTCCAGCTGGTCACGTTCGTCCTCTAATTCGCTGATTCGTTCCGTCTTCGCTGGGAGTTGCTTCGCTGCCTTTTCCGCCGTCGAGAGTTCCCTCTGAAGATCTTCGCGCTCTGCCTGCAGAGAGCGAATTTCCGCTCTGATATTCTCCTCCTCTAGGGGCCGGATCAGCGACGGCGTGAGGTCGTTGTTGTTCCTGACCGCAGTTCGTATTGGATTTTCACCATGGAGAAATGCGAAGAGTTCCGCACAGAGTCGGTCCTGATCGTTGGTCAGGTACGGCTCTCCGCTTTGGACCACACGGTCCCCTCTCCGCGTGAGCGTGACCTCATAGGTCTCATCGGCGTCCGTTACAGTGAGCGTTACCGCTCCTTCCGACTCTCCCTCAGTCAGTGTCGACGTATCAATTTCGCCACCCAATACGGTCCGTATGGCCGTAAGCAGCGATGACTTCCCCTCCCAATTACTGGCCTGGATAACGTTCAACCCCGGACGTAGCGTCGCTTCTCCGGAATAAATGCCAGCGATTTGGCAGATGTCGAATTCCCACATATCTCAAGGGAATTGCGTGCTATGCTTAAAAATTCAGGGGTATCCCAATACAAAGACCGCTCGGAAACTTTTTATATTAAGCTATAGTTTGAGATAAATATAATGCAGGCGAAGGTTCGTGGCAAGCCCTCCATTAATTGATAAATATTGGACACTATGAAGATAAATATACTTGATAACAGAAGTGAGTCATACTTCGAAAACCAGTTTGGGACACTGGGTCTACTCGCAATAACTCACGTTCAAACACCGATAGAAGAGCTTCTAAACGAGTATGCGATACAATTCACCGAATACGATACGGTCTCGATCGACGGACAAATACTGGACATCTACTATATCTCGAATTTTGACTCCTCCGGGAAAATTGAACAATTTCTGTCCTCTCAACCGGCGTCCTCGTCTGAGGCAACGGGGTGTGGTGACGACGCCAGTACTCAGGACCTCTATTTCCTTGACCTGGGTCACCGCTCCCTGTCTGGGTCCGACGGTTCAGGGACCTATCTCTACTACGTATTCAACACCCCACCGGACAGGGTAGCAATCCGCAGCGTCCAAGATCTGCTGGAACTCCAGCATGAATTTCGGTTCGGTGAGCTCGCGCCCGTGTACAAATGTACGGACTGTTCTGAAACCGTCCACTGGCTGTCCGTGTGTAACGGCACAGAGACAGATGATATCTTGTTATCGAACATCGAGAGTCTTGTCCGAAACAAACGGTGTGGCTGTACAGAGTCATGAAGCCCATTCACTGAATCGATGGGACACTGGTAGCTCTCCCGATGGCAAAATGACTCCACCATTATAATGTATATATTCAAATGTAAAATTATCGTAATTTTTCCAATGTTTCTTAACGAATAACGCCTAATTCGTGAGTTAATGGGGAAACATTGTTGTAAGGTCGGTCGGGTCATAGCGGATTATGGACTTGAGCCACCGGGTCACTCGACTGGGAATCTAGATGCGTATTTAGTTAATAAATGGAAAGGAGCTGGTGAACAAGAGGCAGTCGGTTACAGACAGCTATCCGAGTGGTTCAATAAGAGATTACTGCGACGAGTGTATCAGCGTCACGGCCGGTCGGATATCGATCTCCGTATCGACTCCGAGTATCAGACGCTATCAGGTGACGAGATCGCCCCTCACAGGGTAGAAGAGCTCCTTGCCGATTTATCTGCAGACGGGATCGACGGCGAACAGCTGCAAGGGGAATTCGTCTCAAAGAGCACGATGGCCAGACACCTCAAAGGCTGCTTAGATGGCTCGAAAGAGACCCCGCCGACCGACAGTTCCAGCGAGTGGGAACAAGACCAGATTGAAATCAGCAAGGATATTCTCCAAGATAAGATCGAAGAGTCGTTGAGAACCCTAGAAAACAAGGGCAAGATTGCCGGGGCAAGCGAGGCAGATGTTATGATTTCGATTACGATGACCTGTCCCGAGTGCCCTACCCGTGTTTCGCTTGCTGACGCCCTGGATAGGGGGTACGTCTGTGAGCACATCGCCCCTGCCGAGGACTGAGTCTGTAACTGCGACCCTATCAGTGACAGATAGCGGCGGGCCGATTATCTCCACTGTACAGCGGAAATACAGTATGTACGAAGCTTAGATTACCCCACCGGAGAGACAGTGCGGTTGTCGAACCGGTTAGTTGTTTCCAATAAATATATTAGTGATTAAGCGTTTGAAATTTGTATGAAATCCCCCAGTTACGACGTCGTCGGTATCGGTATCGGACCGTCTAATCTGGCGTTGGCAGCCCTACTCAATGAGACCGAAGAGCCGGTTGACGCGCTGTTTCTCGAACAGAAATCCTCCTTTGGGTGGCACGAGGACATGCTCATCGAGGGAACCGCCCTCATGAGTTCAATCCTTGGTGATATGGTCACACCGGTCGACCCGACCAACTCACACAGCTTTCTGAACTATCTCCATGAACAGGGTCGCTTTCAGGAATTTCACAACTATGACAACCCAAAGATACCCCGCCGTGAGTTCAACAACTACTGCAAGTGGGTGGCAGAGCGTGTAGACAACTGTGAATTCAGCCGTCGCGTCGAGTCGGTTACAGATAATGGCTCCGGATTCGAGATACAGGCGACCGACCCGGAAACCGGGGAGATGGAAACGTATCACAGTTCAAATATCGTTCTGGGTGTCGGTATGAAGCCATACGTTCCGGAGTCGCTTCGCGGCCATCCGAAAGAGGATGTGTTCCACAGCTCGGTGTATTTGTCCCAGCGAGACCGATGTCTGGATGCGGATAGCATCACCGTCGTCGGATCGGGCCAGTCGGCTGCGGAAATCGTGCTGGACCTGTTGCGGAAACAGCCCGACAACGAGTACCGCCTCGACTGGTTCACCCGCTCGGACGGCTTTTACCCAGTAGACCCATCGGATCTGACTCGTGAAATACGGACACCTGACTACATCGACTACTTCCACGACTTGCCCCAGGAGACCAGCGAAGAGCGCGTCGAGCAACAGGACCTCCTGTACAAAGGGATATCCCCCGCGACGAGTGCAGCCATCTATGATACGCTGTATCACCACTCGATAGAGGATGACCCGACGTTCGGGATGCTCGCCAAGACCGAGGTTCAGTCCCTCGAGGATGGCCCTTCGGGGGCGTACCGACTCAAATGCCAGCAACGCGAAGAAGATGAACGGTTCTACCACGATAGCGAGGTTGTCATCCTCGGTACCGGTTACAATCGTCCCATCCCGGAGTTTCTGGACCCCCTGCATGAGCACATCGAGTTTGCGGGGGAGAACCAATTCGAGATCGGTGAGAACTTCGAAGTCGGGACGACGGGTCTGGATGGCTCCATCTTTGCACAGAACCGCGGCTTCCACGAACACGGTTTCAACACAGCCGATCTCTCTATCAGCCCGTATCAGGGCGCCAAGATAATCAACGAGGTCGTCGGTGAGGAGGTCTACTCGGTCGGAGAGGGAGACCGTTTCCAGAGTTTCGGTACCGACCAGTTCCTCGAACAGTCCCCGAACAGTCGTGAACTGGAACGTCCGATAACCGACGACTGAGGGTCGGCGCCGGGCGTCACGAATCGGGGGAATCGTAGTGGGTTGACTCGACGTATTCGTCGAACGCCGTCCGAAGGGCCTCTATCTGTTCGCAGTTTCCGAGATGGGTCCCATCGACCTTCTCTATCGGGCGAATCTCCCACGTTGTATTGGTCAGACAGGCGCCATCGGCCGCCCTGAGGTCGGCAGGCGTATAGGACCCAACCTCGATTTCTATCCCCAGTTGGGCTGCGAGCTCTTTGACGACAGCACGAGTAATGCCTGGGAGGACCGGCCCGTCGAGCGTCGGGGTGTGCAGGCGGCCGTCGCGGGAGAAAATGAGATTACTCGTCGCGCCTTCGGAGAGTCGCCCGTTGGCATCAGTCATGACTGTCTCGTCGGCGCCCGACTCGCAACGTGCCAGGATTCCGTTCAGGTAATTGTGGGTTTTTGCGGCTGCGGGGATGGCGTCGTCGGCCACCCTGGCAGTGTCGACGATTTCAACCGACGCCGGTCCGTCCCAGACAGGGTGTCCCTCTGTCCCGCCCCTGGGGAGCTCAGAGACGATGATTACCAGCGTCTGCTCTGGGTCAGAAGGCGGCGAGAGCTTCCCCGAATGAATGCCTCTCGTCACGGAGAGTCTGATGTAGGCCTCGGACAGGTCGTTGGCCGCGAGCGTCTCCAGCGTCTTCGAGTGCAGGAACTCATCGCTGTATCCGGGCTCGAAACCGAGCAGCTCACAGCTGCGGTGCAGCCTCGCTACGTGCCGGTCCCATTCGAATGGCTGGCCGTCGTACGCCCGCAACGTCTCGAAAACCGCGTCACCGTATTTGAACCCTCGGTCCTGGACAGAAACTGTGGCTTCGGACGCGGGCACCAGCTCACCGTTGACACAGTATAGCATCTCGCTCATGACACTCTCCTCCTCGTATGTGGGGTCAACAGCGTGTTAGTACGAACCAGCACACACACCCGTATGTCCTCGCCCCACCAATCGCTTTTGTTTCCGTTATAGTTCATCTCGAATAAAAACTCATCAAGACGGACTACAGCAGGCCACTGTCAGGGACTTCGTCGACGAACTCGAACTCGCGGGGCCGCTTGTGATCCTCAAGTTCGTCGCTATCGACGCAGAACTGCTCGAGTTCCTCGGCGGTTACAGCGGAGTCGTCGACCCGTACAAACGCCTTCGGAACTTCGCCGAACTCGTCGTGCTCGACACCGACAACGGAGCTTTGCTGGACAGACGGATGAGTAAGCAAGACTGATTCTACGTTCTCGGGGTAGATGTTCTCCCCCACGAACTTAATCCGGTTGTCCAGACGGCCGGTCAGCTTATAGTAGCCCGAACCTGTTTCCACACAGCCATCACCGCTAAAGTACCAGCCGTCCTCGATCTCTTCGGCGGCGTCCTTGTGGTCGCTCCAGTACCCGTCGAAGGCGCCAGGAGAGTCACTCCGGACGATAAACTCGCCCTCTTCGCCAGGCTCGACTTCGGCAGTCGGGTCGCGGGAGCCGATCTCGACGAGTCGGATGTCAGGCGTGTCAGCGTAGCCGAACAGTTGGTGGTCATCCTTGTTCCTCAGGTTCACCTTGGAGTATGGCGGATATATTTCACTCATCCCATAGGTGTTGTAGATGTAATCCGGGTCGATTATCTCCTTGATATCAGCGAATAGATCGGTCCCGATGGGTGCCGAGGAAGAGACAACGAACTCGACTGATTCGAAACAGTCACTCGGGTCAATGTCAGCCTCTTGGGCAGCCCCGAGCAGGTGTTCGTACATCACCGGAATCTCGTGGAGCATTGTCACCTCCTCTCTCTGAATCAGCTCGAGACAGAGCTCGGGGTTGATTTCACGCATCGGAATGTAGGTCCCACCCGCTGCGATTACCGTGAGGAGATTGGCGTGGAACCCGATTGTGTGACAGATGGGGATTTCGCCGAGCATCGTTTCCTCGTCGAAGGGCTCCTGACTCAGGAGATGGAGGAAGACCCGGTTGACTCCGACACGGTGTGTGATTTCGACGCCCTTGGGTTTGCCAGTTGTCCCGGAGCTGTACTGAATTACGCTGAGGTCGTCCGGATCGACAGTGACATGGATCGGCTCGTCAGTCGGCTGTTTGAGATCCTCGTAGCTGTAGATGTCTGAAGCCGGAGGCTCAGTCGCACTGACGAACGTATCACAGGTCAGTTCTTCACGGAGTGCCAGCACGTGGTCTTCGATCGAGTCGCCAAAGACGAGAACTTCTGGCTTCGAGTCCGTGACGAAGTGGCGGAATTTCGACTTGCTGACCCGCGGGTCAAACGGTACCGCCACGGCCCCGAGTCGCTGGATAGCGAGTGCAAGGAGGATGTGTTTCGGGACGTTGGGTAGGGAGATGGCTACCCTGTCGCCTTTCTCGACGCCAATATTACGTAGCCCAGCTGCGATATCGGTGACCTCACTGTCTACGTCAGCGTAGGTGAGCCGGTCGCCCGACTGGGGATCTACGATAGCGGTCTTCTCTGGACTCCGCCGCACAGTGTTCTTAAATAGATAGTCGACACTCCACATTGTGACCTGTACTTTCGGCAGGGAGAATAAAAAAATTATCCAATACTATTTCGTATTTATCTGGTCAGGAATCCTGTGTGTCCCGAAGCCGAGCCGTTACTTCTCAAGAACGTAGTTGCCCAGAACGAGCGCGTCAAGTCCCATTGCATAGAAGTCTTTCAACGCCTGCCGGGGCGTCATCACTATCGGTTCCCCGTGGTCGTTGAACGAAGTGTTCAACAGTGCCGGGACACCCGTAATCTCGCGGAACGATTCAAGTAAGGAATAGTACCGGGGGTTCTGGTCCGCAGTGACCGTTTGGGGACGGAGTGTGTCGTCTTCGGGGTGGAGGACCGCCTCCATTTTATTTCGGTGCTTTTCAGCCACGTCGAACGTTTGAATCATGAAGGGGGCCCGCTGTCCGTCCTGGAAGTACGTCTCAGCAGCCGGCTCTAGGATAGACGGAGAAAACGGTCGCCAGCTCTCCCGGTGTTTCACGTGGTCGTTGACCCGGTCTCTCGAGGCCCCGGTCCGCGGGTCCGCAAGGATACTCCGGTTCCCTAGCGCACGCGGCCCGAGTTCCATCCGCCCCTGGAACCAGCCGACCAGTTCGCCCTCGGCCAGCCGTTCGGCGACGTGTTTCGCGAGGTTGTCGGGCCGGTGGTAGTCGGCTTTTATGCGGTCCAACGTCGCTCGAATTTCCGCATTGGAGTAGCGTGGGCCGAGATAGAGCGAATCTAACGCGGCGTTTCGATCACCGATGTCACCCATACAGGCGCCAAGGGCGAGACCCGCATCGTGTGAAACGGGCTGGGCGTAGAATTCATCGACGGTGTCCAGTTCGCGGATCGCTTTATTCATCTTGCAGTTCAGTGCGACCCCACCCGAAACGGCGACGTTACCTGTCGATAGCTCCCGACAGTAATGGTCTGCGATGTCGCAGATGATATCCTCGAGCAGCGACTGGGTAGCGTATGCCAGATCTTTATCAAACTGACAGAAAGAGTCTGTCTGTTCTTTCCGGGGACGGTTGAACAGTGATTCCAGCTCTTGAATGCTCTCAGACGCGGTCAAAGCGGCGATCTCTGTCACGTCGTAATCGACGCCAGTCTCGACTACCTCCCGAAGTGTCGCCTCGATCCACTCGTTTTCGTTGCCGTATGGGGCGAGTCCCATAATTTTTCCCTCACCGTTGAACGGTCGGTAGCCCAGGAACCCTGTCACGGCTGAAAAAAAGTACCCCAGACTGTTGGGATACTCGTAGGTCCGGACTCGGTTGAGCTCCCCGCCCTCGTATTGCCAGACGACGGTCGCATCGTACTCGCCACGACCGTCGATGGTCAGGACGACACCCTCATCGAAGGGGGCAGGATAGGCTGCCGAATAGGCGTGACAGCGGTGATGGGGCTCGAATTCGATCGGCGGGAGTGATTCGGTCCCCGTTATCTCCTCGAGTGCGCGTTTTACCGGCCGTCGTTTCGGCCGTACTGTCCAGCCGGTACAGTCGTCGATAACGGACGACAGACCGGTGAGCTTATTCCGGAGACCGTCCCGTTCGATGAGATTGTAGTACAGTTCGTAGTCGATAGTCCTGTATATCAGGCTCGGTTCCCAGGGAATGACGAACTTCTCGATGTCGTCGACAGTGATGTCCTCCGCATCGAGGCAGGACTGAATCGACTGTATCGGAAAGGTCCCCGGCGCATGTTTCTCACGCCGTAACCGCTCTTCTTCGATGGCATATGCGATCTCGTCGTCAGTGGCTATCACGGCACTCGGGTCGTGGCCCGCGTCCCAGAACGCCGACACAGGGTTGAAACTCAGTATATAGTCGGCCATACCGGCTTGTCTGTAGGGTTATTAATTAATTCTAACGGTCACGAAATCTGGGCGCTATCAGTACGGCGTCTGGCCGCCATCGGCGGGACGCCACGACAACCCTGACTGCTCGCTGGGGGGTTCGAGCGGACTGGTCTGGGTTAGTTCGGGTAACTCCGGCTCGTTGTACGCCCGCGGGGCGACGTCGTTGGGGCTATCGGGATAATACAGTGAGGCGAGAGCCTGAATCTGTCCCCGACCGACATCGAGTTCGTACTGGCCGCCACCGTACATCTGTATTCCGTGGGTTTCGCAGTACTCGATGGTTTCGAACAGCGACGCGACGGACCCGAATCGCGACGGCTTGATGTTTACGTGCTGTGTCTCGAAGGGGAGTGCCTCCAGAGTTTCCGTGCCCGTGACCGGGTGGTCCCAGGCAACTCGCGAACTGACATTCGCAAACAGCGGTCGGGTCCTGTCCGTGACCGCGGGATCTTCAAGCAGCGCTTCCGGAAACGCATCGACAATCTGTTCGTACAGTTCCGGGTGGGGTGGCTGCGCAACTGGAACGTTCTCGTACTGACCCTTGAAATCGAGGATACGGACGGCGCCCGTCGATGCGAGTTCGGAGATCAGGTCAGGCGTCCAAGCCGGTACCGGGTCGAGCTTGAACGCGAGGTCAGAGTCGTGCTCCTGGAGAGTCTCCACTCGGTCGGTGCTGGGTGGGTCTCCCAGTGTGGTACTTACGACGAAGTCGACGGGGTCGTAGCTCCGTCCGACAGCGTCCCCGAGACTCTTCGACGCCTGACGGAGCGCAAGGTCGAGCCCGGCACTCTCGAGAGCCCATCGTCTGTAGTGACGGTCGGCTTCCCTGTCGGGTGTCGTTCCCGGGAACAGATTGAGCGAGTCAAGGTAGGATGAGAACTCGTCGAATGTATACGTACCGGTCAGGGCGAACGCCTCCACAGTGGTCTGGGGCTCGCGGTGGGCTCTCGGGTCGTAGATAACATCCTCGCCACGGCCAACCACACCGTCTCCGTAGAGCGATATTGTGGTCGTGACCCGATCGAACCCCCCCGTGGTCTGCGACTGGTTTCTCGTCGCTGAACACGTGTGTATGCGCAGTGGGAGGTCTGCTATCGCAGAATACATTCCGGTAGCGTTGCTCACTGGCCTACGACCGTCAAAGGTACACCCGCTCACCGGTCTCTATCGACTCCTTGACGGCGTCGACGACCTCGAGCGTCTTGACACCATCTGCGTATGGACACCGCAGACGGTCGGGATTGTCGTTTCTGACTGCTTCGACGAACGCCTTGTCTTCGATGTAGTGGTTGTCTTGGGTAGCAGTCTCGTTGACTTCTTCGCCCGCGACTGTGCCAGTGAGCGACTCGTCCTGTCGAACGAGGCGGAAGTCGTCCCCCACCATCGTGATTCCGCTGACGTCGTAATCTGGGGAGGCTGTCGTCGAGGCCACCTGACTGATGGTCCCCGATTCGTGCTCGAGCACCACGGCAGTCGTGTCGTTGAAATTGAGTTCGTCCTCGAGTACCTCCTGGGCGCCATAGCCCATCACACTCTCGACCTCTCCTGCGAAGTAGCGGAACAGATCGATGTAGTGACTCGTCTGTTCGAACAGCTGGCCACCGGACTTTGCCTCGTCGGTGAACCAGTCCTGTGGTGGGATCGGTGAGAGGAACTGCGCGGTCATCAGCGAGATCTGCCTGTCGCCGACGTACTCCTCGACCAGATCCGTGGTGGGGTTGAACCGACTCTCGTAACTGACGTGGGTCATGATGTCGCTCTCGGAGACTGTCGATGCAATCTCCTTTGCCTTGTCCACCGAGACGGTGACTGGCTTCTCGACGAGGAACGGGATGTCCCGCTCGGCCGCAATCGTCTCCTGTGTCGTATGAGCGAACGGCGGGATGCAGATGAACACTGCATCGAGAGCATCCCCATGGGTGTCGTACAGTTCTTCGTGGTCCACGTATGCGGCGGCGTCACGTTTTCCTGCCGCCCGATTGGCGGTCTCCTCGTCGATGTCACAGACCGCAGTTATCGAGACATCGTCGAGTGCATCCAGGTTACGCATGTGTTCTTTTGCGATACCACCCGCTCCAATTACGCCAACCTCCATACCTAAATTTTCCAGAAGCCGTCTAAAATATGTGTTGATTTCGTTTCGTGGACATATCGAAACAGGTGGACGCGGCCGAAACCTCGATATCCGGTGCCAGCTCCCCGAGTCTGGGACGGGCTCAGTCCGTATCAGATATGGTGAAGACTCAGTGGAAAGGGAGGCCCAGAAGAGCAGCGAGTATCACAGTTTCTCTCACCCGGTGTCAATGAAAAAAAATTTGCCGGTGCGACCATGAGCCCACAGTATGGGTCAGAGACAGTACGATGTCATCGGTATCGGTATCGGTCCGTTCAATCTCGGGCTCGCAGCTCTCATCGACGGGTTAGACGACTCGCTCGATGCGGCCTTCCTCGATCAGCAGTCCGAGTTCATCTGGCACGAAGACATGCTCATCGAGGGATCGACCCTCGTTAGTTCGATTCTCGGGGACCTGGTCACACCGGCGGATCCGACCAATCCACACAGTTTCCTGAACTATCTCCATCACCACGACAGATTCTGGGAGTTCTACAACTACGAGAACTTCCGTATTCCACGCAAAGAGTATAACAAGTACTGTAACTGGGTTATCGACCGCCTCGATAGCTGTCAGTTCGGCCAGCGAGTCGACGCTGTCAGAGTAACCGAGTCCGGGGAGTTCCTGATTCAGGCAGACAGCACGACCGGAACGGGTGTGACCGAGTACCGGTGTGACGACATCGTGCTGGGGACGGGAAGCCAACCCTACGTTCCGGAGTCGCTTCGCGGCCATCCGGACGACGATGTCTTCCACAGTTCGGGATATCTATCGCAGCGAGACCGGTGTCTGGACGCTGATACCATCACCGTCGTCGGGTCGGGACAGTCAGCCGCGGAAATCGTGCTGGACCTGTTGCGGAAACAGCCCGACAACGAGTACCGCATCGACTGGTTCACCCGCTCGGACGGCTTCTACCCCGTTGATTCGTCAAAACTCACCCGTGAGCTCCGCTCGTCGGACTACATGGAGTACTTCTATGACTTGCCACAGGAGACCAGCGAAGAGCGCGTCGACCAACAGGACCTCCTTTATAAAGGGATCGCACCCGACACGAGCGCAGCAATCTACAACACGCTGTATCACTATTCGGTCGACGAGGACCCCGATATCGGTATGCTGGCCAAGACCGAGGTCGAATCGATAGGGGCGGGTTCCGGCGATACCTATCAACTCCAGTGTCATCAGTGGGAGGAAGACGAACGGTTCTGCCACGAAAGCGAGGTGGTCATCCTGGGAACCGGATACCGTCGGACGATTCCGGAGTTTCTGGAGCTAGTGCGAGAGCACATCAAATTCGCGGGGGAGAACCAGTTCGAGATTGGGGAGAACTTCGAGGTCGAGACAAGGGGACTGGACGGCTCCATCTTCGCACAGAACCGCGGCTTCCACGAACACGGTTTCAACACCGCCGACCTGTCGCTTGGCGCCTACCAGGCAGGGACGATAATCAACGAGATACTCGGCGAGGAAGTGTACAAAGTCGGGCAGGGAGACCGATTCCAGAGTTTCGGGACCGACCAGTTCCTCGAACAGTCATCACAAAGTGGACGTATCGAAGAGATTCCGCTATCCAGCGACTAGCGGACGAACCGAAACACAAGTATACCCAAGGTGTCCGGTGGGAACGAACCGCTGGACATGGCCGAGGACAGTCAAGCAAGCGGTGAGTGGCCTGAGACAGCGGGGAGAGACGTGAACGCCATCACAGCAGTTCAGCGGTATGCTGTTTGATTGCGGTCTTGTAATTCTGGCGCGTGAAATCGGAGACCTTTCGTGCAAGCGTCTCTCTGAGAGAGAGCTGTTTCTCTCTGTCCGCGAGGACCCTCTCGATAGAGCTGACAGCGTCTGAAATATCACTGTAGACGAGGGCAGCATTGTTGTCGACAATCTCTCGCTGCCCACCACCATCCGGTACGAATGGCACCATCCCGGCAGCCACCATCTCAGCAACCGCGATACCGAACGGTTCTGCGTCCTTCGCGTGGAGCCCGTAGCGGTGGGTCGAGAGCAGATGGAGTAATCGCTCCCTGCTGACCTCGCCCTCGTACTTGATGAAGGGCCGGTCTGCAGCGATCGCGCGGGCCCGACGCTCGTATTCGGGAGCGTTTGTCGGGCCGAGAACGTGAAGATGAACGTCGAGACCTCGCTCCCTGAGGGCCTCGACTATTTTCATCGCTCGCAAGGTCCTTTTCGAGGGCCGGATACGGCCGACAGTGACGAAGCCGGACTCCCGCTCATCCCACTCTCTCGTCTCCTGGAAGTCGTCCCGCTTTACCGAGGGCGGGTAGACAACCTCGGCCTCGACCCCGTGAACAGTTCTCAGTAGGTTCGCCGTCCAGTTCGAGTTCGTCAAAACCCGGGCGTCGCCAAAAGACGCGGCATCGAACCCCGCGAGTCGCTTCGAGATGGCGTTCCCGGAGCGCTTGCGGATACGGTCCAGGCCTCCGAGGTCCGAGGGGACCGGTGAAACGAGCGAGGGCAGGTCGATGTACTGCAGCGACGGTATGGGCGCGTTCAGTTCCCACTGGGTCGAAACGACGACATCCTCGCCGGAGAGCTGTCGTTTGGCGACGCGGTTTACCATTGCGCGCTCATGTTTGCCGTCGACGAAAGATGGGATTGCCGTCGGGAGAGTGACTCTCTCGACCGCGACATCCGTCACGTCAGTCCCGTAGTGCTCGTTCAGTGAATCGATATCCGGACGGTCAGTACTGTACAGCGTAAGGTCGTACTCTCCCTGGAGCGCCTCCATCACAGAGAGACAGACGGTCACAGTCCCACCCTTGTTGCTAAAGGTAGGGTGATAGATGCCGATTTGAGGCATAAAAAATGAGAATGCGGACGGGTTCAGCAGGCCTGCTTCAGGACCTTCTTGGCCGTACTAAAGGCGGCGTCAGCTGTCGCTGTGATATCGTACGAGCTATCGAAGTCGTACGAGCTATCGAAGTCGTACGAACTGTCGAAGTCGTACGAGCTATCGAAGTCGTACGAACTGTCGAAGTCGTACGAGCTATCGAAGTCGTACGAACTGTCGAAGTCGTACGAGCTATCGAAGTCGTACGAACTGTCGAAGTCGTACGAGCTATCGAAGTCGTACGAACTGTCGAAGTCGTACGAACTGTCGAAGCCCTGTTCGGTATCGATGCTACTGTTGGCCGTAGCTGGTTCTGACCCAAGCATCGGCACGTGTTCTTTATTATTCATATCAAATTAATCTTTTGGAGTTGTCAATAGCGTATTTATTTCATTCACAATGGGAGTCAGTAGTTTGAACTCGACCGGAGCAAAGCGTCCAGTCAGGGGTCACGGGTCAATTTGATACGGGCTTAGGGCGTCCCAGATACGTCGCTGTCCAGTAGTACGTTACTAGCCAGTATCTCACTACCAGTCAGCGTGGAGAGAGTGATTGGGTTTTGGGAACCGTCGTAGAGGGCAGATGGATCGAACTCTCACTGCACTTCAGCGCGGGCAGCTCGTCGCAACAGTCGTCTCGCGATGGTACCCAGTACGATGTTGAACCCGACCAGGATACCGACTGCTGGAACGAGTGTATTCCAGAGACCGCCATACCCCGTCACAGTAAGTACAGTCATCACATCACGGCCAAGCATGAGAGCCCGAACACCGTCTATGCCGTAAGTGATCGGGTTGAGTACCGCAACAGCCCGGATCCAGCCCGGAAGCACATCAAGTGGCAGGAATGCGCTCGAAACAAACAGCAGGGGGAAAGTAAGAAGATTCGCAAACATGATGGTCGCTTCTTCGTCGCGAGACACGAGCGCAACGATATTGGAGTACGCCATGAACACACCTCCGAAGATGACAGTGACTAGAACGACACCGATGACACCAACCAGACCGGTTTGCATATACTGGTCAACCGACCCACTGGTTCGTACGGTTAACAGCATATATCCAAGCAAGAGGATGATGAGCGTCTGGATAACGATACGTACGACTTCTGAGAGCATCTTGCCAAGGAACATAGCCGTCCGATTCATCGGGGAGACGAGAATTTTCTCGAACATCCCCTCCTCCATGTCGGTTACGAGACCGATACCGGAGGTCGCGGCTGAGGCCAGAGCCGACATGATCAGTATCGCTGGCGTCAGAAACGTGATGTAGTTGACCTCCCCCTGGAACGACTGTGTGAGTGTATCCCCGGCAACGACTCCGAACACCTCCGCGAACAGGACGAGGAATATCACGGGTTGGACGAGGGAAGTGAACACCACGTACGGATTCCTGAGGTTCTTGACCAGCCATCGTTTGAAGCTGATCCATACATCCCCTTTCATATCGTTCCCGGGGGACCTGTCTACGCGCCCGTTCACGGTATCCTCAGTCCGGTTGCTCATAGAGACACCTCCGGGGCCGACTCAGTCACCGTTCCGCTGGCCACGTCGGCAGATTCGTCGGCAGTCAACGCGAGGAAGACATCATCGAGTGTCGGAGACTGGATGTTGAAATCAGTGACGGTGATGTTAGCACCATTGAGTGCCGCGAAGAACTCGCTCGTCGTCTCGCTGTCCCGCTCCGTTCTGACTGTGAATCCGTTCTCTGTCGTCTCGAAGCTGGCCTCCGCGAACTGGTCGAGCTTTCGCACCGCCCTGATTGCACGCTCAGTCCGTGATTTGGACGGGTCGGCAAGGGTCACTTCGAAGAGATCACCGCCAACCGATGATTTCAACGTTTCCGGGGCCCCCGTCGCGACGACCTGGCCGTCCTGTATCAGCGAGAGCCGGTCACAGAGGTGATCTGCCTCTTCCAGATACTGTGTTGTGAGAAACACAGTCGTTCCTTCCTCGTTGATTCGCTTGAAGTAGTCCCATAGCCGCCGCCGTGCCTCCGGGTCGAGACCGGTCGTCGGCTCATCGAGGAACACCACCGGTGGGCGATGTACCAGGACAGTGGCGGCGTCCAGCCGCTTTTTCATGCCGCCTGAGAACTTCTCCGAGCGTTCGTCCGCGACGTCCTGCAAGTCGACAAGGTCAAGCAGTTTCTCTATCCGGTCCGCACGCTCGCTCTTGGACACGCCATACAGCTCACAGGCAAGACGGAGGTTCTCTCGGGGAGTGAGTTCTCTGTCGATGCTGGTTTCCTGTGCCATGTAGCCGACTGATTCACGGACTGCCAGTGGGTCTTCGACGGTATCGAACCCCTCGACCTGAATCGCCCCCTGAGTCGGGTGCAGGAGTGTCACCAGCGATTTGATAGTCGTCGTCTTCCCAGCCCCGTTCGGTCCGAGAAACCCGAAAAACTCGCCTCGCTCAACCTCGAGAGAGAGACCCTGCACGGCTTCGGTCCCGTCCTCGTAGGTGATATGGACATCCTGCGCCGAGATTGCGTACGTCGTATCGTCTGACGGGCCTGTGCCCGTATTCTTTGATTTCTCTAGAGACATGACAGCGGATTCTTCCGAGCGCCATCCTGTAGTTCTTTCCTCAAGTTATTCGGCCCTTTTTATCACCGATAGTGCGAGATGGTGTGTCAGTCACCGCTCCCAGGTTCTGGCGGTGGAGAGGCTACCAGGAGCTGTCACTTCGATGGTCGGTAAGCCTGTTTCCTGAACAGGAAATCGGTAAGGAAGCCCTGATGTGGTTCTCGGAGGTCGATATCTGACACCATTTCGCCGTTTGCGAACAGCTTCTCTATCGACGAGTCCCGAAGCAACGTCTCCTCGAGTCCGTCGTCGTGGGTAAAGGTTGTGACGGCGAGCGAATCCGACAGCGCAGTCCCGATATCCGTCTTCGGGACCTGGACGACCACCGTGTACTGGAAGGGGAGTTCGGAGGCGAGAACGTGTCGGCCGTCATCGAAGTCGTTCCAGTCCAGATGAAGGACCGTCGGACGGAGATACGTGATACCGTTCTGCTCAATCACACGGTCTCGGTCGTCGTATCGCGCAGTCAGGTCCTCACCGGCGCCGGTCGTGAGATTGGTGTCGATGAGTCGGTCGATTCGGTCGGCCTCCGCCGGAGCAACCACTGCTGGGACCTCAGCACGTTCCGAGAGTGGAGCCGTTACGGTGGCGCCCGCGACTCGCTGTGCAAGTTTCTTCGCGAGGAGCGAGCCATCGCCGGTGGTGACAATCTGGGTTGCATTGGTGCAGGCACGACCACCGCCCGTCATCACTGCTGTCCTACACATATCGAGTACCTCGTCACGCTGGAGATAGTCGGAATCGACGAATATCTTGCTGTTTCCAGGGCCATGAATCTTGACGTTACTCACGTCAGCGTACCGGTTCTGCAGGTCAGGCCCCCCAAAACCGAGCGCAAGGTCCGACTGTTCGACTGCAGTCTGGCCGACCTCCCGCTCACCCGGGAGCAAGACGACTGACTCCTTCGGAAGCCCCGCCTCGTGGAGTGCGTGTACGAGCCTGGCTGCAGTGAACGGCTCCTGGTTCGAGGGGCGAATCGCCATCGGGTATTTCGCCCCGAGCGCGACCACTGATAGTGCCACTACAGCCGGGTGATTGCTCGGGGTCAAGAGCGCCAGATTCCGACCGCGTGGGACATACCCGACCGTTCGCTCCGTGCCGGTGTCGTACTGGAGGGTGTCGATGACTGTGACGTCGTCACCTGGTAACTGGGAGCGCAGCGTGGTATCGACGGACTCGAGAGCCGACCGTATCGCGGTGACGGCCTCCCTGACAGCACGAACTGGGAGCCCAGTGGCGCGAACGACGTTGGTTACGTACTCGTCGACAGTAGTGTTTTCCGGACCGAGTGTCCCCTTCGCGAAATGACTGCCAGCCTCAGCCAGCATCGATACCAGCTCCCCACTGTCGAGCGCGTTGAGGGCCGCTTTTCCCTGGTGTTGATTGCGTTCGATGACCGACGGCACCTCCATCGAGGGGAACCGCTCGACGGCCCCAATCGGGTCCCCCTCAAACCCCGTAACGTCCGCCGTGACAACCGGTTCCTGACGGTCGGTTCCCGTGGCAGCGACAATCTGTCTCATCGACTATCAGTACACCCCGGATTCGATATCGTCCTGCTCGCTCTCGGGAACGTCGGGGTTTCCGAGACATGCCGAAACGTTGCCGGACTGGGACGGGAGCCGAATCGCCGCATCATCTTCAAGCAGGTACGGTGCGAACAGCCCCTCCCGGATAACGTGCGTAAGAGTCCGCCCAGTTTCCCCGTAGGAGACCGTTTCGTACTCCCCGTCGCCACCCGGCTCCACTACCTCGACGATGACGTACTTATCCTGTGGCTGATACACGACGGCGTCGTGGTCCTCGTTGTAATCTACCTGTGGCTGGACGCCCGTGAGGGTGTTTCCGTATACGCCCGAAAAGAACGCGTCCAGTTCCCGGGAGAGCAGCCGGTAGTTCTCAGGGGCAATCGCCTGCCCGGAGAAGACGACCGCATCAAGATCGAGTTCGTCGAGCAGTCCGTCCCGGTACAGGTCACCGATTATTGTGGGAGTGGACACGACCATCCCGATGTGATCTCCGTGCTGGGCTATGACATCCTGTACCTGGCTGCGGAGATGCTGAAGGTAGCGGTCCGCGGTGTCTGTCATCTGCAGTTCGCGGTCCGTCTTGGCGGTCCGAATCCAGCGGGGGTCTAGGTCGATAGTAACCAGTGACCCACCACGGTTGTTTGCGAGGTTTCGCATGCCGTTCCCAAACACGTGGGGGCCAGTGGGACCGATATAGAACAGGTCTCGGCCCTCTGGCACGCCGTTTGCACGCAGCATATCACGCCAGGTCTCGTCGACACGAGCTTGCATTCCGTCGGCCACCCAGGCCGTCCACTTTGGCGTGCCTGTTCGCCCACCGGAGCTGAACAGCCCGTAATCGCTCGCATCGTACTGCTGTGGGATGAGTTGCCTCGGCGCTGTCTGCAGAAGTTCGGTGGGAAAGGAACCGTACGCGTCGTCGTCGGCAAACAGGTGCAGGTCTGACGGGCCCTCAATTTCGGCAACGGGGTCGAAGGAGAGTTCCGACTTCTTTTCAATCCAGTACGGTGCGCCGCGACCGTCTTCGAAGTGCAGCTGCACCATCTCTTGGAGGTGCTGCTCAACATCGAACATACGAAATCACATCAGGGAATCATGCAAATTAGTTGTGGTTTATTCACAGATAGGGTCAGTGACGTGTTGGTACCCGCTACGCGCCCGTGCCCAATGTGCCAGAGGGAGTGGTACGACTGTGGGTGGCGTTGAATACTGCCGTGGAACCGAACTCCACTAGCCCCTGAAAAACGCTGGGGTCCAGTTACGAACCCGGCTCGACGAGTTCGAGAACGTTCCCGTCGGGATCGTAGAAGTAAGCGACTCTGGAATCGACTGTACCGACCGACTTGGGCGGACCGAGGAACTCCACGCCCCGTTCGGTCAGCTCCTCGTAGGTTGCATCGATATCTTCGACTTCCCAACAGAAGTGGTCGTCACCAATATCGACAGGCCTTCGCATGGCGTTGATATTCTTCGTAGAGGGTTCCGAGATGCTCTTCAGTTCGAATTTGAACCCGTTGCCCCCAAGAACAGCGAACGTTCCCTCCGTGCCGTCGACGCCGAGGAGGTCCTCGTGGTGGTCGCTCAATTCCTGCTCCTCACGGAGGACCTCAAGCCCGAGAACGTCACGGTAGAACTCTATCGACCGATCGATATCCGATACGTTGACTCCGTAGTGGTGAGCTGGTCCAACGACCATAGTAAATTTTGACCGACAGCTGAAGTTAAATTTTGTTGTTCGGGTGTTGGATACGCCACCGGGGCCACCGATGGGTACCCGACCACAGCTCAAGTGGCTATCGACCGACATTTTTATTATTCTCTCTTGGGGGGAGATATTAGTATATGAACGTCTGCCGAAAGTTCGACCGATTCGCAACAGGAAACGATGACGTCGCTATCCGAACACCGGGACGTGATGACAAATCCTACCAGCAGCTCCGGAGAGAATCTGGGTACGTTGCGGGACTCCTCCGGGAGAACGGCATCGGGCCATCAGACCGCGTTATCCTCCACCTGCCGAACGATTCGGCATACGTTTCTGTGCTGCTTGGCATCTGGCGTGTCGGCGCAGTCGGCGTGCCGATGGACGAAAGGTGGGGCGGAGAGGTCGCGAGTCACGTGCTCGCGGACATCGAACCGTCCCTGGTGGTGACAACCGACCAGTACGCTATGAGACTCCGGGAGCAGATATCAGGGGACCCACTCGCCGAGATACCGGTGGCAAAAATCGACACGGCAGCCGTTGGAGACCTCGGTATCACCGAGGTCTCGGAGCCGTCGATGACTGTGGAACCACAGATGGACGACGACATCGCGAAAGTCGTCTACACCTCCGGGACGACAGGCACACCGAAAGGGGTCATCCATACACATAGAAATATTACGGCTGTCGTAGAGATGGCGGCCAATGTGTTTGACCTCTCAGACGACGATATCTTTCTCGCTTCCGTCCCCCTCTGTCGCAGTCCGGGTATATACGGGTCAGCACTGCCCGCGCTGTGTGTCGGTGGTTCGGTGGTCTTGCAGGCAGAGTGGGACCCCCAGTGGTGGAGCGAACTTATCGCGGAGTACGAACCTCGCCTCAACTTGCTAAAACCCCAGCAGATGCGCGAGACTATCGAAGTTGACGACGAGGCAGTGTCCGACACGTCGTCACTGGAGATATGCATGGTCACAACCGGCCTGCTTCGGTCGAAGTCCACGTTTACCGACTTCGAAGCGACCTACGATGTCGACAACGTCATCAACTACTATGGGCAGACTGAATCACTCGCTGTGAGCATGGGTACCCTGTCGGCGGACACTCAACCGAACTACATCGGTCAGCCTGCCGATGTCCTAGAGACGAAGCTGGTAGACCCGTCCACTGGCCGTGAGCTACCCCCTGGAAACGATGGTGAGCTGTTGCTCCGTGGCGATGTCGTGACACCCGGCTACTGGAACCGACACATAACGGCCAGCGAACTGTTTACCGACGGCTGGCTCCGCACGGAGGACCGGATTCAGCAGGACGAGGACGGTAATTTCTATTTCCTCGAACGGCTCTCGACCTGAGTGAGCCCGGACTGGACCTGTGCCCGCGCGGTCATCACCCGTCTGAATCAACGTGCTTGCGGTCGTATCTCCCGATAGAGAGCAAAATATAAGTCAAATGGCACTGAAATAACAGCCGAATGGCATACACTGGAACGGAACCAGACGGTGGTGTCGGCTACGTCACAGCGGATTCTCCATCCGTTCGCGATCTCGTTAAACGTAACGTCCGTCGGTGCATCAGCCGAGTCCGAGGGTTGTTCTGAATCGCCTGCACCTCGCAGCAATCTCGGATGTCCGGAATATTGGCAGTAGTCGACAAGCAACAGGTGGAGCCAACCGTCTTCGAACGGCTCTTCGACCGGCTCTCCTACCGCGGCCACGACGGAGAGGGGGCCACGCACGTCGGGACGGCTTCAATCGGCTGTCACCAGTTCAATACGGGTTCGAGACCTCACGCGTCACAGCCCGTGTCAGAGGGCGGTATTTACGTCGCATTCGACGGTCGGATCGACAATCGGGAGCAGCTATTAGCGCGACTGGGACAGGAGCCCTCGAAACCACGACCGGACTCTCGTCTGGTCCTCGACGCGTACACAAAGTGGGGGACGGAGTTCCCGGAGCAAATTCGAGGCCCCTTCGCGACCGTGCTGTGGGATAGTAATCGGCGCCGGTCGGTCGCGGCAAGAGACAGAACAGGTATCAGGCATATCTACTACGCCGCTACTGATGACCTGTTCGTCGCGGGGTCGGAAGCGCGTGCAATCGCTGCCCACTCCAGCGTAGCTGATGAGCCAAATCGCCACCTCATCCGTGAGTTCCTCGACAGTCGTCTCGAGACAGCCGGAGAATCCTTCTACAGAGATATCGCTCGGCTCGAGCCTGGCACGGTCGTCACCTGGGACCCAGATGGTCTCTCCGTCGACCGATACTGGCGACCACCGTATGGCTGCGCTCCCGACGCCAACATTTCTGACCACGGACGTCAACTGGAACAGTTGCTTCGGTCGGCGATCGGGAACCGTCTCGAGGTAGTTGGCAACGCGGCAGTGATGATGAGCGGCGGGCTGGACTCGACACTCATCGGGTCCCTTGTCACGGAAGAGAGCGCCCGGAGGGAGACAGGGCGGGCAGAAGCGTTCGTCGTCACGTTCGACGGGATATCCGCCATCGATGAGCGAACGTCCGCCAGCGCAGTTTCCACCGACGGCGTTTCCACTACTTTCCTTGATGGGGCCGATATCTGGCCGTTGAAACGTGATTTCAGGGCCCTTGTTGGGACACCGTGTCGGGATTCGAGCCTTGAACTCTTCGACACTGTCACTGCGAAAGCACGCGCCGACGGCTTTGAGGGCGTCTTTACGGGTGTCGGGGGGAACCTCTTCGACGGAAATCGGCTCGCCTACACTGACCTGCTGTGTGAGGGTCACGTGGCCGACTTCGTCCGTGAGGCCTGGCGGGACGATCTATCGGTGCTCAAAGCTGGATTGTTGTACGGACTGCTTCCAGCGGCCACGAGCCAGTCAGTCACACTCCGGGAACTGAACTATCGGGACCCCCCTATCGGCGTTGACAGGGACGACGAGCGGCCCCCGGCCGCTCGGCGAGAGCCCAAGACCGTCTCCCGGGCGCTGTCGTTCGTGAACTGCTCACTCCGGTACCAGCTCACGGACCCCTACATGGATTTTGTCTCGGATTCGATTCGTCGTATCGCACTGGCCAACGGGACTGAGCTGTTTCACCCGTTCCTGGACTCGCGAATTATAGCGTTCCTGTTCCGTCTTGGCCCTGGCTCTCGATTCCACAACGGCCGGCACAAACGCCTCGTCCGCCAGGCTGCCAGAGGCATTGTACCCGAGTCCGTTCGCGAACAGCCAGTGCATGCCAACGCCTACAGCTCGTTCCTCAGGCGGGGAATCCAGGAGGAGGCAAGCACTCTCCAGGCAGCCCTTTCGAATGGAACACTCGTCGAGGAGTCGTATCTCGAGAAAGACCAATTGGAACGGCTGCATGCCGAGTTGCCAGTCCCGGACGGCGTCGAGTCTCAGGAACGATTGTGGCGGGCGGCTACGACGGCTCGCTGGCTGGACGAGTTCTGAAAGACACAGCCGCCTGTCTCACTGGTCAGAACGCTTCCCAAAGACGATATCGTCACCCCAGTGCCATCGTGACTGAGCTTTGGTCTGAGAGCGATACCCATGCGTCGCAAGTATCTCACATACCTCGTCGACGACATCGCCACGGTTCCGCTCGGGCGAGGCGTCGACAGCGATTCGGTCAATCGGAAATCCCGTCTCGAGTGCGCCCTGCAGTATCTCACACTCGACCCCTTCAGCCTCTATCTTGAGGAAGTCGATACGCTCGTGTCCGTGCTCCCGAACGATGTTCGGAATGGTATCGGCGTCGACACGGAACGAGTCGCCAGTCTCGTAATTGTCGGGAGCCAGGACCGAGTTCTCGAACGCGTGGACGGAGGTGTTGATCTCTAGCTCTGTGGGCTCCACCCAGGCAGCCTCGGGAACAACAGTCACGTTGGGAAGATCGGTGGTGTTCCACCACAGCACGTCGCTGACAGTTGCGTTCGGTTCGACGGCGATTACCTCGCTTGCCCGCTCCGCGGCATAGCGAGTAAACCCACCGACATACGCACCAGTGTCAACGACGACGTCTCCGGACTTGACGCGAGCGAACCCCCTGTTCGTATAGATATCGGCCATCAGCTGCTGATGTGTAGGGGACCCGTGTCTCGTCCCCTCCACGAGGGCGAGGGTGTGGAGACGCCGGGCGAGGCGCCAGTCAGGTATGTCGACCAGCTGCCATTCGCCGTCGAAAGTCGGCACGGCGACAGCGCACTCTTCGAGAAGGAGGTGTGCCTCGCTGAGCAGGACGTACAGCGGGGCAGTTGCATACTTGAGGCTGGTCCCTGTGATGGGGAATGTCTCGCCGTAATCTTCGAGAACATCCGCCAGAAAAGACTCGGCTCGCTCTCCAACTTGTCCAATCAGGCTCTCTGCTCCGGTCTCTGGACGCTGCCGGTCAGTATGCATGGTCGGCACTCGAAGCGACGAGTAATATGCTTGGTGATTGTCATGGTTGCCCCAAAAGATCACACAATCGGACTACTGGTTTTGCGTCACGACAGCTGGTTTCCCTCACGGGAACGGGACGAGAGATAGACAGCACAGGTGCAGAGGGCTTCGCGAGGGCGGTGTCAGCGAGAGTGGACACCGCAGACACTCGCCCAATGTCAGCTTCAGATCTGTAACCGGGCGCGGGAACCGTCGAGACGTGACACAATTGAGTGTATCGACGGTGCTGTGCCGCCCAAATCGACGCTGAGAGGTACTTTTCAATGCTATATTCAAAAAATATATATAGCTTTTTAATTACATTTTAACCGAAAGATGGAGCAACAGCAATACACCAAAGCAGTTCTCTCACCTGAACAAACGAGCGATATTACGCATCTCGACCGATCGGTCCCACTGGACACTGGTGAGTGGTACCAAACGGGCGACGACAACGGCAGGCTCGTCTACGACATCCCGCAGGGAACGCTCTCAAAAGAGGACTGTCTCTCCTTCGATGTTCTCCAGACCGGTGAGCATGCGTCAGTCTTCGAGCTCCTGTTTACGGACGGTAGTCAGTCTCTCCTCTCCCGGGTACCGGAACTAATCTGGAGTAAATCCGACGATCAGTTCGTGATGAACATACGGACCCTCCCGGAGTGTTCGGCCCGGGTCCGTATCCCCCTCAACGAACTTACGAAACACCAGGTGAAACGGTCGCGTGACGGGGCTTGGCTGAACTCGTTTCTCGGGGGGCAAAAAGTCGATCCCGGTGACGTAGAGCGAATCATCCTCCGCGTCAAGGAGACTCGGGGTGACGGCACCAGCTGGTGCCAGTCACCGCTCGTGATCACCCGCGAGAGCCCACCACCAGTCGAGGAACCGGCGTTACACACCGAGGAGCTACTTGACGAGTTCGGCCAGAGTGCGGTCCACTCCCATCCGCGAAAGTTCACTGATGAACAGGCGATGACCGACCACCTTCAGTCCAGACTCGACCGTGTAGCTAACGCAAAGTGGCCGTCGTCGTTCTCGTCCTGGGGTGGCTGGACGACTCAGTCCTACGAGGGGACTGGCTACTTCCGGACGACCACCGATGGAGACCGCTGGTGGTTGGTTGACCCTGACGGCCATCCGTTCTGGTCGACCGGTGTATCCACGGTGCGGCCCGTCATCGAGTCGGCATACGATGGTCTCGAGAACGCACTCTCCTGGCTCCCCGACACCGATCGATTCACAGACGCACACGTGGATACTGAGACACCGGTACAGGAGACTCACGAAGAGAACCGTGACGATTCCGCGTTCAATTATCTCGGGGCCAATCTTATCCGGGCCTTCGGACCGGATTCGTGGCGCAGTTCCTGGCGCGAGCTGGCCATCGGCGAACTGGTAGCGTCTGGATTTAACACAATCGGCGCCTGGTCCGAGACACAGCTCGGACGGGAGCTGGAGTTCCCGTACACGCGAATCTTGGAGTACGAGTTCGACGACATCCCGACCATCTGTAGTGACTTTCCCGACGTATTTCACTCCGATTTCGAGGCGGTCGTCGACGAATACGCAGCCCCGCTGGCGGAGACGGCGGACGATCCGTACATGCTGGGGTACTTCCTCTGTAATTACCCGGACTGGACGTTATTGGAGCGGCCAGTAGCAGCAGAGATGCTTTCGACTCCTGGAGAGTGCCCCGCCAGAGACGCACTGGCCGACCGTCTCAGGGACCAGTACGGCACCAATCAATCGCTGCGAAGGGCCTGGGAGACCGATGTGTCCTTCGACGACATCCGAGCAGGAAGCACCGTTGAGGTCAGCTCGTCCGACGCGATGGCTGATCTCGAAGCGTTCAGTCGAACGCTGGTGGGCCGGTTCGCGTCGACGTTGGCGTCGGCCTGTGAGCGGTACGATTCGAACCACCTCAACCTTGGTATCCGCTTTGCCGAGGCCCCGCCATCCTGGGCCGAACCCTGCGTCGAGCACGCCGATGTGTTCACGGTCTACTCTTACTCGTCGCATCTCGACGAGTCCTCATCTGCGGACCGATACGAGACCCTTTCCCAGCGCTACGACGTGCCGGTCCTGATTGGCGAGTGGCAGTTCGGGTCCCTCGACGCGCCGCTCCCATCGCCTGGACTCTGTGCCGTCCCCGACCAGTCTGCACGCGGGCGAGCAGTGCGACGCTACCTCGAAGGCGCTGCCAGCAAACCGTGGTGTGTTGGCACACACTACTTCCGGTTCTACGACCACTCGGCCGTTGGCGGTCGCCACGGGGAGAATTTCAATATCGGACTGTTCGACACCTGTCACCAGTCGTACGCGCCGGTGACAGATGCGTTCAGGGCCAGCAACGAACGGCTCTATGCTGTCGCCGCTGACCAGGCAACCCCGTATGAGGAGAGCCACGATTCAGCTGACTAGACAGCAAGTAATCGTCGTGCCCTGATCTCACCCGTTTACACCGGGGATGACATCCTCACAGGCTTCTCGTTCTCGAACCACCCGTCGGTGCCCGTCGTCGCCGATAATAACGATCGGGGGTCTCGGAGCACCGTTCAGGTGCATTTCGCGACCAACCGTGTACGCACCGACCTTGTCAATGGCCACGAGGTCGCCTTCTGCCAGTCGTTGGAGTGTTACGTTCTCGTCAAATACATCAGCCGAGTAACAGAGAGGGCCCACGACGGCATAGGTGCGTTCCTCGCCGTCGGCGTCGGGCGAGTATATTGGCACCTCCTGTCGTGTGAGTACCGTGTTCGTTCCCGCATCCAGAACCGCAAACCGACGCTCTGGTGTCTCTTTCAAAACACCAACCGAGCCCAGAAGCGTCCCACAGGGCCCAAGCAGGTATCGACCAGGTTCCAGATAGAGTTCGACTGGGTCGAGCCCCTCCCGTGTGCAGGCCGCAGTGATTTCGTTTCCGATTGCCGCCGCGTACGCCTCGATGTCGGGCACCGACTCCCGGTACTGGATGGGGAATCCGCCGCCGATATCGAGCACGTCTACCGTCTCGTCTGTCTCTTTTCGCACCTCGGCGACGAAATCCATCAGGCTCTGTGTCGCCACCTTGTACGGTTCGACGCTATCGATCTGACTCCCGAGGTGACAGTGGAGCCCGTGAAGACGGAGCCCGTCCGCATCGACGGTCCGACGGACAGCCTCGAGAGCGCTGCCACTCGCGACCGACATCCCGAACTTGCTCCCGCGATCGCCAGTCGTGATAGCAGGATGGGTCGGAATATCCACCGCAGGATTCACCCGCAGCAACACGTCACACTGTATCCCGAGATCCCGGGAGACCGATGCGAGCGAGCGGAGCTCAGAGATGTTATCGACCAGTATCTGTGACGTGCCAGCCTGGAGTATCCGACGGACAGTCGACTCGTCCCTGTTCATTCCCGTCAACAAGATGTCCGCAGGGTCGAAGTCGGCGCGGCGTGCCACTTCGAACTCACAGTTTGCGTAGGCTTCGGCGTTGGCACCACGGTCCGCCAACAGTCCAAGAAGCCCGGGAACGAGGTTCGCTTTGACCGCGACGTGCACGGTCGAGTCGGGGTAGTGAGCGTCGAGTGCTGACCGGAGACGGTCGTACTGCCGGCGTACGTCGGCCTCGAAGAAGATGAGCGCGGGAGTGCCGACCGACTCCGCGACCTCGTCAGCATGCTTTGCGAGACGCTCCTTTCGTTCCGCAATCGTCCGAGACATACTGATAGTGCCAGCCGTGGCTCATTTAATATTTGTGCGCGACGACGCTTTACCAGTGTAACTGCTCGGACCGTGGCTTACGCCGTGTTTGCACTGAGACCGTGCCAGTACCCCTTCAACCAGGCAATCTGGCTGGTGTCAAGTGCCACGAGTGCAGCGATGCGGCGCCAGATTGGCGGGAGCTGACTCGTCCCAACAAAAAACAGCAGTGCCACGGACCGATAGAAGGTCTCGCGGAAATTTTTCCGCCGGAAGAGGAGGCTATTTTTCGCGTACCAGTAGCTCGTCGGTCGGACGTTGTCATCAGTGCGCGCCCCACCCTCCTCGGTTTCGAAGTGGTAGACCGTAGCCTCGGGCTGATAGAGGAGGTCAAACCCCCGTTGCTTGAGACGTGCCATGACATCCCACTCCTCGAACACCGCCGGGCCCTCGTACCGGGTGTCGAAACCGCCAATCGCTTCGAGTGCGGAGATCCTGAACGACATGTTGGCGCCTCTTCCAGCCTCCGTCTCGACGGGTGATGGTGGTATCCAGCAGTGGGATATCTCGTTTACTTCCCCGTATTCGCTGATAGTGTTGCGGTTCGTCTGATCGGTAATACGAGTGTCCGTAGGCATGAGGTCCTGGTCGGTCCGAATCGCCGGACCACAGACGGCTGCAACGTCGTCTCGACTGTACCCGTCGTCTATGGCGGCGAGCCAGGACTCTTCGCAGACGACATCGTCGTCGATAAAACAGACGACGTCGCCAGTGGCGGCCTCGATGATATCGTTCCGTGCGCCGGGCATGCTCCGACCCCCAGAGCGACGAGTATACGATAGTCGAACGCCCGCAGCCTCGAATTTCGGACGGAACGACTCGACGACCTGCGTTGTTCTCGAGCTGTCGCTGTCGTCTACGATGAGTAACTCATCCGGAAGCCGAGTCTGCGAGAGGAGACTGTCAAGCGGGGACCCGATACTCTCGGGTCGCTCGTAAGTGACTATCCCGACCGTGTACTCCATAGTCCGAAAAACTGTGTCTCCTTGCACATAATTTACGATATTCAGCTGAAATAAACACCGTGAGAACGTAGTAGTGCAATCGAGCGAGCGGTACCGTTGCCGGGCGAGTGTCCTCCACCAGATGATTTCTCTAATACATATATAAATTTAAACGTGGCTGGGTGCGTTTGGCACTTATGTGGACCGTCGACGAGCTGTTCAAAAACACAGTACAGAAGATTCCTGACCAGACCGCTATCATCGACGCCCGAACGAGAGAACACTACAGTTACGCCACAGTGGATGAACGGGTAGATCGCATCGCTGCGGGCCTGCAGGCTTACGATATCGCCCCCGGTGACCGCGTCGGTATCGCCTTAGCGAACACACCAGCGCACGTGTTCACTGCGCTCGCTGTCCAACGTATCGGGGCTGTCGCTGTCCCGTTTAACTTTCGGATTAACGCCGATAAATTGCGGTTCTTCGTCGCCGATATGGATCCGGAGCTCATCGTATACGGCGAAGAAATCGGTGAGCTCGTCGCTGATCTCAAGGCCGAACTGGCCTGCGATACGTTCGTCACGACCGGCGAGACATCCCAGTCCGGTATCGACCAGTTCGAAAGCCTCCACCGGGAGTCCGACCCGGAGCCGGTGTCGGTTTCCCCGGACGATCTGAGCGTCATCCAGTACAGCTCCGGAACCACCGGGAAGCCGAGTGGTATCGAAATCACCCATCGCGTCGGCGTCAACCGAGTGTTCCACCACATTCACAGCCAGCGGAGTTATGACCGCGACGTCTTGCTCGGGGAGATTCCGCTGTGTCACACCGTCGGATTCCACGGCAATCTCCTGACAATGGTGGCCACAGAGGGCACCTACGTCCCAGCTCCCAAGTTCGAACCCGAACATAACCTGGCGGTGATCGACGAAGAGGATATCACCGCGCTCCACGCTGTCCCCATCATGTTCGACCGGACACTCAGCGTGTGGCGAGCGTCCGAGCAGTATGACCGGAGTCTGTTCGGCTCGGTGAACTTCGTGACATCCACGGCGGCACCAATCAGCGATGAGCTGTTCGAGCAGTTCAAGAGTGTGATCAATCCGGAGTATCTGTACAACGTGTACGGGATGAGCGAGATATTCCCACCGTACACGAAAATAAACCTCCGGAACCACGACGACCACCGAATCTTTGGGTTCGCTTCGTCAGATAATATGCGGACAGTCGAAATGGGTTCCCATGACCCGACCGAAGTCACCCCGCCCGGCGAGGAAGGCGAACTGATAATCCGACGGGACACCGTCTGTGCGTTCGAGGGATACTGGAGCGACCACGACAGCGCCAGCGCAACGATTATCGACGGGTGGTATTTCACCGGTGACGCGGCCCTTGAGACACCCGAGGGGTACTATCGCCTTACCGGTCGCCTTGACGACCGGATCAAGTTCGTCGGTGAAAACGTCTATCCCGAGAACGTGGAAGCAGCGCTTCTCTCCCATCCATCGGTGGAGTCGGTCGATGTGTTCGGCGTCGACGACGACGAGTGGGGCGAAGTACCGAAAGCCCTCGTCGTCGCCGACAGTGTCACCGCCGAGGAGCTAGAGGACCACTGTCTCGATAGCGAGATGCTGGAGGATTATAAGCGGCCACGCGAATTCGAGTTCGTAGAGGACATTCCAAACAGCGCACCGATATAGACATCCACGAGAGCAGTGAGTGAGCCCCAGGCCGACGCATAGACGCTACACAGACCGGTGGCTGGTGTGGCTGAACACCCGGAGCGCACGTTGTCGGTGACGACCGCCACGGACAGTGTTCACTGACGCCAGTTCGAATATAAGCGTTTATACGGAAGCAGTTGGTGGCCTTCCGACAAGTTATGCCATTAACAGACCGACGTATGTCAGCCGTACAGGTCACCTCACCGGGCGAATCCTTCGAAGTTGTCGACCGGCCGGTCCCTGAGACGCCGTCGAACGGCGTTCGTATCGAGGTCGAAGCCTGTGGCGTGTGTCACAGTGATTCTATCGTCAAGGAGGGAACGATACCGGGGCTGGACATCAACTACCCACGCATCCCCGGACACGAAGTCATCGGACGTGTCGACGCAGTCGGTTCGGCGGTGACCGCCTGGGAGCCCGGGCAGCGTGTGGGCGTCGGCTGGCACGGCGGACACTGTTTCTCATGTGAGCAGTGCGGTCGTGGTGACTTTACGAACTGTGAGCGAAAGCGGATGACGGGCGTAACCAGCGATGGCGGCTACGCGGAGTTCATGGTCGCCCGACCAGAAGCAGTCATTTCGGTTCCAGAGTCCCTCGAAGCGCGACACGCGGCTGGGCTCGTCTGTGCAGGCATGACTGCGTTCAACGCGCTCCGGCACAGCAGTGCGACACAGGGCGATGTCGTCGCCGTTCTGGGTATCGGCGGCGTCGGTCACCTGGGCGTTCAATTCGCGAGTGTCGCGGGATACGAGACAGTTGCTCTCTCGCGGGGGAGCGAAAAGCGGTCGCTCGCGAAAGAACTCGGCGCCGACCAGTACGTCGATACGGATGGTTCCGACCCCGGGGAAACGCTTCAGTCTCTCGGCGGGGCTGATGTCATTCTTGCGACTGCCCCCAGCAGTGGGGCGATCGAATCTGTTGTGCCGGGACTCGCTGTCAACGGCGAACTTGTCGTTGTCGGCCTCCCTGAAGAGCCGGTGAGTCTCAACCTCGGTCCCTTCGTCAGCAACCGCCAGTCCCTACAGGGATGGGACTGCGGGCACGCCGGCGACGCAACCGAGACACTCGCCTTTAGCGCGAGAAACGACATCGAACCCATGGTCGAAACATATCCACTGGACCGGGTCGAGGACGCCTACAGTGATATGATGAGAAACGAGACGCAGTTCAAACCCGTCCTGGAACCATAGCCGGTGACACCGGTCGGTCACACGAGCATGACTACGCGGGAACTGCAGGCACTACGCTCGGTTATTTGACTGCGGCTCGCGAGGCCCGGTTGAGCAAGCTAACTGCGACGCCACCCAACACGATATTGAACCCCAGCAAGACAGCGACAGCCGGGGCGACAGTTCCCCAGAGACCCGGCAGCGAACTGAGCTCAACGACTGATGCGACGCCGCGTCCGAGTAGCAACGCGCGGATTGCGTCGACCCCATAGGTGATCGGATTCACGACCGCGAGCGTTTGAATCCAGTTCGGCAACGCTGCGAGCGGAACGAACGCGCTGGAGACGAACAGCAGCGGAAACGTAAGCAGGTTCGCGATCATGATAGTCGCCTCTCTATCTCGGGTTATCAGCGCCACCACGTTGGAAAAGGCCATAAACACACCACCGAACAGCACCGCAACGGCGATGATACCGACGATACCAAGGAGACCTGTCCGAACGAATTCGCCGACGCCGGCTCCCGTCTTGAGCGTCAGGAGACCGAATCCGAGGAGGAGGATGATGACCGTCTGAACGGCGATTCGGATTACCTCCGAGAGTATCTTCCCGAGGAACATCGCACTTCGGTGCATCGGTGACGCAAGCAGCTTGTCAAACATCCCAGTCTCGATATCGTCGACCAGACCGATACCCGAGACAGCGGCGGCGGCGAGGGCCGACTGGATGGTAATCGCCGGTGTGAGATAGGAAACGTAGTGAATATCTCCGACAGTTTCGGTAAGAATCCCGCTGGCAATCGCCCCGACGACCTCCGCCATCAACACGAAGAAGATGACTGGCTGGACCAGCGAGGAGAACGTCACGAAGGGGTTCCGTGTTGTCTTGACTAGCCACCGTTCGAGGCTGAACCACACGTCAGTGAGGGTGTCGCTTCCGGACGCCCGTTCTGCGGTTTCGGCTCCTGAGACCTCGAACTCCTCGGGTGCGGGCGTCATCTGGCCACCTCCTGCTGGTCAACGGCAGGTGTCTCGGTCTCGTCCTCGGCCGTCACCGCCTCGCTTCCAGTTAGTTCGAGGAAGACGTCGTCGAGCGTCGGAGAGTGTACCTCGAAGCCGGTGACGGTGATACCGGCCTCGTGCAGCGAGACCAGAAGAGCGCTCGCGTTCTCACGGACCTCCGCAGCTCTGACTCTCAGTGTCGTCTCGGTCGTCTCCACCGTCGAGTCATCGAGGACATCGGACTGTCGAATGGCCCGTTTCGCGTGGTCCATCCGGTTGGCGCTCGGCTCTTCCAGTTGGAGTTCGAGAATCTCCCCGCCGATCGACGATTTCAGTGATTCGGGCGTGTCAGTCGTGACAATCTGCCCGTCCTGAAGCAGGCCAATACGGTCACAGAGCCGGTCCACCTCTTCGAGGTACTGTGTCGTCAGGAACACGGTCGTCCCGAGTTCGTTTATCCGGCGCAAATACTCCCAGAAGGCAATCCTGGCTTCGGGGTCCAGACCAGTCGTGGGTTCGTCAAGAAACACAATCGGGGGTCGGTGAACGAGAACCGTCGCTGCGTCCAGGCGCTTTTTCATCCCACCGGAGAAGTTCTCGGCTCGAGTGTCGGCGACATCTGTGAGATTCACCAGGTCCAGCAACTGCTCGACACGGTCGGCACGTTCGTCGCTTGGCACCCCATAGACTTTGCTGGCAAACCGAATATTCTCACGGGCGGTGAGCTCCTCGTCGACGCTGGTCTCCTGGGCCATATAGCCGATGGATTCACAAACGGCTGTCGACTTCGTCTCGACGTCATACCCGTTGACAAGGACTGTTCCAGTAGTCGGATGCAAAAGCGTCGCAAACGTCTTTATGGTCGTTGTCTTGCCGGCGCCGTTCGGTCCGAGAAATCCGAAAAATTCGCCGGATTCGACCTGTAAGTCGACACCCTGTACGGCCTCTGTACCGTCGGCATATGTGACGTGGACGTTCCGGGCGTCAATAGCGAGTTCGCCCGCAGTGGATACACTGGTATCGTGTGATTGTTCAGATGGCATAACTGGATGAGTTAGTTCGACTTCGGACGGCCTAACGGTAGCCCCCAACTGTGGTGCAATTTAAATAGCCACCAAATCTAGTACTTGTCAGGTAGCTTCGGCCAGGTCGATGCAACTGTCGTCTCGACGATATGCGTCTGCGCACGCCGTAGCCGTTCCGATACTGCGGACGGGGTAATCCCGAGTTCGTCGGCGACCTCAGACAGCGACGCCGATCGGGGAACCTCGAAGTGGCCCATCTCGTAGGCCGTCCTGAGCGCCTCACGCTGGGGGTCAGTCAGTCCGTCGCCCGGTTGCTTGGGTTCACCGTCCTTCGTGAGCCGTCGGAGTTCGAAACCGCAGTTGCTCTGCCAGAAGGTCCGGAACTCATCGAACGCGTCACGGTCGGCAAACCAGGCTTCCTGGACCCACCCCCGTGATGTCACGCGGATTCGCTCAACGACAGCATCGGCCTCAGCCAAGGCACGGAGCCCGTCCAGGTCCTCAATCTGGTCGCCGAGCTGAGCCTCTAACCCCACAGCCGGGAGAACGCGGTACCGATATGTTTCACCAGCATGCCCGACGAGTGTATACTCGCCGACGAACGGCGAGGACTCGAAGGCCTGTTCGACTGCCTCATCCGGAGCGTGCATCACATAAACGATGAACGGCGGCTGGTCGCCGTGATTGAACTGCAGTTCTACTTCTATTGTCGCTTCAGGAACATTTCTTGCGACGTTGACGAGCGGAAAGTCCGCACATTGGAGTTCATATTCAGCGACAAGTGCCATATCCGTGATTTTCTCCCGACTCTTTTATGTGTATGGATACGGCTGAACTGCCTCGCAGAGGTCCAGTCACTGTCGTTTCACGCGTACTCGGCAGTCCTGAATCGGCGGGAAGCCGGTGTTAGGCCGTGACAGGAATGGCACGTACCGAACGACTCTCTGAACCCGACCACATCACCGAGGGACTGTCGAGGCTGCTCGCATCCACCTGTTGACCGAGCTACAGGTTTTGAGACGTGGAAATAATATAGGTCAGACCGCATTGAACTAACCAACAAATAGATGGTTCTGCGGAGTCTGTTGGTTAGCATATGGGCGACCGCGACCACGCAATCGAGGCGCTCGAACACCTCCGTGCGATACAAGCAGCTGAGAGTGATAAATCAGTTATCAAGCAACACCGTCGTGACGCCATTCAACACGTGGAAACACTGGTTGCGGAGCTTGAGAGATCCACCCGAGAAGAATCGTCTGCCGAGGCAGTCGAGAGACCTGACGACTGGGACGATGATGAAGAGTGGGAAGACAAGCTCGAATCAGCTCGTGAGAAGGCCGGGATATCCGCATCGAAAGGGACTCTGACGACGAAGACAATCAACGGGCGGGAGTACTACTACCTCCAGTGGCGGGACGGCGACAAAGTCAAGAGCCAGTACGTGGCCCCTGTCGATCCAGCCTGAGCGGGTCCCATCGAACCGCTGGTGACTGTGTCGAGACCTTCCGGGGGACACACACACCTGATTCCGAGTTAGTGGGAGTTGCAGGGATGCCCCTCCCCCCCGTTTGGACTGGGACTTGTTGGCTGGACGATTTCTCAACAACAGCTACGAAACCAATCCTAACTAGGAAAGTGGTTCTAGATAGTGGTAGTGTGTTGTCGTTGTTATCGCTTGTCTAGCTAGTACACTATTCTAATAACTAATCTGGCAACTAGTCTGCCAACCAGTCTAGTAACTAGTCTAGTAGCTAGTGAGAACACACCTAGTTCCGAGTTACAACGACAATCTCAGCGAGTGAGACAGACAGATATAGCGGTACTAACTCGGAATCAGGCGTGTGTCCTCCGTTCTATTCAAGTTTCGAACAAATAATGCTGAAGTTGCACTCCCTTACGAGTTCCCCCGCACCTGATCTAACTCGGAATCAGGTGTCCATGAACGTTGTTCACTGCATGAACCGCATTACTGCGGCCGGATACTAACTCGGAATCGGGTGTCTCCACTCGTTGCTCTCACTGAACGGACTTGCCAACAGCAACAGTTCGACCAAGGCTAACTCTCTGTTTCAGTTCCGTTGTTCCGCACTATGGCCGGTAAACCCACGCAAACTAAGCACCACAGGCCGAGCGGTTCGATGCTGACGACGAGCTACAGGAACCGCTCGGGGCCACCGTCATGGGACTCATCTACGTCGACCCCGAGGGACCGGATGGCGACCCCGACCCGCGCAAGTCGGCCAAGCGTATCCGCCAGGCGTTTGGCCGAATGGCGATGAACGACGCGGAGACGGCCGCACTCATCGCCGGTGGGCATACGTTCGGGAAGTCACACGGCGCCTCGGACGACGACATGGGCCCCGAACCCGAGGCGGCCCCTATCGAGGCACAGGGACTGGGGTGGCCAGACGCCGGCACGGGGTCCGAGACGACCACCAGCGGCATCGAAGGAGCGTGGAACCAGTGGCCGACCATGTGGGACACCTCCTATCTGAATAACCTGCTCGACTACGAGTGGGAGCTGACGGAGAGCCCTGCCGGTGCGAAACAGTGGAAACCTGTCGACGAGGAGCTTCAGGACACCGTTCCGGACGCACACGACCCCGCCGAAAAACACGCGCCGATGATGATGACGGCGGATATCGCGTTCAAGCGGGACCCCGAGCTCCGGGAGATTATCGAAGGCTATCGGGACAATCCCATGGAGTTCCTGGATGCCTTCGCCCGGGCGTGGTACAAACTCATCCACCGTGATATGGGGCCGCCGGAGCGATTCCTCGGCCCCGACGTACCCGAGGAGACGATGCTGTGGCAGGACCCGCTTCCGGATGCTGACTTCGACACTATCGGCAAACGAGAAGCCGCCGATCTCAAAACGGAACTGCTCGACTCGGAGCTTTCGGTGTCACAGCTGGTCAAGACTGCCTGGGCGTCGGCGTCCACCTACCGCGATAGCGACAAGCGAGGCGGTGCCAACGGTGCCCGGATACGACTCGAACCACAGCGGAGTTGGGAGGCCAACGAACCACAGCACCTCGAGACGGTGCTCTCGACGCTCGAGGAAATCCAGACGGAGTTCAACGACGCCTGTTCCGACGACGTGCGGGTCTCCATGGCGGACCTCATCGTACTGGGTGGCAATGCGGCTATCGAGCAGGCGGCCGCCGATGCCGGGTACGATGTCACGGTCCCGTTCGAGCCGGGGCGAACTGACGCCTCACAGGAGCGGACCGACGAGGAGTCGTTCGAGGCACTCAAACCGCGAATCGACGGCTTCCGCAACTACTTCGACGGCGAGTACGATGGGCTCGCTGAGGAACTCATGGTCGACCGGGCGGACCTGCTTAATTTGACGCCGTCGGAGATGACGGTGCTTGTCGGCGGAATGCGCGCTCTGGGTGCCACCTATCAGGACTCGAAACTCGGCGTGTTCACAGACCGCCCGGGGACGTTGACCAACGACTTTTTCGAGAATCTGCTGGATATGGACTACGAATGGGACGCCACCTCGGGCCCCAGGGAGGTATACGAGGTGCGTGACCGCGAAACCGGCGACGTGGTCTGGGAAGCCAGCCGCGTGGATCTCATCTTCGGCTCGAACTCCCGACTGCGGGCCCTCAGAGACGTCTACGCGAGCGAGGAGGAGAAATTCGTGCAGGACTTCGTCGATGCCTGGCACAAAGTGATGACCAACGACCGGTTCGACCTGGAATAGCTACTGTCCGCTGGTGTAACGCCGGTAAGCGGGGTTCCGAATCGCTGATTCCCTGACAGCTCCCCCGGCGGGACACAGCGTCTGGGGGGTCTGATGGATGATTTTTGCTGTCACGGCCGACTGCTGACACACATCGATGCCACCCTTCGTCGGCTACGAGTGTCGTCGAGACTCGGTCGGGACGGCCCTGTTTTCGGGGGAACCCACTTTTGATGGCGTCCCAACAGTGGAGCCATGGCCGCTACTCGGACGAGACGGAGTTGCCGCGGTTAGATTACTATGTGAGTGAATCTGACCGTTATCAGCTACCAGCTGAGTGAAAAACTGCCGGACGGAACCCAGGTTCGTATCTTGCAATCACTTCCGTGCATCTTTATTCCAAGGATAAACAAAGGCACGTAAATGGGTGTCTGCCTTGCAGACGTCGCGGACGAATTCGAGCGTTTAGATACGAGTCTCGTCGATGGGAACTCACTCCAGATCGATATGGAGGGTACTACTCTCGAGTTTTCGATGGAGCATGTCCGTCGGTCGTGTGCGGCGCACGATTCCCTCATCGATGCAGACGGGAGAGTGATGATTCCTCTTCACGAACCGGATTCTGCGGAGCTGACTGGAGAATATCTATTATATTCGGAGTCGGCCCTGATTCCAGCCTACGGTGTCTTCGATACGTCACAGAACACGACTCGACGAATTGGGGTCGACGCTATCGACGAGACGAAGTATCGATGGCTGGTCCGATTCTGGACGGCCCATTTCGAGCCAGATGTGGTTCCATCTTACGTCGACCAGACTTCTGCGGGCCCAGAATCGAAGGCCGTCGTGAATCCGACGGAGAAATTGACAGACGTGGATGCACAACAGTTCTACGATCACCTTCTGGAGTTCGTCGCGGATATGCGTGATGCGGAGAGAGACGAGATGCGATCGGCTTTCGACTCACTATCGTACGACCGCTTCCGGCGGCAACACGACGCGATTCCCGTAGGATTGCCGATTCGGTACACGGAGATGGATGCGGGGGGAGATATCTGTACAATCATCGTGCCAAAAGAGAAGATGCAACGGAGTATTCCCGCGGCGTTCGGCCTCTATCCAGACAACGAAGTTATGATCGATATTCTGAACGCCGGCGATGTCTCACTGGCAGACTCACAGAGGGCGGCACTCCCAGTAGAGGGCCGGAGCAAAAAGATACACACAAACACCATAACGGTCGTGTTAGACTCTAGCGGGACGAACTCGGATGCGAAAACTGGGCTACAGAAGGTTTTCGACGCGGACACCGGAGCAGTGGGTGTTGGGAAACTCCACAACGCCGTGCCTTACGACCGAGAAGAGGCTGCCATCAAAACTACTCGAGAAAAAGACGAGAAATCGGCCGTTGTAACGGGTAACGATCCGGTACTCTACGACCCCAGTCGTGCTCGCGACGTCTCCTTTCCATCGTTGAACGAGTACCAATCGGACGCAGCCGAGCGCGCGTTAGCAGCCGAACACATCCATTGTATCCACGGCCCGCCAGGGACAGGTAAAACACGGACACTGATTGCACTAACACGTGCGCTCGCTCGAGAAGGAAAGAAGGTGCTCACCTGTGCCCATTCCAACCAGGCTACAGACAACTTGATCGTCGGAACGAGCACGATGGATACCGTCGACTCGGATTCGCTCCACGCCGCTGCACTCGAAGGCGAACTTTCGGTTGCGCGAGTCGGGAATGGGAGTCGCAATGCTCTGGTCAACGAAAGGTATGTGGGAAAGAGCAGTAGTTCGGCCGATGTAGTTGCAGCGACCATGAGCTCGGCCGCTCAGTTCGACACTGACGAATTCGATGTCGCGATAGTCGACGAGGCGTCACAGGCATCTATACCTGCGACGCTTATCCCATTTTCTGCAGCGGAACGAACGATTCTCGCGGGCGATCACAAGCAGCTCCCACCGTACGCCTCCTCCGAACTGGAGCAACGGGAGATGGAGGTGTCTCTGTTCGAGCACCTGATGGATCGGTATGGGAGTCACGTATCGACCCTCCTGCGGAGACAGTATCGAATGAACGAGGAGATTGCGACCTTCTCTAACGAAGCGTTCTACGACGGCCAACTGACGACGGCCGCTCGCAATCAGCACTGGACCCGAAGTGGTCTCTCCCCAATAGTTGCGTTCGATGTCTCTGGGAGCGAACAGATGTCTCACGGCCACTCCTATCGGAACGAGGCCGAGGCCGAGGTCGTGGCAGCGGAGGTGTACAAGTCTATAAAGAAGGGAATCGCTCCTGACGAGATCGGAGTGCTAACCCCATATCGAGGGCAGATCGGGGCAATCAAGGATGCTATGAATAGACTCGACGGAAAAACCCCGCCCGTCAAGGTCGATACGATCGACTCGTTTCAGGGAAGTGAGCGGAGTACGATAATCGTCTCTTTCGTCCGCTCGAACGAAGCCGGCCGTACCGGGTTCCTGACCTTTCCGAACGAGGGTGAACGCAGATTGAACGTCGCGTTGACCAGAGCGAAACATCGGCTCGTCCTCGTCGGTGACTGGGACACGCTTCGAACACAGACTGATCGACCATCCTGTGTAGATACCTACGATGCGCTCTGGTCGTACCTCAAGCAGAGAGACGCAGTTTCCGAAAGAGAGGGTTAGTTAGACGGCTACACGCTGTTCGCGACGACAATTTCCGACAGAGAGTCACGTTCTCTCTTGAGAGACAGACGCCAACGGAATCGGCCCGCTGGCCCCGGGAGAGGTCTGGAGCTGTTGTACATGCGATGACGAATCTGACACTTTACATACGGTGCACTGGTCGCGACACCGGCATCCGAGCGACGCAACTGTCGCCAAGATGGGTCCGCTGGTGCAGTAACTACCAGCCACTGGCGAATAGCAAGCCCGTGGCCTTTCACTGTCGGCCCACCAAAGAGACATGTGTCACACGAACGTGCTGAGCAGTCGTCGAGTGAACTCGAGGTCCTCATTTCCGGTGGGTCGATGGGTGGGCTCGCTACCGGCATTGCGGTAGCTGAGGCGGGCCACAGACCGACAATCTATGAGCGTTCGACAGGCGATCTCGAGAGCCGCGGCGGTGGTATCGTCGCTCAGCAGAACATTCGCCGGTTTCTCTCCCACCATACGAACGTTTCGCCCGAGGCCGCGTCCATGCACGAACAGAAGTGTTCCTTGCACTGTGTCTCCGAGTTGTCGTTGCTATCACCAACTTTGAGCGGGGAAATGATCCGGGTCGTGAGAAGCTCAAGCTATGAGACGGTTTCTATGACAGGCTCCGAGGTTATTATGCACTATCGGGACCAGCATTCCGACGCCGCCGTCACAGTTGGATTCGATTTAGACGTCGTCACGTAGCTCAGCGGATCGCTGACTGGCAATCATTGCTCTCGGGGTCTACTCAACAACGAATCGGACAGGGTCATCTAACAGAAGAACAAGTACATCCAGGCAGGGATGTGGACAATACTGTCCTCATTGTCAAGCACGTCCGAATTGTTGACGCAGATCCCGAATTCGGCATCACGCTCCTCGATAAACCGCTTCAGACCACGCAGCGATCGCGACGTAGTGTCGCCGTTCTTCACCTCGATGGGAACGAGATAGTCGGTACCGTCAAGAATGAAATCGACTTCGCCACCTGAGTCGTTGTAGTAGATATCTGCGTTCTGGGCATTCGATAAGAAAAATTGCAGGCGGCGGGTGTGGTCACAGACAGCCGTCTCGAAAATCGGTCCCATCGCGTCCGGGTTCCCCAGCGTGGACTCAGCAAGTGTCCCATTCAACGCATTGTATATCCCAACATCTTGGAGATAGATCTTCGGGAGGCCACCAGCGGAGTACTCGGACCCAGTGTACGTCGGACAGCGGTTGGTTAGGTAGAACTCGTCCAGATGCTCAAGATATGCGTCGACCGTTTGTCGACTGACATCAGCCGCATCAGCGATACTGGACTTGCTCACCTTCGAGCCTGTCGACGCGGCCAACAGTGATAGAACCCGAAGCACCTTCGCTGGCTTTTCGACGTTGAACACGTTCGCAAGATCGCCAGTGATTGTATTTTGCAAGTCAGTATCCAGGACAGTATAGGAGTCGGGGACTGTCTCGTCGAGGACGCCGGGATACCCACCTTTGAGGAGATACTCGTCTTTCAGCCGCTTCAGCTGTGGCTTCTTGTTTTCGTAGAGACCGAAAAATCGTGAAAGGGCACCACGGAGCGCCGTTGAGTCGCCCTCTTTGATACTCTCTGCGAGTTTGGAGCGTAGTTCGGTAGACTCGTCGTAGACTGTCTCCTCATCGATAACGGACTCATAGCGGACGTACTCGATGAATTTCATCGGCATCATGATCCGTTCGTCCATTCGGCCGATTAGTGTGTCACCCGCGTCACTCTTAATCAGCGTACTGATCGAACCGGTAGCAACGAACTGGAGATTTGAGTACGTATCAGTGTAGTATTTCAGGGTATCCGCCCAGTTCGGTGCTTTCTGCACCTCATCGATGAAAATATAGACTGTCCCATCTACGTCTCGGAAGTCCCTCTGAAGGATATTGGTCTTGAAAACCTCAATCGCGTCCTCAATCACGCCGTCAGGGTTGGAGAGAATCGAACTGTTTTCGACTGTGAGGTACAGGATCCGATCACCGGAGACATGGTCCTCTTTGAGAAGGGATTCAATCAACTGTCCGCATAGCGTTGTCTTCCCTACTTGACGGGGGCCACGGACCGTCATAATCGACCGCTGGGAAGTCATCAAACGCTCTCTGATCTTGTAGAAATCGCGACGGCGGTGGTCTGCCTTCTTGAGAGAGTCCTGCACTTCCTCGCCCTCCCACCAGAGATTCATCCGGTTCAGCAGGGCCAGTAGATTCGCGTCGTCCATACGCCTGTGTGAGACGGTGGGGACATAATATTGTTGACTGCAGTTAACAATATTAGTCTGAAGTTGCATACTGGAGTAACCAATATCGTAGTGAAGTTGGAAACTGCATCAGACACCATGCGATCCGAACATCCCCAAAGCTAAACGACAATGAGTAGCGCGTCTCAGACGTTGTGCGATGGTACTGCAGTCTTTCGGGGTCGAACTTTCCGTAGTGTGCTTCGGTACCGGCTCGGAGTCATGTTCAGTCAATTTCTCATCTATTACCTAACACAATGCCGCAAAAACCGGTGGTTGTTGGGTAACCCAGCCCTGACAAACCACCCTGCGGTCCAATCCCCACTGCGGTACGGTGCGAAAAGCATCCCGAACGAGCGCCCAAGTCCTGGATGGATGAAAGCCCGACAGCCAGTGCACTCGGAACACTGGGCACGCAGTGCCCGTCCTCGTTCCGGCGAGGGAGGGCCCGAGTGAGGGTACAAATGTGAGACGAGTAGTTATCGGTTCAAATCCGGGAGACCACAACAGCATTATTATTGTGACCGGGCACTGGGGGTGGCAGTTGAACAGTATACGCCCGTAGTGTTCACTGGCAGTCCCTCAACGATACTAGCTCACCCGGTGATGCCGTTTGGCCCCCACCAGTCAAGACAGTCTCACCGTCATACACTGGCGTATCGAATGGATGCGAACCGTAAAGCGATGTGTGACTGTCTGGCTGTTGTTGCGCGCCACTGGGTGGATCCCAGCCCTGGTACACTCGTCGCAGCAGCCGAGAGGTGTTCAATTGATAGGAAGGAGTAACGGATGGATTTTGAGCCCATCTACGATAGCATTACTACCTCTGACTCCAAGGGAATGGTAGAGTTGGAGGCGGTACCACTCTGCCGGACCCGCCCTTGTGGCTCGAAAGTGGTTCTGGGAGACACGAGCACCACGTCATGTGGAGCCGTATGGGAAATACCCATGCGCCGAGAGGTGTGGTGGCGTCCCTTTGCAGGGTCTATTAACAGTAGACCTGAGGTAGGACGCGCTTCGAGGCTCTAGCGGAGGTGGCATCTCTGCATGGCTATCCCTTGGTCGGGATACATAGCCCAGTGTGGCCCACAAGCCACTCTAACCTCGCACTGAAACCATATATTCCTCTTGCTCTTTTACAATGAAGCGAGTGTTTCACACTGAGTTCGAAGCACATGAAATCGCTACTGGCCGATTTAGTCCGTTACCCTGGAGTCCACATTTCGCTGTGAGGAGAGTACCTATGCCGTGCCACCCCTGGCTGATGCAGCAGAGCATTACCGGGACAAGTGACGACCGTTCCGATCGGTCCTGACAGCAGGCGTGTGCAAAGTGTTAGGACGCCCCATCGAAGAGTGGTACCAATGACCCAAGACGATGACGCCGGCGCTGACGATGAGGTATCGATCACCGACCTGGAGGCGGACGCAGCAGTTCGTGATGCCACGAGTGGCCGACTGGGCGACTACGTGCCCATCACGACCCAGGTGGTCGAACTGCCCGGGGCCCAGACCGAACCCTGCGCCTTCTGTAACGCAGCGGACCTCGTCGCCGCGCGTGGTGAAGAGATGGCCGACTACGGACTCGCTGTCGGCGATTGGGAGAGCGACGACGAGTTCGACCACCAACTGCACACCGTCCCTATCTGCGGGACGTGTCTGTTCAAGCGCCCGACCGTGGCTGGTCCGGGAGAAGTCACGACAACTTTCACAGACTTCGACGAAGAGACCCGGGAGCTGATGGACGAGATCGGAGATATCAAGAGCACAGAGGAAATGATGCGTGAGGTCCTCGAAGAGATCGACGACCCCGAAGAGCGAGCAGAGTTCAAACGGTTCCACGATCTCGACGAATGACTTGACTCCGTAGTCAACGGCAGGAGAAGGCGTAGAGGTGGCCCCTCCGTCACTACCGACAGTTGTTCACGGATCGTGCTCGAACCGGCGCCAAGCAGCTGGGTCGAACTGTTTCAGCGCCAGTCGCTTCGCACCGACAATCATCTCTCGAACGTCATCACGTGCGAGCGTCTCGACCGTCGCTGGACCAGGCGCTCGGAAGACCGCGTGGTTCCAGTCACCATCGACTGCACGCACCCCATATCCCGATTCCCGGCCGGTCTCCAGAACGAGCTGGTCGTTCGCCTGTAGTCGCTCGAGTACCGCCTGTGCATCTGCCTCACCGAACGGTGCAGGGCCTTCGACAGTCTCCTCAGAGTCGCTCGTGCGCACTTCCAGATAATCAGTCACATCCTGCGCACAGTCATAACACAGTACGACGTCGGTGACCGAGGCCATCGGAGGCCCATCCAGGTATCGAATCGTCGGTTCACTGGTGAGGACGGTGTTGGACATTGCTTCGGTGCCACAGAACTCGCACGGTCGTGACTCTGCGTTGGACATAGACCGAGTATCCGACAGACCGGTAATAAGCTACTGGCTGGAATGCCGGGTTCAGTGGCTGCCGTAGCAGGAACGGCTGTAGCGCTGTATGCCGAAGGACTCGGCCCGAGCGCTAATCTTTCAGAAGCAAAGCTAGTCCATCACGAGGAGAACCGTGGACCTATCTCACGAGAGCCGTTCTACAGCCATCGCAGCCCGTTCCCGAACCGTCGAATCCAGATCCGAGTCGCGTACCTCCTTCACCAACTCGACCGACACCGGCGCCTCACTGTTCCCGATTAGTGTACAGGCATTTGCCCGGACCTCCGGACTGGCATCATCCAGCGCAGCCTCCAGAGCCTCGTGCTGGGCCCGAATCGCCGCAGGGTCGGCTTCCCCTGCTTCCAGCAGTGCACTCGAGGCGTTGATGCGGGCTTGGATGTTCGGGTCCGACAGACGGCCGGCGATCGGCGCTGCATATTCGACAACGATATCGGGATGTTGCTGTGCGATATCTCCCAGGAGGCCGACGGCGTTGTTCCGTGTGCGCTTGGACTCGTCGTCGAGTAGCGCCACCAGATCTGCCGTCACGGGTTCGGCAGCGTCCGGATACGCACTCGTGATCTTGCCCAGGGCGGACAACACGTTCGTCAGCGTAGATTCATCCCCCCGCTGGAGGCACTCGATCAGCACATCGACGGCGGGATACACAGCCCCAGGATGGTCACCAGCGATCACTGAGAGCGCGTAGACGGCCCACTGTCGGGCTTCTTCGTCATCGGAGGTGGCTGCCACCTCTAGCGCCGGAATGGCGTCGAGGACCGTCGTGGCATCCGCTTCGGCGAGCTCGACCAACCCTCTGAGTGCAGTCACACCGTACACTGGGTGGTCCGCAAGCGCGATGAACGCCTGGACGTGCTGCTCGAACGATTCTGGTGCTGCCTCAATCTGCTCGAGCACCTGCTCGAGAATCGCCCGACCTATCGCGGTCTCCGAGTCCTGTAATAGTGGCAGCACAGGCCCCACGAGTGTCTCTACCGCCTCCGTGCGGTCGTCGATGACCAAATAAACCAACTGCAAAACACTGTAGACGTCCCCATCGGAGTCACTGGTCGCGGCAATTGCCGAGAGGACATCATCTACCACCACGGACTCCGGGGTTTCGTCTGCCACCGTAACCATCGCGGAGATAGCGTGGTCCATCAGCGGGTCGGCGAGGGTGTCGACCGATACCGGCGTAAGGTTTCGAAGTTCTGGGAGTGTGACTTTGTGTGTCTGCTCGCCACCAAATGCGTCGAAATAAAACACTGGCGGGCCGTCGAGCGGAATCATCGATGGCCGAGGCGCCGCCCGATGGGTGACAAGAAACGTCTTCTCTCCATCCGCCGCCTCGTAAGTCAGCTCGAACAGTGTGCCCTCGTCGAGAATCTCCTGAATGGTGTCGTTCGAGTCATACATTACTAGCTCTATGGACTGCAATTGGTTAGTAATGTGGTTTGTCGCCCGCTTGTTCGTCCACTCGCGGGTATCATATCCCAGTCGAGGTCAATGGAGATATCGTCCGTGAGTCCACATCGGAAGCCAATCTTCGGTCACCCTGGTCGTCGGTTATCAGAGAAGTCCGAATGAGGTTCCTCCAACTACAATAGCTTCATACTCGAGCTTGATTAATCTCTCACAGCCTCTTCATATACACCAATGCAAACAGAGCAGATTCTGTCGCCGAGTCTCGAAGAACTGGAGCCCACTATCATGGAGTCCCGGTCGGCTAACGACCTGGTCGTAATATGGATGGACCGTGAGTAGAAGACGTGTCTAAACAAATTTGACATCAAATAGGTTCGTCGTTTTACTATACTAATTATAATTCCGACACGGCTCCGATTCTGTGGCTCTCTGTCTGTAATCGGGGCCCAGTTTGTTACAGTACAGCCTGAACGTGTTTCATATCATATCCGATAAACCGACGGTTTCGGCATCGTGTTTTGACTGCAGTTATTTGGAAAATATTTCAGTAAGAGCGGTTGATATTGTTGGTAATTGCTGTAAATAGAGCAATTTGTCCTGATTTCGATTCGAAGCGGCATACAGCTAGAGCCGTTAGCCGTTGGTGCGAATCGCCGTTTCGCGGGCGGCTATCGGAGTCGGTCTTATATAACTCACAGACCGTCAATCGGTCTTCTGTACTCGATCGTGGACGGCATTTCGAGAGGGTCGAAACCCCAAATAATCAAGTATAAATATAGTATTCAGAATTGATATTTCTGCCGGGTGTATTTGAACACCGAGCTATCTCGCTCGGCTGTCCGCCAGCGCTCTACACCATCCGAATCACTCCAGCCTCTACTAGCGCTGGGAGAATTCCTTGGCGCCCTATGCCAGAACCCGCCCGCCTCACTCTTGACGCGTACCTACACACCGGCGTCGAATCAGCACCTACTGCTACATCGCACAAGGATGTCAGAGGTACCGAGCGCCACCCTCGGGTCCACGGCCGCTTGGGGCTCGGAAACAGCGCCGCGTTTCAGTACCGCGCGTTCTTGATGGCCGAATCGAGGTCGTCGAACTGAGCGAGATACCGCTCTCGGTCCGTCCGGAGTTCCTCGAGCGCTGACTCGGCGTCGGGGAGGGCTTTCGCTACGTCGAACTCGTGTATGTCCATCCCGGGAACGTCAGCCGGTACAGTAAGTCCCGTCGTCCCGTCACACGCCCAGTCTACGGACCCCCGTGCGATAGTACGTAGTAGCGTCACCGTCTCTTCGACGCCGATATCGACCTGCCCGACGCGGCCGGTGTTCAACACGAAACAGTCCACGTCGAGGTTGCTGATGAGGTCGCGAAACCGGTTGCCCTCAGCGCCTTCCGACCCGATGATGAACGGGTTCGTTCCGACGACGCGGGTCGATTCACCGGCCGAATTCGGGTCGCCCGCACTCGTCTGAACTGACTCACCCAGCATGAACGCCACAGCAGCCTCTTCGGGGGTGAGCTTCGCAACCGGAGGCATCGCCGGGTTACGTGTGATGAAGAATATCTGATCGACCTCGGACAGGTCGATCTCGTCACTGGCCGAGGAGAGTTCCGCACGCTGGATGATGGCCCGCCCGTTAGCGGTGTAGCGGTCACTATCGAAATCGACCGTCCCGTTTGCCTCTACGTCGACGTTTTCGAGCACAGCCGATTCGGCAGTCACCGCGTCGTACATCGACGGTTCGGTGTCGCTGTCGAGGCCGTGGGTTTTGACGAACAGCCCCTGCCCTTCGCTGCCGGCGACGGTGCCGTCAGGGAGCAACGCGCAGACGTCGTCCTGGAGCATCGTCGCGCCCTCGGGCTCGTCGAGCCACAATCCGTGAGTGGTTAACGTGGACTTCCCGGTGCCCGAGAGCCCGAGAAACAGCTGTCCGACGGTTTCGAGGCCGTCGTCGGTCTCCAGTTCGACCCGTTTGCTCCCAGCGTGGAGACCGAGGCCACCCTGCTGTTTCGCGTAATACATGAACAGCCTGAGGAACGATTTCTTGGCTTCGCCGGTGTAGTCGCTGCCGAGGACGGCGGTGAATCCAGCCTCCGGGAACACGCGGACGGCAACCTCGTCCCAGTCAGGAACCTGGACCGTGTGGAAATCCGGTTCACGCTCAGCGTCGGCTGGCTCGAAGAGCTTTGCCCATCCAAGCGCGATACGGCTGTACTCCTTGGGGACGTAGTACCGGCAGACGTAGCTGTTGTCAGCGTGGCGTCCCATCCGCCGGTCGAGACAGACCTGTTCCCTGTTTTCGAGCGCTGAGAGTGCGTCATCGACGAGTTCGTACTCCGTGTGGTCGAACTCGTCGTCGACGGTGTTTTTGGTTTTATCGGCGTTCCGCGAGCGCTCGTCGCTCACGTACGATGGCGAGCCGAACTCCGTGGTCGTCTCCATATGCTGGGAGTATTCGCGCAGTTGCTCGAACGACGGATTGTACTCCACAGTGTCGGATTCCTTCGGATCGGGCAGCGCAGCTACGAACTTCGTTGCTGATGCCGGTGGCTGTTGCATCCGTACCAGACATCCCACTCTATACACTAATAAACACACCAGTACTGGAAGCGTAGTAAATAGTTACAGTAGAGTCGGCGTCTTCTGCAATATATCCAGTCCCGAAGCACCTGGGTATGCACGGTCGAGCGGAGCAAATAGAGTACCTCGCTCTGTAGGCCCATCCACCAGGGGGTCGTGGAAACAACCATTTCCGTCTCAGAAGTACGTCTCTGCTGGGTCCAATTTCGATAGGGGCCGTGGCGTGGCCGATTCAATCGGTACCAGTTATTATATCCGTCTCGTTACTGAGTGCTAATTGAGCCCGTTGTACATGTGCCCCAAACCGCAGCCCAGAGATAGGCAGTTGTATAGCGTCTCGAAGAGTCCTCGTGAGTCGGTGTCGAGTCTGACCGACGGAATCGAACCAATGAACGTCGTATCGATACAACTCATCGTCTCCCATGCCATCTGAGGAACTGTCTGGGTCCCTCGAAGGTGTCATCTCGTGGTTCGACCTCGGTGAGTACGAGATAGCCGCGTATCTGGCAGTCCTACAGCATGGTGAGCTGACAGCCTCGGAAATCGCCAGGCGTACCGACGTTCCACAGCCCCGCGTCTACGACACCGTCCGGAGCCTTGGGGAGGTAGGACTTGTCGAGATCGAGGAATCACGACCGATGAAAGTGCTCGCCATCGACCCTCGGGAGGCGTTCGAGGATATCCAGCGTTCGCTCGATGACGTAGTCGAGGACCTCTCCACACAGTACACTACGCCAGCCAGAGGGCCGGAGGCAGTCTCGCTCGTCAAGTCCAGACCCAGTATCCTCCGCTATCTGGAGGACGTCATCGACGCCGCCGAGTACGAACTCATGCTCTCACTGACGCCGTCGTTGCTGGAGCGCTTCGAGAGCACCCTCCGACGCCGGCAGGAATCGGGTATCGCCACCCAGATTCTGCTGTCACCGGCTGCGGACGCTCCCGACCCCGATGCGTTCGACTACGAGGGTGTCGCAAGTACCGTCAAGGGCCGCCGTGGTATTACGACCCCGGTGGTGGCTGTCGCCGACGGGGCCTACTCGATGTTCGCCACACGGGAATCCATCGGTGGCGATTCCGGCCGCTACGGCGTCATCTTCAACCGTTCCGAATTGGGCTTTCTGGTCTCGGCCTTCCTCAATACCGTCCTCTGGACGACGGCGGACGAGATAGCCAGCGACGACTCCGAACTCTCCTTTCCGCGCCAGTACGGTACCATCCGGCGGTGTATTTCGGACCTCGAGACGCTGGATGGGACGTTTTACGCGACAATCGACGGTCGGGACGTCGAGACCGGCGACAGTTGGGTCCTTCAGGGCCGGGTCGACGAGGTCGCCTCCGGGTCGAACCAGGAAGTTGCGACGTTGGTCGTCGCGACCGACGATGGTCTAGTTGACGTCGGCGGTCAGGTCGCAGCGTACGAGGATATCGAGGCCCACGAAATCAAAATCTATCGAGGAACCCAGCCCACGGTGACGTGATTGCTGCGTGGTCACACGAGTCTGGAGAACGTGAACGACGACTATTTGGGCGGCTTCGTAGCGCGCTCCGGTCCCGTCGCCGGCTCTGACATATCGCTTTCAGGATGAGGTGCTGTCTGACCCGTTTCGCTGTACTCTTGGAAAGGTATCCCCACCTGCCGAATCCGACGGCACAAATTGGGACACCACTATAACCGTCCCATTTAGCGAAAACTATCTCTTCCCTCTCTGTGGCGCCGCCTGTGCAATTTGGGAACGGTACTGGACTGGCCTCTCGTCGTCAGATGGGCTCTAGCGTCCGAAATCGACTCATTCCAGGGCGCACAGATGAGCGCAACTCGGTACCGGCAGTGTCGATGTCGAGACGGTAGTTCGATGTTTTAACGCCGACTAGTGTATAGTGTCCCCGTCTCGGGAATCGGTTCCGGTGGGAGACTAGCGGATACATATCGGGGTCGAGGAGCCACCTGCCTTGCTGGTACGCGTTGTCACGTCCCGTCGTCTTCGCATCAGCAGTCTGGAGTTGACCAGATAGCCGTTGCGCGTAGCAAGTTATTTATCACGTGAGTTGGTAGCGAGTTCCAGATGCCGAGTGTGAGAGTAGCTGGCGTAGGGTTGACGCCGTTCGGGGAACATCCAGACCGGACGACACGTGACCTCTTCGCCGAGGCAGGGATAGAGGCGATGAGTGACGCCGAGGTACGAGCCGATGCCGTCGATGCGGTCTACTTCGGCAACTTCGTCGGTGAACTGGCGGATGGACAGGGCCACCACGGCCCCCTCGTCGCGGAGAGTCTGGGCGTGTCGGCGCCGGCGACCAGATTCGAGAGCGCCTGCGCCTCCAGCGGCGTCGCCGTGCGCCACGCGGTGCGAGCCGTCGAGTGTGGGGACGCCGACGTGGTGGTCGTCGGGGGTGCCGAGCGGATGACCCACGTCGGCACCGACGAGGCGACAGCGATGCTCGCGACGGCGGCCGATGCAATCCACGAGGTCAGCGCCGGGGTGACCTTTCCAGGGGCCTACGCGCTCATGGCCGACGCCTACTTCGAAACCTACGGCGGGTCGCGACGCGACCTCGCGCACGTCGCGGTGAAGAACCACGGACACGCCCTGGAGAACGAGTACGCACAGTTCCAGTTCGAGGTGAGCGTCGACGACGTGCTGGAAGCGCCGACGGTAGCGTCGCCGCTCGGACTGCTCGACGCCTGTCCAGTGACCGACGGGGCCAGTGCGCTCGTCCTCGTCAGCGACGAGTACGCCCGCGACGCGGACGTCGAGGCGGCGGTCGAGGTGACTGGCTCCGGACAGGCGAGCGATACCCTCGCCCTGCAGGATCGAGAGACACTGAGCCGGACGCCGGCGACCGAACGCGCCGCGGCCGAAGCGTACCGGGACGCCGGTATCGAAGCGGCCGACATCGACCTCGTCGAAGTACACGACTGTTTCACCTGTGCGGAGGTGTTCGCCCTGGAGGCTCTGGGGCTGTACGACCCCGGCGAGGCCATCACCGCCGCTCGAGAGGGCGAGACCTGGCGGGACGGCCAGTTGCCGGTGAACTGCTCGGGCGGGCTCAAGGCGAAGGGCCACCCCGTGGGAGCCACCGGCGCAAGTCAGGTCGTGGAGATGACGCGGCTCCTCCGTGGGGACCACCCGAACAGCGACTACGTCTCCGAGGCCTCGACAGGGGTCACACACAGCGCCGGTGGCACTGTCGCCAGCACCACCGTCCACGTCCTGGAGGTGGCCCGATGAGCGAGCGCGAGACCGCATCGCGGACCCACGACGAATTTTGCAGGGCCATCGAGACGGGCGACCCGTTCTATCTCGCCTGTCCCGACGGCCACGGGTCGGTGCCGCCCCGTCGCGTCTGTCCCGAGTGTGGCGCCCAGTCGCTGACCGTCGAAGCGCTTCCGGAGACCGGCCGGGTGCAGGCCGCGACGGTCGTTCACGTCGCCACGTCGGCGTTCGCGGACAGCGCGCCCTACGTCACCGCTATCGCCGACTTCGGCCCGGTCAGTCTGACGGGCGTCGTCGCGGAGACGGACCCTGAGGCTGTCGAGCACGGGACGGACGTGACCCTCGCCATCCAGCGGACCGACGAGCGCAAGCGTCCCACGCTCGTCTTCGAGCCGCGATAGGCGTTCAGTCAGAGCTGTCTCCGGGCCGCTGGAGCTAGCTTCAAGTACGTCGGCTTCGTCCGTCCCAGCCATGCAACGCGAAGTACTGGGCGAGAGCCCGACAGTCGCACAGTCGGCGTTCGTCTCGGAGATGGCGTATCTGGTCGGTGACGTCCGGGTGGGCGAGCGGTCGAGTTGCTGGCCGTTCGTCTGTCTCCGGGGCGACCGCGAGGCGGTCGTCGTCGGCGACGAGACGAACGTCCAGGAGTTCTCGATGCTCCACGGGGCGACACTGGGCGACGGCGTCACCGTGGGACACAACGTCGTCATCGACTACGCGACAGTCGAGGACGGCGCGCTCGTCGGGATGTCGAGTACGCTCCAGCAGGGGGCCCACGTCGAGTCGGGCAGTATCGTCGCCCCTGGCTGTGTCGTCACCGAGGACCAGACCGTCCCCGCGGGTCACGTGGCCTACGGCGTCCCGGCGTCGACACAGCCGCTCGACGAGGCCCAGCAGGCTGAAATCGAGCGCGTCCACGAGCTCTACGTCGACCACACCGCGACCTACAAAGCGGCCGGGCTGGAGTAGGTCGGGCCGCTCCGGGGAGAAGAATTAAGCGCCTCTCCGTCCACATCTGTGTCTGTAGGTCCATGGCCAGTGAGACACTTACAGACATAGACGAGATAGTCCACGAACCGACCCAGTCGGCCGTCGAGTCGACCAACGTCTGGGCGTTCATGCAGGCACACGATATAGACGACTACGACGAACTCATCGAGCGCACGACGACCGACATCGAGGGCGTCGAAGCGAGCGGCGTCGACTGGTTCTGGGACGAACTCGTCGACTACCTCGACATCGAGTTCTACGAGGACTACGACACCGTCCGGGAGACCGAGACGCGTGGCGTCACGCGGGCCGACGGGACCACGGTCGAGTACGACGGCCCGCAGTTTACCGACTGGTACGCAGGTGGCAGCATCAACCTCGCCCACAACGTCCTGGATAAGCACGCAGCGGTCGACAGCGACCGGCGGAACTCGGTGGCCTGTCTCTGGGAAGGCGAGGACGGGACGACGCGGGACGTCACGTACCACGAACTCCACCGGCAATCGAACAAGGTCGCCAACGCACTCGACGCTCGCGGCATCGAGCAGGGCGACACCGTCGCCCTGTACATGCCGATGGTGCCGGAAGTCGTCTCGATTCTCTACGGCTGTTTCAAGGTGGGTGCCATCGCAGTCCCCGTCTTCTCGGGCTTTGGCGTCGACGCGACGGCGACGCGACTCGAGGACTCCGAGAGCAGCGTCGTCTTCACCGCCGACGGCTTCTATCGCCGGGGCAGCGAGGTCACGCTCAAGGACACGCTCGACGAGGCCATCGACCAGGCCGCGACCGACGTCAGGTCGGCGGTTGTCTACGAACGCACCGGAACCGACGTGCCCTGGACCGAAGGCCGCGACGAGACGTGGGACGAGGCTGTCGAGACACAGCGTGACGAGTTCGAGACGGTCGAACTCGACGCCAGTGACCCGTCGATGTTGCTGTACTCCTCGGGGACGACCGGCAAGCCAAAGGGGATCGTCCACACGCACGCCGGCGTGCAACTGCAGTGTGCGAAGGAGCTGTACTTCGGCTTCGACGTCAAACCCGGCGACCGCTTTTTCTGGGTCAGCGACATCGGCTGGATGATGGGCCCGTGGACGCTCATCGGCAACCACACGTTCGGTGGGACCATCTTCATGTACGAGGGCGCGCCGGACCACCCGGAACCCGACCGGTTCTGGGAGATGATAGACCGTCACGGACTCACCCACTTTGGCATCTCGCCGACGGCGATTCGCGCGCTCCGAAAGCAGGGCGACCACTGGGTCGAAGAGCACGACCTCTCCTCGCTTCGCATCCTCGGGTCGACCGGCGAGCCGTGGGACCCCGAGAGCTGGCAGTGGTTCTACGAGCAGGTGGGCGGGGGCGACTGTCCTATCATCAACATTTCTGGCGGCACCGAGATCTGTGGCTGCTTCCTCATGCCGATGCCGACCCAGCCGCTCAAACCCTGCTCGCTCGGCGGGCCCGGGCTGGGCATGGACATCGACATCGTCGACGGCGACGGCGACTCCATCGCCGACACCAACGAACGCGGCTATCTCGTGGCACGGGACTCCTGTCCGTCGATGACGCGGTCGCTCTGGAGCGGTGACGAGCGCTACGTCGAGGAGTACTGGTCGACGTGGGACGACGTCTGGGACCACGGTGACTGGGCCCAGAAGGACGCAGACGGGTTCTGGTTCCTGCACGGCCGGGCCGACGACGCGCTGAACATCGCCGGGCGGAAGGTCGGCCCCGCGGAGGTGGAAGGGGCAGCCATGGACCACGACGGCATCAATCAGGCCGCCGCCGTGGGCGTCCCCGACGACACCACCGGGACGGCAGTCGCGCTCTACGTCGTCACCGAGGACGGCGTCGAAGAGAGCGACGACCTGCGCGGCGAGGTGCGGGAACTGGTCGGCGAGGAACTCGGGAAACCGTTCCGCCCGCGCGAGGTCCGCTTCGTCGACGAGTTCCCGGTCACCCAGTCCGGGAAGATCGTCCGCCGCGCCATCCAGGCCCGCCACACCGGCGAGGACATCGGTGACCTCTCCAGCGTCGAGAACCCGGGCGCGCTCGACGCCATCGACGCCGCGCGGTAGTCGGCTACGGGGGGTCGCGTCGCTGCTGGTCGGTCTCTTCTCGGCACGGCCAAAACGAAGAATGAGTGCCCGTAGTCCGGCCGACGCCAGTCCGGGCAGGTAGTGGCTGGGGTCTGATTTGGTGGGATGGTGCCCTCAGTGCACGATTGTCACTGGGCAGTCCGCGCTCAGCGTGACCTCCTGTGCGGTCGACCCGAAGATGGCCTTCCCCGTCGGTGAGCGCCTGCGGCCGCCGACGACGACCTGGTCGATGTCGTGGTCGTCGAGGTAGTCGATTATCTCGCCGGACGGTGACCCGTCGACGATAACGGTCGTGATGTCGCCGTCGCGGTCGATATCCGCAAGGAGCTCCTCGAAGAGCGCCTCGGCGTCCTTCTGGGCCTTGGCGTACCAGCCTTCGGCCTGTTTCCGCCCGCCTCGTTCCGGGTCCGTGATCGACTCGCTGTACTCGATGACGTGCAGCAAGACGAGTTCGTCTTCGGAATGGACCTCGCTGGCGTGGGCGAGTGCCGCGCTCGCCTGTGGCGACCCGTCGACTGGAATCAGTATCCGTCGTGGCATACGTATCACTCAGACCGTTCTGCGTAGGGTGTGATATCGGCCTCCTCGATGCGTCGCTCGAAGCGCTCGCGTCGGGCCTGGCGTTCGTCCTCGGCCATCCGGTCGGCGGTCCATATCTCCCCGCTGGTCACCTGGTGGACCTCGACGTCGGAGACGGCGGGCAGTTCGCCCACGCGCTCGCAGATCTCGTCGTCGATGTCGAGGAAGTAGGTGCACCGCTGGGAGGTCAACAGGAGGTGGACGGTGACCGTCTTCGAGGCCTCGTCCCACTCGATGTCGTCGACGAGCCCGAGGTCGACGATGCTGACGGGATGCTCGCTCATACAGCTGCAGGGGTCGAGCACCGCTTCGAGTTCGGCCTTCACCTCGGTTTTGACCTCGTTCTGGAACTCCGTGGTCGGCAGGACGTGGTCGGTGGCTTCGGTGCTCATACGTACTTCACACGCTCCTTCGAGGCCCCCTCGGTCGGCTCCTCGTAGGTCGACCACGGCGCCGCGGGATACTCACCGCGCTCTTTCAGCTCCTGGATCTTCTGGTCCCACTTGTCGCCCTCGATGTCTTTCTTGACCTGTTCTGGGTCCTTGCCCATCAGGCGGAGCTTGTTCTTGCCCAGTATCTTCTCCTTGTCTTCCTGGGTGACTTCGGGGTAGTCCTCGCCGGCCCGAAGGTCTTCGGGCATCTCGAAGTCCCAGATGGCGTCGATGGGTGGCTGGGGGTGCAGCGCCGTCGCGCCACTGGAGAAGACGATGCGGTCAGGACCGGCCCAGTACAGCATCTCGCCGAGGCTGCGGGCGAACTTCTTGGGCCGACTGCAGGCCATGTGGGCCGTGTTCTCGATGTTCGCGTAGACGTTGTCGTGACTGGCCATCGCGAAGACGGTCTCCTCGAGGAACGAGAAGCCGGCGTGGATGACCTCGAAGTTGAGTTCGGGGAAGGCAAGCGCCGCTTCCTCGACGTCGTCGATACGGAAGTACTTGGTCGGCGCCGTCGCGAACGGGATGAACTTGTGGATGCCGACGGTCCCGATGTCGAGGTCCGCGGCCTTCTCCAGGACCGGCCGGACCGTATCCTCGTTCAGCTGCAACGAGAGGTCGCGGCCGTTCTGGTAGCGCGACGGGTACAGCTTGATGCCGTCGACGTCCTTCTTCTTCGCGTAGTACTCGACCTGCTCGACGGCGTCGTCTTCGAGCGGATTGATGTCCACGATCATCCCCATCCGGTTGGGGTTGCGGTCGCGCAGCTCGAACCCTTTCTCACGGGAGACGTAGCCGTCTTTGAAGTAGTCATCGAGCGGGAGCGAGTGATACACCGAGTAGTCGATCTGGCTCTCCAGGAAGAGCAGCCGTTCGAGCTCTTCGGGCTGGTGGTCCCGGTAGAATATCTCTTCCGGAAACACGTACTCTTCGGGCATCAACTGCTCGCCGAGTTCGTACGTCTCGTCGTCCCACCGCTGGGCGTGCGGGTGGAGGTGATTGTCGTCTGCGTGGTTGAAGCAGTGTGACACTGCGTCTACAACCAGCTCGCCGTTCTCTAGCATACAGGTTATTCTTCAAATCTATGGCTATTAAACGTTCGGAATATACAGGGGGGTTCGTCGTCCCCGGTGACTGCCGCCGGCCGGCGCTATCAGTTCGAGATGTCGAGACAGACGTTCTTGATCTGCGTGTAGTTGTGGATGGCCTGGGTGCCGTTCTCACGGCCGACGCCGCTGTCCTTGAAGCCGCCGAAGGGCGTCTCGTTGCCGCCGGCGAACCACTCGTTGACGTATATCTGGCCGGCGTCGACGTCCCGGGCAAACCGGTGGGCCCGCCCCATGTCGGTGGTGATGACGCCCGCGACCAGTCCGTAGTCAACGTCGTTGGCTCGCCCGATGGCCTCGGCCTCGTCGGCGAACGTGCTCACGGTCAGCACCGGCCCGAAGACCTCCTCCTGGCAAATCCGGGCGTCCTGTGGGACGTCCACGAACACCGTCGGTTCGACGTAGTAGCCGTCGCGGTCCAGGACGTTGCCGCCGGTCACCGGGTCGCCCAGTTCCGCGCGACCGATGTCGAAGTAGTCGGCGACCTTCTCCATGTGGGAGGCCGAGGCGAGCGGTCCGACGTCGTAGTCGTCGACGCCGGGGCCGATGGTGAGGTCCTCGACGGCGGCTACGAGTTTGTCGACGTAGGCGTCGCTCACGTCCTCGTGGACGACGACGCGCGAGGAGGCCGAACAGACCTGTCCGGTGTTCGTCGCGAAGATGCCCTTGATAGTCTCCTCGACGGCGACGTCGAGGTCGCCGTCCTCGTAGACGACCAGCGGGCTCTTGCCGCCGAGTTCCAGATGCGGTTCGGTCAGGTTGTCGATGGCCGCTTTCCCCACCGCACGCCCCGTGACGGTCGACCCGGTGAAGGTGATTGTCCCGATGTCGGGGTGGCCCGAGAGCGTCGCGCCGGCGGGCTCGCCCTCGCCGGGCACGACGTTGACGGCTGCCTCGGGCACGCCGTTCCCGTGCAGTAGCTTGGTGAGTTCGAGCGCGCCGATGGGTGTCTCCTCGGCCGGCTTGACGACGGCCGCGTTCCCGGCGGCGAGTGCCGGGGCGACGCTGCGCGCGAAGAGATAGGCTGGGACGTTCCACGGGACGATGTGGCCGGTGACGCCCAGCGGCTCCCGAATCGTGTAGTCCACGTGGTCGTCGTCGAGCGGGATGCTCTCACCCTCCACCTTGTCGGCGAGGCCGCCGTAGTACTCGAAGTGGCGGGCACAGCGCTCTATCTGACCGATTGCCTCGGAGATGGGTTTCCCGTTCTCCAGCGTCTCGATGCGGGCGAAGCGCTCTTTCTCCTCGCGGATTGCCCGGGCCACGTCGTTGAGTATCCGACACCGCTTTGCCGGGGTGTAGCCACGCCAGGTCTCGAACCCCTCCTGAGCCACGTCGACCGCCTCGTTCACGTCGCTCTCCGTGGCGGCCGCGACGCTTGTGAGCCGGTCGCCGGTCGCCGGGTCGAAGACGTCGATGGTCTCGCCCGAAGAGGCGTCCCGTTCGCGCCCGTCTATCAGCACGCCGTACTGGTCGGCGATTGCTGTCTGCTGGTCGGTCTGCATTCTATCTACATCACTCCCCCGAACGTGCATAATTCTTTGTGTCGGCCGAGGGCTACAGGTCGGGCCGCTTGCCCGACACAACAGGGGATTCGAACATCAATCCACCCTCCAGAGCGGGTTCGATTGCCGACCAACTGTCAGTATTCATCATAAATGTTTATTCGGGCCGCAAGGAAATCCAGAGACGGAATATGTCAGCACGATTCGACGGTCAGTCAGTTCTAGTGACGGGTGCCGCGTCGGGAAACGGGCGCGCAATCGCCCGCAAGTTCGCCGAGGAAGGCGCCAGTGTCACCGTCAGTGACATCCAGGAAGAGCCACGGATGGGCGGCGACCCGACCCACGAGATCATCGCGGAGATGGGCCAGGCGGTCCAGTTCGTCGAGTGTGACGTCAGCGACCCCGACGACATCCGTGCCGCCGTCGAGGCACACGTCGACGCCTTCGGCTCGCTGGACGTGATGGTCAACAACGCCGGTATCGACCGACAGATGCCGATTCTGGACGCCGAGCCCGACGACTACGACATGCTCATGGACATCAACCTTCGGGGCGTCTACTTCGGCTGTCAGGCCGCGCTCGACGTCATGGCCGACCAAGACGACGGCGGGGCCATCGTCAACATGTCCTCCATCGCGGGGCTCCGAGCTATCGACAACTCGTCGCTGTACTGCACTTCGAAGGGCGGCGTGACGAACCTCACGCGCCAACTCGCGCTCGAACACGGTGAGAACGGAATCCGTGTCAACGCGATCAACCCCGGTGTCATCGAGACCGCGATGACGGTCGAGGACGGCGACACCATCGACGGCCTCCTCGAAGAGACACCACTGGGGCGGGCCGGGCAACCCGAAGAGGTCGCCGACGGCGTCCTGTTCCTGGCCAGCGACGACGCCTCGTTCGTCACGGGCCACAACCTCGTTCTCGACGGCGGCTTCACCGTCTGAGCAGCGCACATTTTTGACCACTGCTATCGACCACGCCAGTGACGTCTCCGCGTGTCGAGTCCGCTACAGCCGGGGATTAAACGAACCGTACGGCGCCACAGAAAGAGCGACCGGAGGCAGGGAACCGGCTTACTTCACGACGTCTATCTTGTCGCGGTCGATAGACAGCGCGACAGCCGCGACCACCACCAGTCCGAGGATGATCTCCTGGACGAAGGAGTCGACGGCGAGCAGGTTCATCCCGTTGTTCAGCACCGCGATGACGAGCACGCCGAGGATGGTCCGGTGTGGACCACCGACCCCGCCGGTCAGTGCCGTCCCGCCCATGACGATAGCGGCGATACTCGGCAGCAGGTTCCCGCTCCCGATGTTGGGTGAGGCCGAGGAGATCCGGAGCGTCAGCAAGACGCCCGCGATACCACAGAGCAGTCCCGACAGCACGAACGGATATATCTTGTACCGGTCGACCTTCGCGCCCGCGAGTTCGACGACACGTTCGTTCTCACCCAGCGCGAAGCAGTACCGCCCGAACTTCGTGCGGAAGGCCAGGACGATGCAGGCGACGTAAATCAGCAGGCCCCAGAGCACGAGGTTGGGGATACCGAGGACGTTCCCGGTAGCGATGGACCGGATAGAATCGTTCCGGAAGGTGATCGTCGACCCACCGGTGATGATTTTTCCGACCCCGGCCATCACTGATAGCGTCCCCAGCGTGACGAGGAAGGATGGGACCTTGAGCTTCGTGAACACCAGGCCGTTGAACAGGCCCGCGAGCATCCCGACGCCGATGGCGATCGGAATCGCCAGCAACCCGAGGTTGTACTCGGCGATGAGGACGACGGTGACGACGCCGGTCAGTAGGACGACGGACTCGACCGAGAGGTCGATACTCTGCTGGAGGATGGGGAAGGTCCCTGCAAGCGCGATTAGCAGCAGGGTCACGGCGTTTTTCGCGACGTTGTCTAGCAGGTTCCCCTCAGTGAGGAAGGTCTCCGTCGTCAGGCTGAAGATGGCCATCAGGCCAAACAGCATGACGAACGGGCCGAGGTCTTGAATCCAGTCCTGGAGGGTGCGCTGCTCACGTTGCTCGGTAATCCACTCGCTGACACTGCTTGTACTCATGATTATATCATCTCCTGAATCAGGTCTTCTTCGGTCGGTTTGTTGCCCGGCGAGGCGTCGAACGGTTCGGCGACAAACTCGCCTTTGGCCATCACGCCGATGCGGTTCGACATCCCGATGACCTCCGGCAGCTCGTCGCCGATGAAGACTATCGAGACGCCCCGGTCGGTCAGCTCCCGGCACAGCCGATACACCTCTTCTTTCGCACCCACGTCGATACCACGCGTGACGTTGTCCATCACGAGGATGGGCGTGTCCTGTGCGAGCCACCTGGCGATGACCACTTTCTGCTGGTTCCCGCCACTGAGCCCGTGGACGAGTGCGTTCGGCCCCGGCGTCTTGATAGCGAGTTCCTCGATGGCGCTCTCGGTCGCCTCCTGTTCGGCCTCGAGGTCGAGCATCGGCATGTTGCCGTTCATATCCCGAATCATCGCGAGCGACGTGTTCACGAGTACCGACTGGTAGAGGAGCAGTCCCTCCGATTTCCGGTCTTTCGGGATGTAGCCGACACCGGCGTCGACCATGTCCGAGACGGACGGGTTCGTGAGCTCAGTTCCATCGACGGCCATCGACCCCTCGGTCATCGCGAGGTCCCCGGCAAGCATGCGACCGAAGCGCTGCTTGCCAGAGCCTTCGACGCCGACGATACCGAATATCTCGCCCTCGCGCAGTGAGAACGACGCCGGGCCCACCACGTCTTCGTGGGCGACGTTGTCGACTTCCATGGTGACCTCGCCCAGCTCTGCGTCTCGGCGCTGGTCGGGGACGCGATAGTACTCGTCGGCCGTCTCCCGCCCGACCATCGACTGCTGCAGCGACTCCGTCGTCGCGTCTTCGACGTGGGTCATGTCGACCCGCTCGCCGTCTTTCAGGACGTAGATACGGTCTGATATCTCCAGCACCTCGTCCAGCTCGTGGGAGACGAAGACGAACGTCGCCCGGTCCCGGAGGTCGTTGACGAGGTCGAAAAGCAGCTCGCGGCCGCTCTCTTCGAGCCCGGCGGTCGGCTCGTCGAGCAGGATGACCGGGTTGTCGGATTTCTGGGAGACGTGGAACGCTTTGGCTATCTCCAGCATCTGGCGCTCGTTGAACGTGTAGTCCCGGACGTAGTCGTTGACGTCGATATCGATACCGAGGTCGTCGACGAACGCCTGTGCTTCCTCCCGCATCGTCTCCATGTCCAGGACGCCGAGGCGCTCTTTCTCGCGGCCGAGATAGAGATTCTCGTAGCCTCGCATCGTCGTGATGACGTCCTGTTCCTGGTGCACCAGGGACACACCGTAGTTGGCCGCTTCACGCGGATTGGTGAACGCGACCGGGTCGCCGTCGACGTAGAGCTGCCCCTCGTCCGCTTCGAGTACCCCAGTGAGGATATTCAACAGCGTGCTTTTACCGGCACCGTTCTCGCCGACGAGGCCGATGACCTCGCCCCGGTTTACCTCCAGCGACACCTCGTCGAGTGCCTGCACGTGTCCGAACGACTTCGAGATGCCCTCGACACGGAAGCTGCTGGTGGTGTCGGGGGTGGAGTCGGGCGCCGTGTCGGCCGTGTTCGCGTGTGTCTCTGATGACATTATGGGCGTTCGGAGTTACTGCAGTGGGTTCGTCTGGAACTGGTCTTCGTAGAGCTGGGTGGTTTCCTCCTGCGTTGCGCTATCGGTGTAGACACCGGGGAGACTGTAGCCCGAGGGCTTGTCCCCGTCTTCCCAGTCGAGGACCTCTCGCATGTCCTCAAGGTTCATCGGCGACATGTCTATCTGTGGGTCCCACGCGTCCTCGCCGGCTTCGACGACGGACATCTTCGTCCAGTCGTAGGGGGTCTCGCCCGAGAAGATAGCATCGTTGTACTCGGCGGCGTCGACGACGGGCAGTCGCTCGATGACGTCCTGCCACTCGCCCGGGTTCTTGGTACAGACCGGTGCGTTGAACGACATCATCTTCTCGGCCGGACTGAGGGTGTGGCCGTTGATGTAGTCGTGACACTTCGCGACGGACCAGCCGGCCTGCCACGGTCCCATCCCGGAGACGGTCCCGAGCATGCGGTCGTTCGCGATGGCCGCCAGGCCCGGTTCGCTGGCGTCGATACCGACCACCGGCACGTCGATGTCGTTCTCCTCGAGGATGGTGAGCCCACCCAGTGCGACGGCGTCGTTCTGACCGAAGAACCCGTCGATGTCGTCACCGAACTCGGACACTTTGTCGCTCATGACACTCCGGGCGTCCGACCGGATGAAGTTGCCCGGCTGGCGCGACCCGGCCATCTCGATGTCGGGGTATTCCTCCAGGGCCAGGTCCACACCCTTGTTTCGCCCGATGTTCGGCGCAGTCCCGCGGTTGCCCTCGATATGGACGAACGTCCCGCTGCCGCCCATGGCCTCGAAGAGCATCTTCGCGCCACTGTAGGCGTGGTTGACGAAGTGTGGCGTGAAGAACGTCACGTACTCCTCGCCGGCGTCCTGGGGGACGAACCAATCGGCGATAGTCACCGCGAGGACACCCGGCGTCCCACTCTGGGCCAGCGTCTCCGCCAGCGTGATTGCGGCTGCGTTGGTGTAGGTCTGCCCGGCGATGAAGTCCGTGTTGTTCGACACCGCCGTGTCGAACTGCTGTTGCTGTGTCGAGACCTCACCGTTGTTGGTCTGGACGTTGGTCTCGTAGCCAAACGCTTCGGCCGCCTCTAAGTAGCCTTTCTCCCAGCTCAGCCAGTAGGAGTTGTTTCGGTTGGCGATCGAGCCCATCGAAGTCAGCGAGTCATCGCCGCTACCGGACGATCCACCACAGCCCGCCAGCGAGGCCATGGCGGCTAGCCCGGCTGTACCGGCGAGTTGATTGATAAACGACCGTCTACTCTCTCGAGACTGCTTGCCCGTCATACACCCTCAATTCAGACAGTTACTATATATATGTTTTGTTCATGCAGAATCACCTGGCCCGATTCAACGGCATCTCTACCTCTCAGCGGCCGGTGCGTATAGCCAGTTGTGACGCCGCCTTCCTGCGTGTTCCGAGGGGAGAGTCAGTACATCACCTTGCCCGCAGAGACGTTGATATCCTGACCGGTAATCCGTTCTGACTGCTCGGAACAGAGGAAGCCGACCAGGCCGGCGACGTCTTCGCGGTCCACCAGCTCGCCGCGGGCAGCCTCGCGTTCGACCTCCGCACGGACCTCTTCGTAGGTCTGGCCGGTTTCGTCCGCCTGCCGCTCGAACACTCGTCTGATGCGTGGCCCATCGACCGACCCGGGACAGACCGCGTTGACGTTGATATTCTCCTCACCCACCTCGGCAGCGAGGGTTCGCGTGAATCCAATGACGCCCATCTTGCTCGTCGCATAGGGCGTTCGGTTCGGCAGGGGACGTTTCCCGGTCACCGACGCGATGTTGACGATCCGGCCGAATGACTCTGCTCTCATGTGGGGCAGGACTTCACGACACATCTGGAACGGACCCTTGAGGTTGACTGCAAGTGTCTGCTCCCACTCTTCGGTGGAGACTTCCTCACAGGGTGCTGTCGGCCCGGCGATGCCGGCGTTGTTGACCAGGTATTCGATGGACCCGAACTCCTCGAGGACCCACTCGACCGTCTTCTGGACGCTCTCGCTGGAGGCGACGTCCGTTTCGACGAGTTCACAGCGCTGGCCTGTCTCCTCGACCAGTTCCTTCGTCTCTGCCATCTCCTCGCTGTCGAGGTCGGCGACGACGACTGAGGCCCCACGGCGGGCGAGCTCTACACAGATCGACTGTCCGATACCGCGGGCGCCACCGGTGACGATTGCGGTACTCTCGGGACGCATGGCACAGAAGTGTTACACTTGGTATATAAATCTTGGTGTGACACGCCGTCTCTCGGGGGTGGTCCAATCGCTCCTGAAATGCCGAAACCGCTACACAGGGGCGCTCGGCGGTCGGTTGACGGATATCAGACCGGGTCGCTGGTGGCCCTGCCCCAGACTCACACCGACGCACCACCACAACGGTTAAATATCAGTTCCGAGTCGATTATCACCATGCCTTACAGCGGGTACGCCGACTACTTCGAGAAGAAGCTGATAATCAGCGTCGCGACAACCGGAGGCCACCACGGGAAAGACGCCAATCCGAATCTCCCGGAACAGCCCGTCGAGGTGGCACAGGACCTCGCGGCGTGTGAGGAAGCCGGCGCCTCCATCGTCCACCTCCACGCCAGAGACGAGAACGGCGAGAAGACGAAGTCCGTCGCCCGGTACCAGGAACTGCTCGACACCATCGACGAGTACTGCGACGATATCATCGTCAACTTCACGACTGGCGGCGGGGGCATCTTCTCCCGCGAGGAGCGCATCGCGCCGGTACTGGAGACCGACCCGGGCCCGGAGATGGCCACCATGGACCTCGGGCCGATGAACTTCGGGCAGACCAGGACGGCCGTGAACACCCGTGAGCAAAACGAGGAGTACGCACAGCGCCTGCGGGATGCAGGCGTGAAACCCGAGCTAGAGGTCTTCAACCCCGGCCACTACCCCGAGATGGAGCATCTCGTCGACGAGGGGCTCCTCGATACCCCGTACTGGTGTACCCTCATCCTCGGAATGCAGACGGGGACTCCGGCCCATCCGCGTAACCTGGTGAACCTCGTGGATAACCTCCCCGAGCCCGCCGAGTGGCAGGCGCTCGCGGTCGGGCGACACCAGCTCCCCCTCACGACGATGGCCATCACGATGGGCGGACACGTCCGGGTTGGGATGGAAGACAACATCTACTACCGCAAGGGCGAACTCGCCGAGAGCAACGCGCAGTTCGTCGAACGCACGGCCCGTATCGCCGATGAGCTGAACCGCCCCATCGCTGACACCGACGAGACCCGCGCGATGCTGGGTCTCTGACCGGGTCGTCTCGCCCCCCTGTTTTTCCACACGTCAACGGCGGTGAGTGGCGGTGCTGGATGCTCAGTCTATAACGATTTATCGTCCGCAAATCCCCATCTCGTGAATCGCTCTCTCACAGTCTCTCGCGCGTGGTTTAATCAGCGAGGATTCTTTCGAATGAAGCGGGAGAATATTCCAATCACAACTTTCTGGTCGGTTCGTCACCCAGGTGGACAGCTTTTCGCTGCCGTCCCCGTCGAGGGGATTTTATATATCGATTGGGGATTCGGTACGGAGAACGCCGCTACGTCCGCTGTACGCAGTGTCGGACGGTACGAATCGAGTATCGAGCAACGAAGACCCGAGTGCGACACAATAGCACGCACTACGTGTCCCCCAGCAATGGATTTTATATACTGTCCGCGTAGAGTGTGCGCATGGACAACGACACACAGTCACGCACCCTGCAGACGACACGGACCACCCTGGAAATCGTCCGGGCGCTAGAGGACCACGGGCCGGTGCGGGTGACCGAACTCGCCGACAGGCTCGACATGGCGTCGAGTACGGTCCACAGCCATCTCGCAACGCTGGTCGAGGAAGAGTTCGTCGCGAAGGATGGTGATTTCTACCGGCTGAGTCTCGAGTTCCTGCGACTCGGAACCCACGTTCGCAACCTCCGGGACGAGCACCAGGTCATCCAGTCGTACACGGAACAGCTGGCCGAGGAGACCGACTGCCGAGCCGTCTTCCTCGTCGAGGAGCACGGTCGCGGCGTCTACCTCTACACCCACTCCGGGAAACACGCCGTGTGGAACTACTCGACTATCGGCAAACAGGCGCCACTGCACGTCTCGGCCAGCGGCAAGTCGATTCTCGCGTCGCTGCCACGCCAGCGTGTCGACGAGATTATCGACCGCCACGGCCTCGAACCCGAGACCGACCGGTCGATTACCGACCGTGACGAACTGTTCGCGGAACTCGACGAGATACGGGACCGCGGCTTCGCGTTCAACCACGAGGAGCAACTCGACGGCATCAAAGCAGTCGGCGTGCCGGTTACGGGCCCCGATGACCGCGTTATCGGCTCGTTCAGCGCTGCAAGCCCCGCAAAGCGCATGGACGACGATTGGTTCGAGACCGAACTCCCGAACCAGGTTCTGGGCATCGCTAACGAGTTCGAACTCGAAATTTCGATGCCGTGAGCCGGCGGTGACAGGGCGTCCAGTTCCTATTTTCCCCATCTGGGACACCACTATACCCGTCCCAAAAAGGCTCGGTGCCTTGCCCCGGTCTGGGACACCCTATATCCGTCCCATAGCTGTTCCACGACGGGCCTCTCGTAGCGACCACAAATCTTAGTACCGGGGACTGTCTTAGCGTCAAATCGATGGGAACGACGCATTGCTGTAAAGTCGATCGCGTTCGGGCCACCCACGGTCTCTCCCCACCCGCCCGTTTCGAGGGGGACCTCGACTCGTATCTCGTCGCCAGATGGACCGGGGAGGGCGAGACGGACTCGGCCGGTCTTCGCACGCTCTCGGAGTGGTTCAACAAGCAGGTGCTCAAGGCAATCTATCGCGACCACGGGCGCTCCGACTCGAGTGTCCGTCTCGATTCGGATTACGAGGTGCTCCAGGGGAACGATATCCCGGACCACAAGCGGGCAGAACTCCGCTCGGAACTCGCCGACGACGGCATCGATAGCGAGACGACGACGAAGCAGTTCATCGGCAAGAGCACGCTCTCACGCCATCTGAAAGACTGCCTCGACACGACCAAGGACAGTTCCAGTGCAGAGACGGAGTGGGAGATAGACCGGGTACGCGTCGCGACCAACACGTACCGCTCACACCTCGAATCGGCACTGCAATCACTCGGAAACAAAGGCCGGATCAGCGATGTCGACGGCGCACAGTTGCAGGTCCAATCGTACCTCTCCTGTCCGGAGTGTCCGACTCGCGTCACCGTCGAGCAAGCCTACGAGCAGGGCTATGTCTGTGCTGACCACCGTGACGACTGACTGTCCCGGGGGAGAATCCGCCACTGAGCGACCGATTTAAGTCACCGGTCACCAGTAATAATGTATATGTGGGACCTCGAGATTTCGAATATTGCCGGAATTCGCAACGGCGAGGCGACCGTCGAGTCCGGCATCAACGCCGTGCAGGCAAGCAACTGGCAGGGAAAAACGTCGCTGGTAACCGCCCTACGGACAGTACTGGGTGGGTCTGTCACGTCCGCGACCCTCACCGACGGTGCAGCGGAGGGTCACGTTCGGTTACAGACACAGGACCACGAGTACGAGCGCGCGCTTCGGCGGACTGGTGAGACGGTCGTCGCAGACGGCCAGCCCTATCTGACCGACGAGCGCGCGCGGGCCGCCGCCGAACTGTTCGCCTTTCTGGACGAGCGAAACCGGATTCGCAGGGCGGTTCGCGAAGGCGATGACCTCACCCCACATCTCGTTCAACCACTGGAACAGGAGGACATCGAAGAGCAGATTGCACAGCTGAAAGCGGAGCGAGAGACGGTCGAATCCGAACTCGACCGCGCACAACAGGCGGCGGAGAAGCTGCCAGGGAAGACTGACGCCATCAACAAACTCGAGTCAGAACTCGAAAAACTACAGGCGGAGGCCGACACACTCGACGGCGATACCGGTGCGGGCGGTGACCAGACAGAACTCCGTTCGGAACTCACGCAGGCGCGCCGCGAGCGCGAGCAAACCAGTCAGCGCGTCAACCGACTCGAAGGGAAAATCGAATCGCTGGAAGCACAGATTTCGGAGAAAGAGAGCGAACTGGAGGAGCTGACAGTCTCAGCAGACCCCGACCTGCCCGAGACCCTGGCTGAGAAAGAGCGCGCACTCCGGGATATCGACCAGGAAATCGAGACGCTGGAAGCGCTGTACAACGCTACGAAGCAAGTACTCGACCAGGGACACCTCGACGTCGTCTCGGACGTGGAGCGCCGAATCGACAGCGACTATCTCACCTGCTGGGTCTGTGGCAGTGACACGACACGCGACGATATCGACCAACAGATGGACGGGCTGAGCGATGCCATCTCCGACCGCCGAGCACAGCGGTCGGAGCTGCAATCGACGGTGTCGGAACTCCAGGATAAACAGCGCGAGACGGAGCAACAGCGGCGGCGGAAACAGTCACTCGAAGACGGTCTGAGCGAGCTCCGGACGAATCTTGCGGACTCGCGCGAAGAACTCTCGCAGGCCGAAAACGAACTCACAGAGTGCAGTGAGCGCGTCGAAACGCTCGAAACACGAGTCCAGGAAACCGACGACCGACGGAAATCACTCGACCAGGAAATCGCGCGGACGGAAACGAAGCTCGAACGCCATCGGGAGGAGCATGAGCAACTGGAATCACAGGCCCAGCAGCGTGAGCAACTCCAAGAGCGCCTCGATTCGCTCTCAGACGAGATCGAAGCGTTGCGCTCACGGCACGAGCGGGTAATCAGGACTGCACGCAACGCCTTCACTGAGGCGCTCGAAGACGTCGTCGACAAGTTCAATCCGAGCTTCGAGCGGGCGCGACTGAAACAGCACGTCGACCCGGACTCCGGCCGCACCGAGCAACTGGAACTGCTCATCGCCCGGGACGGTCGTGAGATATCTGTCGATGCACTCTCCGAAGGCGAGGTCGAGCTAATCGGGCTCATCGCAGCACTCGCCGGCCACGAAGCGTTCGACGTCGCTGACCAGGTCCCCTGTATCCTCCTCGATGACCTCGGAGGACTGGCCAGCGAGCACATCCACACCCTCGTGGACTATCTCAGTGCCAGAACCGAATATCTGGTCACGACCGCCTACCCTGAGGCTGGTGAGTTCGATGGCCACGTACTCTCACCGGCGGATTGGGACACCGTCTCCGACGAGGAGGCGCCAACTGTCTAGTCGGGCTGTATGAAACAGGGGAGATGATACCTAATTGGATGGTTGATACCACGAGTTAGTCGTTGCCATTCTCGAGCAGCCGGTCACGAGGGTCGCGTCGCGACGGATGCCGAACCCAATCACGGCATGACCCCCAGAGTGCTAGACGAGACAGGGGTGCTGGTATGCTGGGGCACCGTGCCCATAATTATATCAGATATAGAACTCCCAGTATGATATTTCAGAAATATACGATATGGTGGGTTTTGGCCCGTTCCACTCTGCGCACTTCCCGAACCCGTTCAAGCGACTCACGGTGACACCATGGTTGCTTGATTACCGCGTATCCGCCGAGCGAAAGCACCTATGGACCGTTTATCGCAGACATCCCGTCACAGATGGGCTCGAGAAATCGTTCGTACGGGCGGAGACAGAGATGTACAGTGAGCCCTTCGGAGTCCCTAAACATGATAGACTGGTGTTCGTCTCGTGGTCCGAAGGCAGCGAGTGTGCCGGTCGGGTTGCTGCTACCGTCGCGTCAGCGGGTGTATCTGCTATTTCTGGCCGGGACACGAGACCTATCCAGTGTACGAAGAGCCAGTGTCCAGACAGTTTTATATACGAAGTACGGTGGGCGGCACCACGCACCGATGGCTCTGTCAGTCCTGACGATCACGCTGTCGAGGCATTCGTAAGCTAATTCTGACACTTATGTATATCTGATATTTTTGTATTTCGGAAGTGCGCTTGGAGGCGGGTAATCAGTGAGACTATTAGCAGGTGCCAAAGAGAGTACGGCAAGCATCGTTTTCCACCCTGCTAGATGAGAGCAAAACGCCAGCGTAACTACGAATCTGACGCCGGTAAACTGTAGAGCTCGATTGCTGGGTTCTCCAGCGGGGACTATGCGCGATGTATCTTGCACGGCTACTGGAAACCTCTTTGAACTGGCACAATCGCTGCAGCCCGTGCACAAATCTACTGAGTAGCTGGCCCGACCCAGAAATCCGAAATCAACTCTGTGAGTACTGTCCTTTGGCTTGGTTTCTGCGTATTCGATCTCTGCGCGTGCCTCTCACGGTAATCAGAGCTGGTAGCTCTCTTCAGGAAACTGCTCGTGATTATCGCCCGATGCTCAACCAAGCTTTCTAACGGTCAGTACAACGAGCACAGGGATCACACCCGAAATCAACCAGACCCCGTCACTCAACGATACTCTTCAACGTCCACGACCCGCTTGGTCTCATCGTGCGTAAGATCACTGTCACCGGAAACCACGGGTGCATCAAGTTCTCGGCCCACGGCGGCGATGAGACCATCCATTCCCGCGAGGAACGGGCCTTGCGGTCCAACCTCGCTAGCGATTTCGCCGGCTATCTCGGCTGTCTCCTCGTCGGTCTCGTAAACCTCACCCCACGAGAGGTCGGCTTTTACCGCTGCTACATCGCCGTCCAGGACATTCCCCTCTCCGACGAGGACCTCAGCGTACGCTGGGGCCGGGATAATGAACCGTTCATCGTCATGGGCCAGTAGATACTCGGCGGTGGCGTCGACACCGTTGAGATAGTCGATGAGAAATGTCGCGTCGAGTACTTTCATTCGTCGTCCGCCAGCCGACGCATCCGGTCTTTCGACTTCTGCTTGGACTTCTCACGTGCCTCTCGGGCCCGGTCAGCCTGTTCGTCTGACCACCGCCCGAACCCAGCCATGAGGTCGCGGTCGTCCTCAAGCATCCGCTGCAACACATCGTTATAGCTCTCGCCCTCCCGACGGCGGCGGTCAAGTTCTCGCTTCACCGTGTCGCTAACTCGAATCTGCTCATCTGCGGTCGCCATTGTTACGTTGACGTTCGCGTTGACAGGGATTAATCCTTGTGGGGGCAAACGATGGAACAGAACAAGTGAATCAGCGTTTTGACTGAGAGGGTTCTTAGTACACGTATGTCGACTACTATCGAAACACACGACGTTGACGAGGTATGTGTGTACTGCGAGTCGCGAATCTTTGACCATGAGCCCATCTGTGTCGGCGACTATACTGATGACTGCGGGTCAGCGGAGTACTTCTGTAACCACGCCTGTCTTTCCGCTCATATTGATGAGGAGAGTCTCACAACGGGCGATGCGTGTGAATGGAATCCCGATGGGAACAACTGCTGCTAACCTGAAAATTCAATACGCAAACTGACTGAGCAACGTATTCGTTAAACCGACGCTGCAACGAAGAGGGATTTTCAGTACTGATTTGTTCCGGGAAATTTGGTCGTGATTATCGCAGCATGCTCAACCGAGCAGACCAACGATCAGTACATCCTCTGTACCCAACAACCATTTCCGCTCAGTTCCGGAGGGTTTCAGCAGATCATCAGAATCGAAACTTCTGCTAAAACACTCCAAAGAGGCTCAAAGCAGTATTAAGCAGCGGGATCATAATCACAATTCCTGCGACGCCAGCCGAGCGTCGAATATCCAGATTTCGAGCATCCCGGATGGCGTACGTGAAAAGATACCCGAGCCAAACGTAGGTGATGACACCGGTGAGGAGATTAAATAGGAACAACGGAGACGGAGGCTGCATTTGAGTCATCGCTATCGGTGGAGCGTCTCCGGTAAGCGTGAGGACCCAGATAGTGAGTGTCAGAATCGTGTGTCGCAACAAGAGCGGAAGCGATGCCCATCCGATGTTTGCCGCAGTCCGGGCGATCGAGCCAGTGCCGCCAACGATCGCGGTCAGGAGATACACGGGAACTGTCAATACGGTCCAGAGAGCAGCACCGCCGATTAAACCGGCAATGAGAAACACGAACACAAGTCCTTCGGGCGTGAATTCGGACGGAAATTGGTCTGCGTACGGCACCCCACTCGCAACGGCGACGACACTTGTGAAAATTAAGATGATCGCGGCACCGGCTAGTGACGGAGGCCGTTGAGCGGAAAACTCATCCGGAGCGAAAAACTCATCCGGAGCGAATAGCGGTGTGTAGGGCATTGGTTATCGCGTATTTCGACTCGTCAATAAGTTTACTGATTAGAGACAGAATCGGTGAGAGGTCGAAAATAGACGTCTTCGGCCTTCGAAAGGATGACTGAGGCGTGCGCATCAGCAGTGAGCAACATATTCGCTCAACAGACGCTGAAACGAAGAGGGATTTCCAGTTCCGGCTTGTTTGAAGAGGTGGTCGTGATTATCGCCCCAACCAGGACCATCGCCTATGTTTCTCGCGGCACTCTCGATCGTGTCATCTATCGATTAGTACAGATGACGTGTGGCTCCTTCTCTCACCGAGCCTTGGGTGTGTGTCGCAATGTCACAGTGGTTGTTTAGTATGTCCAGCCGTCGTTGGAACTATCCCATGACGTGCGAGAGCGACCTGTTTCTCCCGGGAACGGTCCGGGAGAGTGACGACGGATTCGCCCTCGAACACGAGACCGGCACGGTTCCGGTCCGTGACCCTGACGGTCACCTCACCGCGGCCGATGTCGACGAACCCCGAACGCTAGGACTCGCCGTGTCCCCAGAGGAGGTCCACGCGACCGACGAGCCGGTGGGCGTCTCGACGGCCGACGGGACCGTCCGACTGGTCGGACGGAAGACGGTCCAACGGGTGCGATTCGGCCAGCGAAACCCCGGACCGTTCCTCCGCATCGGGTTCGGCCCAGGCGTATGGCCCGGGGAGTCGTCGATTCTCTGGGGCGACGGGCCGATGTACGCGGGGCCGCTCTCGGCGTGTGAGGCAACGCGGCCCGACCGCGTCCGCATCGAGACGACCGAGCTTCGAGTCCAAGCGGTGTTGGCCGACGACAGGAATCCATATGCGGGCCGATTGTCCGACCTCCGAATCGAGTTCGACCCCGACGGCGACGCTGTCAGAGTGACCGTCCCGGGGGTGCCACTCTGGACGACGAGCGGCTGGCACCAGAAAGACCCAGAAGAGTTCCTGGCCGCGATAGGCGCCCGACTACGAGACCTCGTCGACGGTGAGGAGGAGTCCAGCACCGGCGGAGCCGAGGGACTCCGGCCGAAAATCACCGCCGATGGCGACCGAATCCGATTCGAGTGGCACTGGGTCGAACACCGACTGGGCTGTTGGCCCGAGGACGGACTCGTCTTCGACCGCGACACGTTCGTCCGGGCGTGGCTCCGCGACGCCGAGCTGTACGACGCGTGGTTCGACGCCGACCGAATCGGGGAGCTGGTGACCGAACTCCGGGAGCGAACCGGACTGAAGCCGGCAGCTACCCGCGCGGTCCTCCGTGAGCCAGCCAGCTTCGACACGGCCGCCTTGGAGGCGCTCGTCAGAACCGATGCGGACCGCCGCCGGGACGCCGCCCGGGCGCTGTGGCGTCGTGGCGACGGTGCCCCGGCCCTCGTCGACGCCCTCCACGACGACGGGAGCCGGCCTGCCGACGAACGGGTCCTCGTCGGTGCGCTCGACGCAGATGGTGGCCGCGAGTCCCTCGAAGGATTGGTCCGCTACGTCCGGACCGCTCCCGATTCCCGTATTCGCGGGCGAGCGGCGGATTGCCTCGACGTGCACGCCCGGACCACGCTCGCGACCGCCATCTACGACAACGCGAGGGGCGACCCGCAACGCGTCGCCAAGGACCTCCGGCGGCGGACTCGGAGGGAGCCCGACACCCCCGTTCCGGACTTCGACGCAGTCGGCGCCGACGACCCAGCACTGTGTTTCGCGAGTGGACTCGCCGACGCCGTCGACGACGCCGTCGCGGTGCTCGGCGACATCGAGAAGCGCCATTACAACCCGGTCTGTAGCGGGCAGGCGTCGCTCTGGGCCGTCGTGGACGACTCGGCGACGCCGGACGGCGCTCGGGTGGTCGCGGCCGCGCTGACCACTCCAGAGGCGGGCGCCGTCGACGGCCCGGCGGCCGACAAACCAGCGGTGTCCGACTCCACCCGGGACGCGCTGCTTGCCGTTCTCCGGACCGACGGCGACGCCCGAATCCGCGCACTGGCGGCGTCGACGCTTGCCTCAATCTACGGCGAAGCCGTCGTCGAGGCCCTGCTCGACGCGCTCGTCGAGGATGAACACGTTGCGGTCCGCAACCGAATCGCGGTGGCCATCGAACGGGCCGACCCGAGCGTCGCCGAGCGTGCCGACGCGGCCACCATCGCCGACCACGAGGGCGGCCCAGCGGCCCGGCGCGACCTCCTCGAGACCTCCCGCTATGGCACGCTGCCCGACATCGACGCCGTCCGTGAGGGGCTTCGAAGCGGCGACCCGACTGTCTGGACCGTCGCGGCCCGCAGCGCGCCCGCGTTCTGGGCCGACCCGCCATACGACGAACTGCTGGCCCTGCTCGACCGCGTCGAGCCCAAGGAGGGCCACGACCCGCCGATCAACGAGTGGCAGTCCGCGCTCGACTCTCTCGCCGACCTCGTGAAAAACGGGCGGGCGCCGCTCCCGTCGGCCGGTCCGTTACTGAACCTGCTCGAAAAGCCGTATCGAGCACGGACGGTGGCGCTGGACGCTCTCGCCGCTATCGCGGAGGCCCACGGTGAGTTCCCCGAGACCGACCCCGAGCGCGTCTACCGGGCGATATTCCGCACCCAGCAGTCCAATCCGAAGACTGACCTGAAGAAACTCGCGACCATCGTCATCGAGACCTACGACAGTTTCGAGCCCGGCTATCTCGCCCAGATACCCTGTGACCCGGCCCGGCGAGCGGTCCTCCGGCGGGTCGCCGAGGCAGTCGACGAGGCGGCCGTGCCACTCCTGTTGGCCTACGCCGACGACGATGACGACCAGATGGTCCAGCGGGTGCTGTACCAGTTGCGCTCCCATCCTGAACACGTCCCGGTCGAGGGGCTCGACGTCGACCTCGCCGCGAACAACCGCGCGCTGTTGCTGTACAAACTCGTCGCGCTGGCTGCTATCGATACCGACGACACGGAACGGGCCCGGGCGTTCGTCGACGAAGTCCGCGAGCTGACCCGTGACGACCGCTGGTACGTCCGGGCGAAGGGCCTTGCCGTGCTGGCGTATATCGCCGCGTTTGCAGATACCTACTGGGACGAGGTCGTCGGCGTCGCGGCCGAGGACCCGAGCACTGTGGTCCGCCGCGTCGGGCTGGCGGGGCTGGGCGGCGGGCCGCTCGACGCCGTCGAGGAGTGGGCCGTCTCCATCGCGACGGACGGCGCCGAGCCGGTCCTGGTCCGCGAGTACGCCTGGAGTCTGCTGTGTGACCGGGCCGGGGAACTCTCCGCAGACGCGCTCGACCGACTGGACGGTCGCCTCGACACCAACCCGCCACTACTCCGACCGGTCGTCTATGAGACCCTCACGGCGGCGGGCCGTGACCCGCCCGTGTCGCCGGGCGATGACGCCGGCTTTCCCGACCTGCCGGGTCCGGACGCCGACAGGGGGACCGACATCGACGACCCGGACGCCGACCTCGGCCCGCTCCGTGACATCGTCCGAGACGGCGACGACGCCGACCGACGGGTCGCGGCGCTGTACCGGCTGGGACTCTGCTACCGGGCGGCAGACGAAATCGAAGTCACGGACGTCATCGACCCGATCGAAGACGCGCTGGCCGACGCGAACGCCGCCCGCGCCGTTCGCGAGACGGCGGCCCTCGTCCTCGTCCTGATTCACCACCGGCGTGCGTTTGACGCGCTCGACGCGGCCGCCCCGGAGCGCATCGGAAGCGAAGCCGACGCGACCTGACCGCCGGCCCCAACCGCTTCTCATAATACCCCATTCCGGCGGGCAACCAGACGTGGTATACTCCGTGGCGTCAACAGTTGGTGAGCTGGGGATTCTCCCACGCCCCCGTCGCAGCGTCGATGGTAACAGACACGCCTCGCCAGGTCCCACCGATCAACGCACCATCATCCATAGCAAGCCCAGCAAACGGATTGCCACCCTCGTCACTCGCCGGCGGAATCGGTCTCTCACTGTTTGCCGTCATGCTTGCCGTCGGCCTTCGAACCCGAATTGAGCGGTCCTGATTTGTCCCGAGGACCTGGCGCCGCCACCTACGAACCCAGATTCAGTCGGTCCTCACCCATCCGTGTGCCCCTGGCAACGAGCTGAGCCCCATAAGCCCGCCGAGCTTGATTCCACGCTGTGAGTGCCGTCTCCAGTGACTCGTGTTGGGAGAGTGTCTCGGCGAAGGTGACTGCGTCGCCGACGGCCTTTGCGGTGCCCGCTGCGGTATGGGGGCGCGCAACGAATGCACTATCACCGAGCATACAGACTCGATCGACGACCATCTCGGGGACGCTGAGGTCATAGATTGCCTGGACGAACAAGTCAGGTGTCTCGGTCACCACTGACTCGAAGACCGGTGGGAGCGTCGTCACCGCCCGTTCGCGCTGGCTGGTGCGTATGG
>NZ_RKLQ01000006.1 GCF_019599405.1 Haloarcula salinisoli | reverse complement strand
ACGACCATCTCGGGGACGCTGAGGTCATAGATTGCCTGGACGAACAAGTCAGGTGTCTCGGTCACCACTGACTCGAAGACCGGTGGGAGCGTCGTCACCGCCCGTTCGCGCTGGCTGGTGCGTATGGGATCACGGAGTTGGCCTGGTGGGACGGTAAGCCGTCGTTGGGTTCCCGCTCGATTGGTGAAGACGTCGCCCCTGTCGTCGGCCTCGACTGTGTCGTACCAGACCCAGTTGAGGCGGCGTTCGCCCGGTGTTGTACTGCCGTCCGGTCCCGGGATGAAATAGGCGAGAATGAGTTGGTCTGCCCCCTGGTAGAAGGTGAATGTGTCATCGAATTCGTCACGGACGCCACTCGGAACTGCAGCTTCTGGGATGACACCACGCCATGCAACGTAGTCGGCGAACGACGGTGTTACCTCCGGGAACAGTTGCTCTCGAGTGTTGGATCGGCCCCCCTCAGCCGTAATAACTACATCAGCACTCCGTTCACCCCCATCGTCGAACGTGGCCGTTACCGTCTCGGGTGTAACATGGACCACCTCCTCGCCCATACGGTACTCCTCCCCAGGAAATGCATCACGAAGCTGCCGATAGAGGGCATCCCAGGAGGTGAACACCATCGATTCGGGCATCGACTGTTCGATATCGCCAGACTGGGTGAGATACCGACGCTCACTCGAACTCGTCGTGACCGTCTCGGGTGAGACAGTCGTATGGTGGGAGAGAAACTGGCGAATGTTCTCCTGGGCGACGATACCGCCCCCGCGGCTTCGCAGCTCCCCAGTCGACCGCTCAAAGATCGTCGGCCTGTGGCCCGCGTCGGCTAGGGCAATGCCGGTCGCGAGCCCGCCTATCGACCCACCGGAAATGAGGACCTCGAGTTCGGACGACGACTGGCCAGCGCGTTCATGTGACACGTATCTCTTTGGTGGGCCGACGGTGAAAGACCACGGGCTTGCTATTCGTCAGTGGCTGGAGGCTACGCCGCCAGCGGGGCCATCTTGACGACGGTGGCGTCGTTCGAATACCGGTCTAGCGGTCAGCTCACCAGCTGCAAATACCAGTCCCAATCGTGGTTACTTGGTGAGCTGAGGATTCTCCCACGCGCCCGTCGCAGCGTCGATGGTAACAGACACGCCTCGCCAGGTCCCACCGATCAAGGCACCATCCTCCACAGCAAGCCCAGCAAACGGATTTGCACGCTCGTCACTCGCCGGTGATGGCTCGATTTGCCAGCTTCGGTCACCATCTTGCGTACAGGCGATAATATTCCGGTTTTCGAGTGACTGCGAGAGATCCATATACTCTAGGAGGACGATATACAGATTCTCATATATCACCACCTTCGCAATAGGCTGGTCGAACTCGACTCGGGTATCGCCAATAACCAGCGTCTCCCCACGGGCGTCGTACTCGGGCAGACTGTCTCGGTCCGGCATGGCAACTATGCTACGGTCCATCACGTCCAGCACCCTCGTAGATACTCCGATCAGGACCAGTCAGGCAAGTTGCTACAACGAGGGTTCTTGGGCCCTTAACCAACACTGACCGGATTACACCCATCTTTGTTGGTTAAAACAACTGCTCGACCGGCCCCCACCCTCCGGTCCAAACCTCACGGGTGGCAGCTGCACCTCATCCCGAACTACCGCCCGAGTGCCAGATAGGGAAACGCCTGGCAGGGACCACAGTCCGTCCTCGTTCCGACAAGACAGTAGCCAACTCCGCCCGACAAACACATTTGTACCTTCAGTTGCATTCCACCAACGAACCGCATGGCTGTCCTAGATGACCTGTCCGGGTTCGAGTTCGAGGACGTGATGGAAGACGTCTTCCGGAACCTCGGCTACGAGAACGTCCGTCAAGCCGAGAAGACAGCCGACGAAGGCCGGGATATCCTCATGGAAGAGGTCGTCGACGGGACACGCCGGGCAATCGTCGTCGAGTGCAAACACACCGACACCGTCGGGCGGCCGGTCGTCCAGAAACTCCACTCTGCGATCGCGACGTTCGATTTCGACGGCCCCAGACGCGGGATGGTCGTCACAACAGGCCGCTGCACGGGGCCGGCCCACGAGTACGTCGACCGACTCCGCGAGAACGGTGACCCACACCCAATCGAGATCATCGACGGGCAAGCCCTCCGTGAGATCGCCGACGAGGTCGGCCTCGATCTGTACAACGGCCGCATCGAGATCCTCTGTGACGAGACGCTGCGGCCATACGACCCGACCAGCTCACCGACAGCGCCCGTCCACGAGGCCTTCCGAGATATCGACAACATCGACGCCGGTTCCGTCCCCGACCCCCAGTCCCACGCCACCTTCCGTCCGACGGTCACGGTCACGGCCGAAACCGATGCGGAATTCGAGACCTCCGTCGGTGTCGTCCATCGCATCGACGACAGAACACAGTTCGTGATCCACGCCGACCGCGGGAATCCGACGGTCGCGTCCGAGAATGTTGCGACACTCGTCGCCGAGAACCGCCACGCAGCAATCGAACTCCCAGCGGACGCGTTCGAGGACACCTTCGACAGCGTCGAGCAACGCCGCTTCGGCCAGACCCAGACGGAGTACAAGGAGTGGGCCATCGACCAGCTCCAGACAGCACAGACGACCGACGTGACCTACACCGGCGACAACAACGTCACGTACACGAAAACGTGCGAACCGAACCGCTCGGACATCTCCGTCCAATCTATCGAGGCCGTCTACCTGCCCGATATCCGCCATACTGTGCAGCTCCAGACGTACTCGTATCCGTACCAGTACGTCGCCGCCGGGCCCTCACGCGTGACGACCGAGGATGGCATCCACCAGTGCGTGCACTGCGAGACGAGCGGCCCGACGGACTCGTACACGTACTGTGCGAACTGTGGCGCGATAAGCTGCGGACCGCATACCAAGACCGAACGACTCGAACAGGAGCCGGTGTGTACCGGCTGTGCCGTCACTGAACGGTTCGCACTGAAGACGAAGTACTTCTACGACGAGGACAATCTCGAGACGTTCCGCGACGAATACCACTCGATGGCGATCCACGAGAAAGCCATGGAAAATCCAGTTCTGGCTGGGAGTGTTGTGGCACTCTTACTCATGGTCGTTGCCGGGTTTGGGGTCGCACTCATCTAGAAGGGCAGATGACAGTTCGCAATCGTGCGTCGAGACGAGGAACTCGACCTCACTGCCCGCTGCATACAGAGCGTGAATTTAGTGGCCGTTGCAGAAGGTGCAGTTCACGCTAGCAACTCCTGGACGATCGCGTGGCCGACGCGAACTGCGTTCTCAGCACCCAACTCGAAGACGTCGCGTTCGATACTCTCGGTCGGATCACCCCCCGCTGGTTCGCGGTCGAAGTTCGATGCGGCTCGGACGGAAATGTACTGGTCGAGTAGTCCGAACCGCTCCAGTGCTGTCACCGTCCCAGCGTCCTCCATCTCTGTCGTCGCGAACTCGGTGATACCATACGACGCACAGAGTTGCCCAACCTGTGTGGCTGCGGTTGTCCCGTGATAGACCTCGTCGCCACAGACAGTCACACCAGTGTCGACAGTCGGTGACCGGCTGTCGTCGTAGTCGGTTCGAATTGCCTGGGCACGCTCACTATCGGCCAGCGAAACGTTCTGTGAAGCCCCAACCGCACGGTCGACGAGTTCGGTGTTGAGTTCCCAGACGTACTCATCGACGAGCCACTGCATCCGACGCGTGGTCTCGCCGATACGGAGTTTGATATCGCCGTCGACGACCCGATCCGTGACGAAGACACTGCCCAGTGTCCCGGCAGCAGGATTGCAGCCGGCAATACCGACTGTCAGTATCGTCGCATCGTCGAGTGTAACCTCGTCACCAGCGGCGAGCGCGGCGACCGTCGTGGCAGCCGCACTCTTGCCGATTCCGGTCGGGACGAGGGCGATGTCGTGGTCACTGGCATACTGTAGCTCGTGATTGCATCCGGCGATATCTACCTGCTGGTCGAAGTCGTATCGTTCGTGCCAGGGGGCTACCTCTGACGCCTCACCCGTGTACTCCGCGTCAGTGAACGCTGGAAGAATAACCACAGCGGGAGCGAGTGTCATATCGCTATTCACAGTGCGTGGTACAAAGATTTCAGTGCGGTCGGCCCATTCGGAGCCTGCTTGTCCACGAGGGTTCACTGGAGACGATGAGTGTCTGGTGCTGGCCAGCGTCTGGAGCTCCACCGGGAATTCATGCGAGCGGAACTGGCTGAATCGTTCGATGTCCAGCGGTAATTCCTTCGGCCGTCTCTCTCCGAACTGCAGGCTGCCTGTCGTTTCTCGAACGTATACAGATATATACTCCGTATACATTGCCAGCAGATGACGGCTGTCTGACGCAGTTCTATGTGGAACACAGACATAGCACGCCTATGAGCAGCCACCCGAGCCAGCCGTCCGGAATCGACTCGCGGACGGTGTCGTGTACGTTCTGTGACTGTCTGTTGACCGAGCGACTACTCGCCCTCCAGTGCTATCCCAGCGAGTCGACGTCCGTTCCGGCCGGTGTCCCGAACGACGGCGGCCTCACGCTCTGTCCGGACTGTGCGAGTGAGGTGGTCGCGCTGCTCACCAGCTGGCACCCACACAGAGAACCCTCGATCCGGACGGACTCGTCGATCGGCGACGCCTACCAGACGGCAGCCTCGACCTGCAGTTTCTGTACGGACAGGACTCCCCGGGCCGGACTCGGTATCGAACTCTATCGGCGCGTTGGGGACGAACTGCCCGCGTACGCAACCTACACACTCTGTGAGCACTGTCAATCTGTATTCGGTGAGTTCCTCCAGTCCCTCCCGAGCAACTCCCGACCGTAGTCGGGACGGGCCTGTCACACGGGTTTCTCGCTGACGGCTCTACGTATCGTCACTCTCAGATATCTGTCGACAGTACTCGCGAGCGGCCTCTGCCGCCGTCTCGCCGTGCCCTGTGACAGCGACGCCGGTCTGGGTCGCTAGCCAGCGGCCATCTGATTGTTCCTCGAGGACGATGGTCGTCCAGTTCCGTCGTCGGGCTGGCGTTCCCGTGATACGGATTGCTTCGTCGTCTGTTTTACCCATGTGTGTCGCTTTGGCCGGCCCGCAAAAGGAGGTGAGCCGGAGGTGGAGAGTGAAACTGAAAGTGGAACGGCGACGCCGTTCGCTGCCGAACCGTCGACAGCCCGTGAAACACCTGCTTAGGTCGTGGGCCTGTTCAATTACCACTGTCGGAGGGCCCACTTACAACAGGAACGCGAACACCGGATACGATGTCACAACCGCCAGCGACGGCGTCAACACCCACATCGTCACGATACGCTTGGCCGCTGCCGGGTCGAAGAGACTCCGCTGGTCGAGATCTGCCGGCCCCTCGGCGCCGACATCCGGGACCGCCGGAGCGTCGTCCGGCTTCGCTGCTGGTTTCTCGTCTCGAGCGATATCCCCGATGGTCGGGCCTGCAGGAGCGTCCTCGGCGCGTGAGGTGACCAGGGCGCCAGTCGAGACGTCTAACTCCGGCCCGTCAGGTGCTGGCGTCGCTAACTCCGCCAGTGTCGCCGCCCGACTCGCCCGCCCCCAGCCAAGCCCGATAATCGTCGACGTCGTCGAGACTGCGAGACTCGCTGGAATCCCCAGATAGGAGAGGATGGTGATAACCGTCCCACCGACGACGGAGACGATCAGTGAGGCGAGAATCGGCAGCTCCGTGATATCGTCCCCGACAGTCTCCAGCGTCCGACGAGCAATCGTGAAACTGCCCAGCCCGAACGCCACCACTGCGAGCAGGACGCCCTGGTCGACAGTGAGCGAGCCGCCTGCACCGACGAGGGGAGCCACGGCGTTGGCTGCGTTCGACGCCCCGGCCGAGAACGCCATATAACAGCCGATGACGACCACCGAGAGTGACCCGACGATATCCTGCGGCGACGCGTTCGGATTTATCGAGGGCCGTGGAATCGCGCCCGACCGGTCGAGCTGGATGAAGTGGAGATCGAACGTCGTAAAGGCGATGTAGCGGTCGAGGTACGGGTACAGATACCGGCCGACGACGACCCCGATAACCAGACACACCAGCGGGGCGACGATCCACGCCGAGACGATAACGAACATCAGCGCCTGATTCAGGGTCCCCGAGGCCAGACCCAGGCCGACGATGGCGCCGACGGCGGTCATCGAGGTCGATGCTGGGACGCCATAGAGATTCGATATCAACAGCGACGCCCCGGTGAAAAACAGCACGGCGACACTCGCGATGGGCGTAAACTGGGTCGCCGGCACGATACTACTGCTCATCGTCGCGATGACGTTCCGCCCGACGGTCCAGGCCCCCAGAAAGCCAAAGCCGACGAACAACGCTCCCGCAGTCGTCTTCCGAACCAGGCGCGAACCGACAGCCGGCCCGAACGCCACGCCTGTCGATGACCCTCCGATGTTGAACCCGACGAATACGGCGACACCGATACCGACGACGGTTAGCAGCTCTACCATCGTTTTAGAAGCATCATTACCGGACGGCGTGTTATAAGTTCTGACACCAGCTTCAGGCGGGTACTGGGCCACTCTGGACGCCTGCGGTTGGGTACGGAGCGGAATCGGATTTCGCCGAGTGCCAGCAAACGAGCGCTATCGCGTTCGGCCAGGAAAGAGCCGGTCGGTCCGCGATAGCGACGAGTGACAGACTGTCACTCTGCCGTGAGCCAGAGAGTCCCGTAGAACAGGGGCGAAGGGAGGAATATAAAACTCAATAACAGGAGCCCCCACAGGAGACCGCCTCCTCCGAGGGCGCCCGAATCGACCACCCCCGCCAAGATAGACAACCAAACCGTCCCCGCGAGGGCCGTGACGAGAGCGGTTCTCGCCACAGACAGTCGGGGCTTGGAGACGAGGAGACCCAGGACCGGAAACGTCACCAGGATGTTGCCACTGGTGACGAGGAATACCCAAAACGTCACAGTCCCCCGGTAGTCGACCACGACGACAGCTGTCAGAGCCGCGAACACGATAGCGACGGCCACAGCAGTCAGTCGCTCGTCCGTTATCTCGGGTGACAGGAGCGCCCCAGGTACCGATTCAGCGACTCCACGGACGCGTGGGAATATTCCCTCGCCAGGACGATAGCGCCAGATAACGAGGGCCAGGAGACCCAGCGTGAACAGCCCGCCGAGATTACCCAGCATCGCCAGGAAGAGGAAGTGCGCGACGAGCAACCCACCAAGCGCCAGCTGAGCCCTCAACACCCAGTCCTCACGCGGGTTCCAGCCATCGTCCAGCCGGCGTGGATAGTAGACCGCAAAGGCGCTGGCGAGGCCAACCAGCGGAACGCCAAGTAACAGTGCCCCCGGAACCGCAGATCCGACGGCCCAGCTAAGCACCTCCAGCGCGATAGCTGGACGAGCGAGTGCCTCGTGTGAGCCGAACACGACGTACGTCCGGGGGGAGACCTCGTCCCCCGTCCAGGTCACCCGGTCGCCGTCGCTGGTTCCGTCCGGCGGGTCGACGAGCGAGCGCGTCCCGTCGGGACCATGGACGACCAGCCGGTCGGTGCCGATATAAAACGATTGCTCGTAGTTGTCCTCGGTTTCGGGACCATCGCCGTCGTACCTGTAGAACGCGTCCACGACGACCGTGTCGAATCGTCGCTCGCCCACGTCCGATACGCGGTACGTGACCACGAGCGTGTCGCCATCCATTCGGCCCGTGAGGTTTCGACGCTCGAACGCCGAGGGGCCATACCCCTCTTTTATTCGTCCGACGAGAGCCTGTAACTTCCCCCGGTCCGTTCGCAGAGAGTCGACACCGCTGCCCGACAGCTGCATTCGTGCCTCGACACGTGCGTCACCCTCGCTTTCGACATAAAAGTGCGTGACGCTATCGTCGACGCTCACGTTGTCCGTCTGCTCCGGCATCTCCGTACAGCCCGAACAGACGGTTCCCGGGCTCGGGACCGTTGCACATCCCGCCAGCGCGACCAGCGCGAGGAGAGCGAGCGTTGCGACCAGTCGTCGCCGTTCCATATATTAGACTCGTGACCAATCGGAAAAGTATTTTCTGACTCTCGTCGGCCTGAATAAAGGGTGCTGTGAGTACTCGTCTTTTCAGGTGTCGTGACACCTCCAAGACCGACCCACGTCAGCGCGGGCGGGCCCACAAGCTGTGCGTTAATGACCCCATTCCAATACGTATCGCCGGTGGTGGCCCCTTCGAGGTGCTGTCCGAGGGACACCCACGCGTATTCGGCGGAGTATCCCCAGAGCTGTCCGCCAGTATACGTCTCTGCCTACTCGTGGAGACCAGTATCGGAACTAGGTCTCCGGGAGCAGGGTATAGTAGTTCACAGCCGGGTATCGGCGAGCGACGCGTAGAGCAAGCCGAGGTGGGTGGATTCGTCACAGAGGAACCATGCGGCATCGATGTCGTTCGCACGGGCGACAGCAGCCGCCTCGCCATCGTCGGGCGGGAAGTCCGCGTCGAGGCTGACTGACCGTGTCACGAGTCCGTCAGTGCGGTCGAGGACAGTGGTCGCTGCACGACCGTGTGCATCGTCGTCCGAGGCTATCTCACGAAGTTCCTCGATAACCGCCGTTGGGACGGTACCATCGTCCCGAGCCAGACACGTCCCGAGTGGCCGGGAGTAGGTCCAGCGACGATGCCGAGACTGACGAGTGTTGAGGCGTCTGCGACGACCTCGACAGTCGCCTGTAAACGCCAGTGTTCAGTTGGCTATCGCAGTCTGACTGTGCTTCAGTGGGGAGAATCTTTCATTTTGGAACCCCTATACCCTGGGGAGTCACAGAAAGAACTCGCTCACACCATATCCTGGGCGTGAATCTTCTCTATCACATCCGCTCCCTTCTCAGTTACCCCATAGACACGTCCCTTCCGGCGTTCTTCGGAGACAAGTAACGTGACCAGTCCTTCCTCCTGGAGTTCCTGGAGGGCCCGCGAGATGTGGGCTATGGCGCGGTCGGTGTCGGCCGCGACGAGCGAGGGTGTCGCAGGACCCGTTTGCAGTCTGTCGAGGGTATCGACACGGTACTTGGAACTGATGACGTAACTCACGTCATCCCACTCGTCGCTCATGCGGGACCTCCCGAATGTCGATGGTGTGTTCCACGAGGGGATTGGACGGTCATGTCGAAGGTCGAGGGCGTCGATGTGGGTTAGTATACTGTGGACAATATCCGGAGCCGATGCGTATGTGCTGCATAACCAGTGGTTGCTGACCCACTTTCGAAAACACTTAGCTTGCACTCGAAAGCCCCGCAGTCTATGCGGGAGTTCGAAGGGCGGACCGTCAGGCGCACGCAGTCCGTCTTTGGCCGAGATAATCCTGATCAGTATGAATACCCCGCCATCGGCGGTAGATGATAAGTCGTGGTGTCTGCTTCTCCTATCGACTAAACGTATTGAGGTCCGTTCACTGATACCAGTCTCCTCAGATATGGTGGTGTTGATACCGAGGTGATTACTTACGCAAACTCTGAATCACATATAATATTTTTATACTAGTGGTCCGTGATACGGCATATGGGCCGTCAGACGAAAGGCAGCGATTCAATCGGTGCGTCTATTTCGCTTCCGATACCCACTTCAAATCCAGATTTATTCAAACACAAAGCAACGAGCGATATCCTTCTATTTTTAACCAACCACCGGTTTAGCGACTTTTCGTTGCGAGAACTCGCGACACAGATCGGCCATTCACACCAGTCCGTCCGACGGGCAGTGAATGTTCTCGGTTCGAATGACCTAATCATTGAATCACCCGAAAGCAACCAGCGACTCGTACAAATCAACAGAGAGCGATTGTCTATCCCGGACGATCCGATTCTTCGGATTCCCCAGCCTGAGTATCACAAGCCCGTCAAAACTGCGGTAACGGAGCTCCGTGACAACATCAGCGACGTCGTCGGAATCATCCTGTACGGCAGCGTTGCTCGTGGGGATGCTGACCGACGGAGCGATATTGATATCTGGGTCCTCACTCGTTCCGGGCGGGCAGATAGTCAGCGGGAAGCGAACACCATTGCCCGTGAGCTTGAGGACAAGGTGTTCGATGGGGACCGATACGCCTACGATATCGACGTTGAGGCTGTCCAAGCGATTCCAGCCTACACCGATGACATTCGGGAAATTATCATCTCAGGCGTTCCGGTCTACAGGACGAGCGACTTCGAAACCGTCGAAAACCTCCTTCTGGAGCAGGGGGGCGACGATGAGTAACGGTTCGGACCCTGCTGCCGTGCTCGACGCGCTTGAGCGGGCCCAGGATGCCTTCGAGATGGTCGGCAGAGGTAGGACGGTGTTCGAAGAGGGAATCAGTGCTGACACAGACTGGGAGACGCAACTGACCAAAGCATGTAGACTCCTCGAAGTTGTCGACACACTTCAAGTGCAAGACGGGTACTACACTGCCGTCATTGAGATCTGTTTCGGGCGATAGAACGGTCGATAGAGGCGTATGCGCTCTCGATGACCAACGATACACTCCGAGATTTCCAGGACCACCAGTTCAGTTACGACCGTGCGCACCAGATTGGACTGTTCGAGAGAACTACGGCGGAGGAAATGAAGGAGCTCTACAGCGAGAACCGGACTGAGAGTTACTACGGTGGTGGTCGTCCAACCGAGGAACAGGCCGACGCAATGACCGAGCTCGCAACTGCTGTTCACCAGTTTGTGGCGAGTCAGATTCGAGAGGGCGGCGTCTGTCTCTGTGACTGATATCCTTCGTAATCCACACGACCCACGCCGCCGTGGGGTCATCAACCGGTGTAGCTTGGGGCCCCTCAGTCGGCGCATATATTATAAAGAAAGCAACTGCTGCGGCCGTCACTCGACAGCCCCACCGCCCGTCCGAACTGGTCGCGTTTTCGCTAAGTCTCGTAGCCGGTGACCCCGAGTCCTGCCGACCATACCTTCTTGCCCCGTCAAACCGTTCCACAACATATGAGCGACGAACTCCCGGCGGAACTCCACCCCGAGGACCTGCCGGACGACCCGGAAGTGCTCAAGCGACTGGTCTGTGACCTCTACACGACGGTGATGGCCTCGGACGAGCTCATCAAGGCCATGGACGGTGGCCCCGCGACAGACGGCACGGACCTCGGGTGGCTCACCGAACATCTCGAACCCGACAGCCCGGCCGGGCACGAATCCCAGGAGTAGCCCTCGGAGGCCGTCCCTGACGTGGGTGAGACCGTCAGGGGTTCGGACTCGCCGAACTCCTGTTGCCGGAGTCCCACCGGTGGGCAGCAGCTACTCCAGGTCGAACCGGTCGTTGGTCATGACCTTGTGCCAGGCATCGACGAAGTCCTGAACGAATTTCTCCTCCTCGCTCGCGTAGACGTCTGCGAGGGCCCGCAGTCGGGAGTTCGAGCCGAAGATGAGATCCACGCGGCTGGCTTCCCAGACCACGTCGCCGGTTTCGCGGTCACGCACTTCGTACACCTCTCTGGGGCCCGAGGTGGCCTCCCACTCGTAGTCCATATCGAGCAGGTTCTCGAAGAAATCGTTGGTCAACGTCCCTGGCCGCTCCGTGAACACGCCGAGTTCCGAGTCCTGATAGGTGGCACCCAGCCCACGCAGCCCGCCGACAAGCACCGTCATCTCCGACGGCGTCAGATTGAGCAGGTCCGCCCGGTCGACCATGAGTTCCTCAGCAGGCCCGTCGTACTCGCCGCCGAAGTAGTTGCGGAAGGGGTCGATTCGCGGCTTGAGCGCCTCGAAGGACTCCTCGTCGGTCCGGTCCTGGGCGGCATCAGTTCGCCCCGGCTCGAACGGGACCGTGACATCGTACCCGGCATCGGCGGCCGCCTGCTCGATAGCCGCGTTGCCACCCAGTACGATGAGGTCTGCCATGGAGACCCGCACGTCGTCGGAACGGGCGTCGTTGAACTCCGTCTGGATTTCCTCGAGCGTCGAGAGCACCGTCTCCAGTTGCTGGGGTTCGTTGACTTCCCAGCTCCGCTGTGGTTCGAGCCGTATCCGACCGCCGTTGGCCCCCCCGCGCTTGTCGCTGTCCCGGTAGGTCGCCGCCGACGCCCAGGCAGTCTTGACCAGCTGGGACACCGAAAGCTCCGAGTCGAGCAGTTCCGCTTTGAGGTCGGCGGCTGCTTGTTCGCCGATGGTCTCGTAGTCGGCATCCGGAAGCGGGTCCTGCCACAGCATGGTCTCCTCGGGGACCTCAGGGCCGAGGAATCGCTCCGGGGGCCCCATATCACGGTGGATGAGTTTGTACCACGCTCGGGCGAAGGCATCCAGGAACTCCATGGGATTGTCCCGATAGCCTTCGATAATCTCCCGGAACTCGGAATCGCGCTTGAGCGCGATATCCGTCGTCATCATCATCGGTGCGTGCTTCTCGGCGGGGTCGTGAGCGTCCGGAACGGTTTCCTGAAGCTCCTCGTCGACGGGTTCCCATTGCTTCGCACCGGCAGGGCTCTCCGTCAGCTCCCACTCGTAGTCGAGCAGGTTATCCAGATAGGACGTGTCCCACATGGTCGGCCACTGGTTCCACGCTCCTTCGATGCCGCTGGTGGTCGTCTCGGACCCCGTGCCGGCGTCTGGCCACCCCAGTCCCTGTGCCTCGATGGGGGCCGCCTCGGGTTCGGGGCCCATGTCGTCGCCCGTGGCTCCGTGTGACTTCCCGAAGGTGTGCCCGCCGGCGATGAGTGCGGCCGTCTCCGCGTCGTTCATCGCCATGCGGCCAAACGCCTGGCGGATACGTTTGGCCGACTTGAGCGGGTCGGGGTCCCCGTCCGGGCCCTCGGGGTCGACGTAGATGAGTCCCATGACGGTAGCCCCAAGTGGTTCCTGAAGCTCGTCGTCGGCATCGAATCGCTCCGATTGCGGTGCTTCCCACTCTGTTTCGGGCCCCCAGTAGACAGACTCGTCGGGCTTGAAGCTGTCTTCGCGTCCGCCGGCCCAGCCGAGCGTCTCCATACCCATCGATTCCAGCGCCACGTTCCCGGCGAGGATGATAAGGTCGGCCCACGACAGCTTGCGACCGTACTTCTGTTTGATTGGCTCCAGCAGCCGGCGCGCTTTATCGAGGTTGCCGTTGTCGGGCCAGCTGTTCAGCGGCGCGAACCGCTGGGTGCCGCCCGAGGCCCCGCCACGCCCATCGACAGTTCGGTAGGTGCCAGCACTGTGCCAGGCCATCCGGATGAAAAGCGGCCCGTAGTGCCCGTAGTCAGCCGGCCACCAGTCCTGTGAGGACGTCATCAAGTCTTTCAGATCTGCCTTCACCGCTTCCAGATCGAGGGTCTGGAACGCCTCGGCGTAATCGAAGTCTTCGTCGTACGGACCGAGGTTCTGGGCGTTCTGGTCGAGGATATCCAATTGTAACCTGTTCGGCCACCACTCGTGGGAGGGTCGAGACATCAACCATGCGTTATCGATTTTGTATTTTAATGTTGTCGAATTGTTGTCGTGTTTACCAGGGACAAAGAGATGGCGTCAAAAAAGAACCGCGCAGTGTGATAGTGGGTCGTTCCAGGGTTTCTCTGAATGGTGGACAACCCTTAGACAAATAAGCCATCTCTCACAGAGCACCATCTCAGGAACCGACAATGACCAACGTGAGACGCGGTGATGTGTACTAGTACCTCTCGTCACACATACGTTCCCTGCAGTCCCCCCAGCTGTCGTCAGGCCATGGATGCGGCCACTGTTCGGGTTCGCTCCCGAGTTAAAAGATGGAATGGGAGACACATGGGGGGATCGGTGGGAGCATCGACGGTAGCTGTCCAAGCATCGGGGAGACGCACTACCTCTCTCCCAAGTGATATTTAGCTGGCCAGTGTGAAATGACTGTAGCATGGTGTAACAGGATTACTAAGCATGCACGTCCGATGCCACCATGAGCTGGGCGGTCACAGTAGCGCCACCATGGCATACCCCGTCCTAACAGAGCAACGACTGCAACCTCCCGACGGCACGGGGACTTACATCACTTTGTCCAGTACCTACCCACAATGTCTGCACAGGCCGAGTCCGACCGCCTCCGCCTGGAAGCGGGCACCATCATGACCCGCTACCAGCAGGTACAAGAGGCCCTCGAACAGGCCCGTTCCGAGGACGGCGACCACTGGGACACCGGCACCCTGACGATTACCCTCGACACGCCCCAGGGCGACCCGATCGATATAACCCTCGACCTCGAGGAGGACCCTGCGGCCAACGCCCAGAGCCGGTACGAACGGGCCAAGGAGCTCGAAGCCGAACGCGAACGGAGAGAACAGATCGTCGGCCAGTTGGCGCCGCTGCCCGCCGACCCCGTCGCGTATCTCATCTGCTACCATCTCGATACCGTCGAGGGGAACTATCCCCGCTCGATGGCTGGCCACCTCGACGCAGACCGTGCACACGTCGAGGAACTCTGCGAGGAGATGGAGCGGGCAGGGCTGCTCGAACGTGTCGAGTCGGGCACGGTCAAACAGCGAAACGTCAAAGCCAAAGCGGCCGACGAGGTGCGCCAGCATCACACCTACTACCGGCTCTCACGGGAGGGCGACCACCTCCTGCGGTTCCTCGACGACGCCGACGGACAGGTGAACGTCCTGCGACACCTCCCCGACGGGCACACGCTCGTCGAGCGGCTGGCCCGTGGCGGTCCGGACTACCCGCGGATGTCCGCCAGAGACCTCGAGATGGAGTTCGAGTACGTCCGTCACCTGTATCGAGCCCTCCGGCAGGTCGGTCTGGTGATGAAATACGAGGGAAGCACCATCAAGGGGACCGAGCGGTCGCTGAAACCCAAGACAGAGACCCACCGCAAGCATACGTACTACGTCACGACCGACCGTGGTGACGAGGTACGTCGTCGTGTCGACGAGTCGGCGAAATAAGGTGGTGGTCTCGACTCCGGGACCACATCCTGCTCCAATCAGCCAGAGCTTTCAACTCATGGAATCGACTGCCTCCCAGCAATGGAAGACCGGCCACGACTCGCGGTACTGGTCTACGGCAGTCTCCTCGCACCCACTGAACTGGAACAACTCTTCGACGAGCTCGCCGGGCGCGTCTGGCCGGTCAGACTACAGGGCTTCGAGCGCATCTGCAATCAGACGGCGAGCTGGCGACCGACCGACGCCGACCAGCAGGCCGTGTTGAACGTGGTCCGGAACAGCGAGTCGTGGTGTAACGCCCTCATCGTGACGGACCTCCACCGGTCCGAATTCGAGGGGTTCAGAGACCGCGAACGCGGCTATCGACTCGTCGAGGTCGGCGACGACCGCATCACTCCGTACCCAGCAAACGATGTGGAGGCCCCAGTAGAGAAGACGAAACCGCCGCTCGATGAGCAGGACCTGACACTCGTGACGACGGGCACGAAAGTAGCCCACGACATCGCCCCGATACCGAGCTACTGCAGGGAGTGTCTCGACGGGGCGAGCCAGTGGGGCGAGCGCTTTCTCACGGAGTTCAAGACGACGACGACACCGAATCCCGGTACCGACCTGCCCGCAGAGTTCAGGGAGTAACGGGCCGCCACGGATGAAGAGCCTAGTCGGCGGGAGACTGGTGGCGCTGGACCCGTTCGGCCACGGCCGACTCGAAGGCAGTGAGTGAGGCGATGAACGCCCCGTCCGCGAAAAGCTCCGCATACGCCTCGCGAGCAACGTCTGCGACGAGCCGGTCACGAATTCCGTCCACCGTCACGGAGGTCCCATCGCCAGACATCGCCGTAACGGTCTGCTCGATACGGTCGGTGGTCGCGTACGCCGCTGCCAACTCCGCGGCCGAGTGGCGCTCTGCATCCGACGGTGGGTCACCGGGTTCGACACACCACGCCGCGGCTCGATTCCCGGCCTTATCCCGAATCAAGACGCCGGCCGCCGGACCGTCACGCCACGCCGATGGTGGGAACCCGGCCGACTCGTCGAACCGGGCCAGGTCGATATGTGCGGCCGGCTGTTCCTTCTCGACCGCCGGGAGTGTTGGCAACCCCAATCGGTCGAAGACGCCGGTCGCCGCGTCCGGTGACAGGAACGCTTCCGACCGCCCGGACCACACGTCTGTCCCGACGAAGGGCGGTACTGCCGCCCAGTCGTAATCGACACCCTCGTTCCGGGTGGCGATGCCACAGAACGTGATGTCGTCCGGGGCATCCGTTGCAGCCTCCAATGCGTCTCGGTCCAGTTGGGCCGCTATCTGGTGGGCCGCACGTCGGAACGCCGCTGGTACCGAAGCCGCCGCGTCGAAGGACCCATCGGGTGTCGCGAACGTCACGAACCCGGAGGGGGCGACTGTGAACCGGAACTGTCCGCCGGTCGGGAGTTCCTGCACCCAGACGTGCCCGGAGAACTCGCCCGTCTCAGCAAGCGTCGGTGCCTCAGGACACTGCTTCACACCCCGAGCTATACGTCCACGGGTGGTAAAGGGCGTGGGCGACAGGCACTCCCCTGTCGTCCCGGGCGTCTGCCGGGCCGGCAGCGGTGATATTCCAACAGTCCAGTTGAACTGACTCGACCCTACGTCGCGGCCTCGCCACAACTATACCGTCCACCTGAGACCGACTACCCATGCACGCGGCCCAGACCGAGTCCTCAGGCACCTGGCATCTCCTCGGCAGCCGTGGCTGTGGCGCCGACCCTGACGGAGACACTGTCGAGGGAACGTGGGCGACACTCCGCGATCGTATCGACCGGAGCGAGGGGAACCGCTGTAGCCGCTGTAACTGGCCACCCAACCGCTAGGCCCGATCGATCCGTTTCAGAAGGCGGCCGCTGGGCGTGTCGGTCGTGCTCTCCGGAATTCGGCACGTGGCGAACCCTGCTATCGAGATGTCGTCGAGTTCCAGAAGGAACCGAACGTTCCGGTATGGTCAATGTGTGTCCGTCATCGGGAGCAGCTCCCTGGCGGCTCGCTTGACGACCCAGTCCGACCCTGTGAAGGTGCTGGCACACCACTGTGACCCATATCCAGTCCCCTCCAGGGCAGTGTATATGGTCCTATCTCCCGGTCGTGGCGACAGGTCTGTCGCTGGCCTTCAAACTCCAGCCGGGACCAGCGGGCGAAACTCGCTGCCGTGAACGGGGAGAACCAGCGGCGGCTGAAGGGCGGCGGGGCAGTGGCGGCACCACCACCGTTGTCGGCGCTCCTGAAGACGACAACCCGGAGAGTGAGGGCGGCGTGGCCTCCCTGTTCGAGCTCGCGAGGGTTGCCTACGGCGCGAGACAGACCGTCAGATCGGTGCTGGAGACAATACCAGTGACCTGGTCGTCCGACCCGACGACGGGGAGATGGCTGATGTCGTGGTCGACCATCTGGTCGGCCGCCGCGGTCACGCTGTCCGACGGCGATACGGTCACGACGCTGGTCGTCATGCAGTCGCCGATAGTCGTCGATTCGGGGTGCGAAGCGGCGACGCCGAGCTCCATGTAATCGGTCGCGGTGAAGATACCCTCGACGCTGCAGTCCTCGGTGATGACGACGACCGACTTGATGTCCTCGCGAGCCATGGCTCTGGCGACGTCGCTGGTCGGGTCGGTGGCCGAGACAGTCAACACTGGGCTGGTCATCACGTCAGCGACCAGTTGGCCTGTCATATGCTATCGTTATACAGACAGCTACAAGAATTTTGAGACGGCTACGGTGGGTGAGATGCCGTCACGGGGCCCGTCGTGCCTGTACCACCCGGCCGTCAGGCGGGATCGACCGGCGCGACGTACTGACTCCTGACTTTGTCCCCGTCGCGCCACTGGAGATAGTAGTAGTCGCGGCCGTTGATCGTCTTCGTTGTAAGTGTCCCCTTCGACGCGGCGATGCCGGCTTTCTCACGGGCGGACTCGACCGAGTCCTCCCACTCCCGTTCCTCCCACGACTCCGGCGTATCCGGTTCGACGGACGCCGGGTCCTCGCTACTCGCCTCGATATGGTCGATGAGTTCGTCCACGGCGTCTACGGCTGTCGCTCGAAGCGCTGCCAGTTCCGCGTCGCCGCCGACGTCGATCCGTTCCAGGTGGTCACGGGCCTGGGATGCCTGTGAGCGGTCGGTCATACGCTAACCAACGGAGCGGTACACCTTCGAAGTGTTGGTTAGCTGGCCGCGACAGCGGGTCGTCCCTGAAGCCAAATAGCATGATAATACAGGCAAAACCATCATACTCTCGGGAACCTTTCCCCCTGACGGGCCCGGGTTCATCGCCCACAGTATCGTCCAAAGTGTCTGCTAACTCTATACGGATGGGCCGGGCCCGTCGTCTCGGGGCGGGCACTGGTCACGCTCGCCCCATCCGCGGAAGACCAAGGCTACCAGTCTGGGACACCTAAAGAGAGTCGCTCACGATGTTGAGTCCTGAATTATAAAGTGACACGTGGGTTACTGGAACGTTTATGTGTCTATAGGCCTGAAAATAACCGCCGTACAAAGCAGGCTGTCAGAGGCACCCTACTCGGCTGGCAACCGTTGCCAGCCACTCATTTCATCAAACCGCCAGGAGCGGCAGTAGCGGCCCCAGAAGAGACATAATCGTACAGTGCTGCGTTTGGTACGGGAACTGGACCTCACCACTGTGTCTGGCACCTGTGGGACCCGTTCCCTGTGTGTTCTATGGGGTCACGAACCGGTCCGACCGTTCCGCTATCACGCAGTGTTTCGGGCTGTTTGGCCCCCGAGACGTCTACAAGAGCCCTGCATACGGAGACGGCCGGCATCAGGACCGTTTCGGTCGGGTAAAGTATCGGTCGTCCTGCACGCGGTCGGTGATATCGACAAGCCCGTCGGCACGACAGTGGCGACACCGGCTCGGGAGGAGCGGCTCCGCGTGGACCGTCCCACATCGGTCACAGGCCAGAAATCGCAGTCCAGTCACGCTCGTCCGTCGGTGCCCGTGGCGCAAAACACTGCCGCCTGTGGCCGGAGGCGATTGCCGGGACCCGGGAGCCATCACCGACATTAGGCAGCCCGAGCAGCTGGTACGTACCCGACAGAAGCAGGATTATCACCACCGCTTTCCCAGGGACGACAAGGGCAACGGTCCCACGACGGGACAAGCCATGTGTTCTCCGTGACGCCACCCGTCGCACGGGACCAGGCCCCACAGTGTCCCCGGACCGTTTGACCGCGATATCGAATCCGCCCGAGTAACTAGTCAGCTGTGCTATATTTTATCCCGTCCCGCACCGCCTAGTCTGACAGATGGTCGAGTACCTCCTGGCAATCGGTGTCGTCGCCGCGGTGTTCGTCGGTTTCAACATCGGGGGCTCTTCCACGGGGATAACGTGGGGGCCCTCGGTTGGCGCAGGAATCGTGCGCAAATCGACAGCTGCGGCGGTGATGACGGTGTTCGTTTTCCTCGGCGGCTGGACCGTGGGCCGGAACGTTATGACGACGCTCAGCGAGGGCATCATCACGATGGAGCTCTCGCTGTCGGCGGGTGTAGCGGTCCTCTTTTTCATCGGGCTTGGCATCCTCGTCGCCAACATCTTCGGGGTGCCGGTGCCGACGTCGATGACTACCGTCGGTGCCATCGCCGGGCTGGGACTGGCGACCGACACGCTGAACTACCGGACCATCGTCGAGATAATCTCGTGGTGGGTCGTGACACCGGTCCTCGGATTCTGGATCGGCGTGACGGTCGGCCGATACGTCTACCCAGTCATCGACCGTCGCGTCCAAATCGAGAAGTCCCGCGGACCGTTGCTCGTCCTCGACCGCGAGGGGAGGCTGCCCCGACCCGCACTCGGTCCGAACACGACCGTCCGAGAACTGGTGACGACACTCGTCGTCCTCACCATCGGGTGTTACATGGCCTTCAGTGCCGGCGCGAGCAACGTGCCCAACGCGGCCGCACCGCTGGTCAGTGGTGGCAGTCTCGAGATAGATGTCGGCATCCTCATCGCGACGGTGGCCATCGGGCTGGGCGGGTTCACCATCGCGCGACGGACGATGACCTCCGTCGGCGGCGAGCTGAGCGAGATTCCGCTGCTCGCAGCCCTTTTCGTCATGGTGACCGCTTCGACAATCACCACGCTGCTCTCCTGGATCGGCATCCCCATCAGCCTCGTGATGGCGACGGTGATGACAATCGTCGGAATCGGCTGGGGGCGGGCCACCCGACCGATCACCGTCCGTGGCGCCGTCACCCGCGACACAGCCGACCACGAAATCGCGCCGGGAGCCATCACGGCCGATACCGCGCCCGGGAAGGCCGCGGCGCCCATCGGCGAGCCCGAGCCACAGCCAGTGCTCGACGCCAGAGAACTGTTCAACCCCCGGGCCGTCATCAAGTACGTCTCCATGTGGGTCATCGGACCGACGATGTCGACAGCGCTGGCGTACGTGTTCTTTCTGGTGGTCCCCGGCGTCGCGTGACAGTAAATTTATATCTACGAGCCATACCCCAGATATGCTCTCGCGGATACTCGTCCCGATGGACGATTCGGAGCCGGCCGGGAAAGCGCTCGCGTACGCGCTCGAGAACTTTCCAGACGCGGAGGTCACCGTGTTGCACGTCGTCGGCGTCCCCTCGATGCTGATGGGACAGGCCGCCGGGCTCGCCCTAGAGGACGACCTGGACGACGCCGCTCGGGAGCGGGCCGAGCCAGTCTTCGAACGCGTCAGAAAACGTGCGGCCGACCACGACCGCGAGGTCGACACAGTCGTCGGCGTGGGTCACCCGGCCCGGAACATCCTCGACCGCGCCGACAACTACGACACCGTGGTACTGGGGAGCCACGGCGCCGACTGGAACCGGGCGAGCCACCGGTTCCTGGTCGGTAACGTCGCGGGAACCGTGGTCCGACGCGCCTCGGTGCCGGTAACTATCGTTCGCTGACCGTCGCAGGGCTCACCGGTCCCGGCGTTCGTCGGCGGGCCCGGTCACCTCCGAATCAGACCCGACGCTGTCGAGACGCTCGTCGACCGCCTCGACCCGCGCCTCGACGGAATCGAGCTGGTCGCCGATGGTCTCGTCGACCTGCTGACCGACACGTTCGTCGACCACTTGCTCGACAGTGCCGTCCACCACCTGTTCCATGGAGTCCTCGACCTGTTCGCCGACCTGCTCGTCCATCACCCGCTCGACGGAGTCGTCGACGGCGTCCTCGACGGCGCTCCGCATCCAGTCCGGATCGAAGCGGGCCATCTTCCAGACGACGTGGAGGACGTACGCCGAGAACACACCGACGCCGAACGCGATGCCGATGCCGAACTCGACGGTGGCGATGAGGACTATCGCGAGCAGTATGAGTGCGCCGTAGGCCAAATCGACCGCTGCGTCAACGCGAACGGGGCTTACCATCAGCGCAGAACCATACCTCTCAACGGGTCTCGCCCGATTTCTACCGGCAGATTCGCGGCTCTCACATGACACAGACGTGGGGAGTGCATCTTGCAACAGCATAAGAGTTGGTCAGATGAAACTTTTTTCCCAGCGGGGCCAACGGTCTTGGCAGTCGGGGACTGGACCCCCCGGTCGCCAGTCAGAACGGCGACCGGAACTGTCAGGTGACCAGCGTCCGGGGAACCGGACGTGACCAGCGCTTCGCGGCCGCCCCTGGCCCCCGGCGCCCGCCCGGTCGTCGGCCACAGCATCGACTTCCTCCGTGACCCACTGGGTTCGCTGGATGGGTGGGGACAGGCCGAGGAACCGATAGTCCGGCTCCGTATCGCCGGTCGCAGCGTCTGTCTGGTCACCGACCCCAGCGCCGTCCAGCGGGTGCTCGCCACCGACGCCGCCGACTACCGTAAAGCGGAAATCGTCCGTGAGCGGCTGGGCACGCTGCAGGGCGGCAGCCTCGTTCTCTTAGAAGGGGATGCCTGGCGTGAGCGCCGGCAACTGCTACAGACCGGATTCACGAGCGAGCACGTCGCGGCGATGGGGTCACACACCACCGAGTACGCGACCGAGATGGTCGACTCCTGGCCGACTGACCGACCCGTGGCGCTGGCGGAGCACGCGAGAGACCTCTCACTCGCACTCCTCGCCAGAGCGCTGTTCGGCCTGGACCTCCGGGGCCAGGACACGCCGATCCACGAGGCTGCCGACGATATCCTCTCGCGGATGGATATGCAGTCCGTCTCGACGTACCTGCCGGAGTGGGTCCCGACACCGACGAACCGACGGTTCCGGCGGGCCGTCGCGACGCTTCACGACCGGCTCGACGAGACCGTCGCCCGGCGGGCAGCTGCCGACCAGCCCGGGACGGACCTCCTCGCGACGATGCTCGCGGCCGACCTCCCGCCGGAGACGGTCCGTGACGAACTCATTGCCTTCCTCTTTGCGGGGTTCGATTCGACGGCGACAGCCCTCGCGTGTACGCTCGGCCTCCTGGCCGAGCACCCCGACGTCCAGGCGCGTCTCCACCGGGAACTGGACACCCAGCTGGACGGGCGAACGCCGACGCCGGCGGACCTCCAGGAGTTGCCCACCCTCGATGGTATCGTCCGCGAGAGCCTGCGGCTGTATCCGCCCCAGTACCTGCTCTTCCGTGAGCCGAGGACTGCCGTCACACTGGGCGGGTACCGTGTCGACCCGGGGACCATCGTCGTCCTGCCGCCGTGGGTCCTCCACCGAGACGAACGATTCTGGGACGACCCGTCGGCGTTTCGCCCCGGGCGGTGGCTCGATAGCGAAGGCGGCCGCGCCGACCGAACGGGCCCCGAATACGCTTACGTCCCCTACGGGGGCGGGCAGCGCTACTGTCTCGGCGCGCGACTGGCCGACCAGGTGCTCAGACTCGTCGTCGCCGTCGTCTGTCAGTCCCGCCGGCTCGACCTCGTGGGGTCGCTGTCGGTTTCGGCCGGCCCCACGCTGTCAGTCGACGAGGAGCTGGCCGTCGACGCTCCCCATCGGGAGTGACGGTCACAACTCGTCTGCGGTGATAGCACCGGTCTACCCGGCCGTTACAATCTGGCCACTGCCCCGTGTAGGTATGACCATTATAAGGTCTCGCCCCATGAATATTCATAGTTCAATGTCGACAATCTCCAAGTCGGGCCAAAACGCCGACGCGAGCTACGAAATCCGTCCGGATACGAACGCCAACACGCTGTATCTGGAGTTCAGCGGCACACTGACAGCAGATGAGATGCAGACCGCCGCCGACGAGACCATCGACGCTGCCGAGAGCCTCGAGGACGGCTTTCGCATCATCAACGATATCTCCGAGTTCACGCCGCCCTCGCCCGAGGCCGCAAAGCCCATTCAAGAAGCCCAGGTCAGGCTGAAGGAGATGGGTGTCGCCGATGTGGTCCGGGTCGTCGCTGAGGAGACCAGCGCAGTCACCGAGAACGCGTTCCAGCGGCGGTCCCGGCAGGCAGGATACGAGGGTAAAACAGCGACGACGGTGGACGAGGCAGAACGGAAACTCGACTAACCCGCCCAGTACGGACGGCCGAGGTCAGGAGTACCCGCCTGACCAGACCCGCCACTCCGAGCATCCAGACCGTTGTCACTGTCATTTTACCGACTGTTTATCCATCGGTGTCATCATATTCCCACGTGAGCGCTCCGTATAGTTACCATGTGCAAAGATAAGGTACTGGGTCTATCTGTTGGAAGAGTGTACACGTCTCCATGGATGGACAGACAATGGCCGAGTCGCTGTCGGAACAAGAACTCGCGAAGCGCGTCCTCAGAGCGGAGCAGCGCCTCGACTGTATGGAGACGACGCTGGCCGCCGTAACCGACGAGATCGACGGCGTATCACTCTCCAGCCGCTGCAGCAAATGCGAGAAGTCGCTGTTGCTCATCAAGGACGGGATATTGTACTGCCCGAACTGTGGCGACGGTCACTCGTTGTAACAGTCGTCTGTTACAGACGACTGTACCGAATGAGATAGTAACTGTCTGCGGTGAGCGAAAATTGCGGGATTACCGAATAGTGACACCGACGTCACTGGTGTCGAGATATCGATCGACGCGGTCGGCGAAGGGCCCTGTTCCGGGCCACGTAACGGCGACGCCGAGTTGTGCTGGGTCGCCGATGTAACACTCCACAGTGGAGCCGTCGTCGGCGGGGAGAGACCGACGGACGTAGAGTCCACTGTCGACGCCCTCGTACCGGTCGAGCGTCGCTACCTCGGACGTCGAGAGGAGACGCCCCTCACAGCGCCCGCCAGGCGCGAGGGTCGGATACGACCCATCTACGCGGTAGAGTCCACGGAGTACTGCCCGCCCGTCGAACTCGTAGCGGTCCAGCAAACGCTCGGCGGTCGACGGTTCGGTGAGTGTTCCGTAGACGAACACGTCCATAGCAGCGCTCGCGGCGGCGTCAAGATAAATGGTCTGTCTATCGGAACCGGCCGTCGCCGTCTGTCGCAACCGGTCGCTGGGTCTCCGTGAGCGTCGCCTCGAACGACGATACCGGCTCCGCTGAACCGGCGAGCGTGCGCTGTTTCTCTATCTCGGCGGCGATAGCGTCGGTGACGCCTGAGTGGTCCAGCAGTGGGTCCGCGTAGGCGATGCCGCCGCGGTCGAGTTCCAGGGCCGCCGGAATCCGGCGTTCGGTCACCTCGCTTCGACCCAGGAACAGCGGGACGGCGACCGCGTCGCTGGTCGGGACGTTGTAGCGGACACACTCGACGGCCGGGTTCTGGAGCAGGTAGCAGGTCAACACCGAGTCGTACGCCGATTGGGCCTCCAGCCGGCTCGCGTGGTAGTCAGTCGTCTGGCGCTGGTAGGGTTTCGAGCTACTGCCGAAACTGACCAGGACGAGCGACGCGTCCTCGCCGGGCGTGACTTCCGTCGCGGCCCGCTGTGCGAGCACGTCAGTTATCGCCGGACTCTGCCCGAGCGGTTCACAGTAGTGGACTGTCCCCGAAACCGCCGAAAGTGCGGCCGGAATCTCGGTCGTCGTGTCCCGCGTGTGGGCGGCGACCATCGGCACTGCGTACACCGTCTCAGCTGTGACCGAATCCAGTTGCGGCGTAAGTTCGCGAACGGGCTCGTCCTCGTACGTCGCGACCGTGACGGACTCGACGTCTGTGCGCTCTCGCAGTCGGCTGGCGTGGGTCTCCAGCAACGCCGCCAGTCCGTCAGTGTCACGACCGATGAGGAGTATCGTTTCGCTCGTCATGTCGCCCGGGTTTTGTACAATCTCATTTGTTCTACCCCAATCTCTCTTGGGCTAGACGATGACGGGGTCCATAAAATAGGTTGTGGTGAGGGGGCTCTCGCCGAGCACTGTGGGCCCTGGAACCGGACGGAGACGGGCGACGAAGCCGGCAGAAACTCCCCATGAGCCATCGAACGCCGGAACTGCGCTCAGTCTGCGTCGTCTTCAGCCCGCACCGCGAGTACCGAGAGGTCGGAGTAGGGCGTCTCCTCACGGCTGTCGCCGCCGGCCGACGAAGCAAGCTCTCCCAGCGTGGTCCGCGTGACGGCCTCGTCGTCGTGAGTCAGCCGTTCGAGGACGAGCGCCGACAGCGACGGGTCGGCACCGGCCTCCAGCAGGTCGGCGGCGATATCTCCGGGCATCCAGTCGAACGGCCGGGGGAGGACGAGGAGATGCCGCTGGCCGACGTGGTCTCTGAGCCGGGCGAGATCGGACTCGATGGGACCACTCTTGTGCAGCGTCACGAACTCCGTGTCCTCCATCGGGGTGCGCGCGTGGCTGGCGGCCACCTGCAGCGAGGAGATGCCAGGAACGACCCGGACGGGCGCGTCGACCGCTCGCTGGACCTTCCCGACGAACTGATAGCCCGAATGGTTCGGGTCGCCCATCAACACCGCCACGCCGGTCTCTCCAGCCGCGACCCGGTCGGCGAAGGCAGAGAGTGCCTCGGCCTCGTCCCGATAGCCACAGGTGAGCAGGTCGGCGTCGGTCGCCTCGCTGACGAACTCGACGACGGTCTCGAAGCCCACGACGACGTCGGCCTCCCCCAGGGCGCGCCTCGCGCGTCCGGTCAGATACTCGGAGTTTCCGGGCCCGATGCCGACGGCGTAGACGGGGTCGGTCCCCCTCTGGGCCGGCCGCTCCGGTGCCGACGCAGCGAGTGTCGCCGGGTCTGGGCCCGCCTCGAGGTCGTACTCCTCGCCCATCAGTCCGCACCCGCCGGTGTCGCGTCCGTCTCGACGTCGACAGTCCCCTCGCGGGCGTCGCTCGCGACGTGGACGAGTTCGTTCGTCAGGCCCGCCGCGAGCCCGCTGCCGCCGCGGCGACCGACCGTCGTGATGGCTGGGACGCCGTACTCCTCGGCGACCTCGCGGACACGTTCGCGGCTCGTGGCCGCTTTCACGAAGCCGACGGGTGTGGCGACGATAGCGGCCGGCCGAGTACCGTCCTCAATGCAGTCGGCCAGCGCAAGCGCGGCGGTCGGCGCGTTGCCGACGACTGCGATGGCTTCGTCGTAAACGCCCTGTTTGTCGAGTTCCAGGACAGAGGCCGCGGTCCGCGTCATCCCCGTCTCGGCGGCCAGTTCGGCCCCGTTCCCGATGGCCTTTCGCAAGTCACAGCTGTGGCCCCGTCCCGTGACACCCGATTTGACCATCGTGATATCCGTGACGATTGGTCGCTCCTCGAGCACGGCGCGGGCGCCTTCCCGGACGACCGCCGATTCCTCGGCCCCGGAGAAGCGGACCAGATGCTGGAACTCCGGGTCGCCGGTCGCGTGGACGGCTTTCTGTCGGATGCGGTCACCGAGCGTCTCGTCGGGGACGAGCTCGCGCACGCGGTCCATGCTGGTCTCGGCGATGTCCATCGCGTCACCGGTCGTCGCGCCGAGGTCGGCGTACTCCTCGAACTCCGTCTCCTCGGCCGACTCACTGTCCCCGTCAATCGTCATCGCTGGTCACCCCCTCGGCGTCGGCGGCACCGGCACGCGCCTCCAGGTCGCCGTCCACGTCGAGATTGACATCGCGGAGCCGGTCTGTCATCTCGTCGCTCGCGTCCCAGAGCCCGCGGTCGATGGCCTCCAGCAGTGTCTCGGTGATGCTCTCCAGGGCCCACGGGTTCACGTCTTTGAGCCACTCCTGGCGGTCCTCGTCCAGCGCGTACTTCTCGGCCACGTCTGCCCAGAGCGTATCACTGACGACGCCGGTGGTCGCGTCCCAGCCCAGCACCACGTCGACCGTCGTCGAGAGGTCGCCGGCGCCCTTGTAGTCGTGTTCCTCCATCGAGTCGAGCCAGCTGGGATTCAGCACGCGGGCCCGCATCGCCTTGCGGACCTTCTCCTCGTTGGTGTAGACGTCCACGTTGTCGGGGTCCGAGGAATCGCCGACGTATGAGGCCGGTTCCTCGCCTGCGATCTCCGAGACGGCACTGATGAACCCGCCGTGGAACGCGTACCAGTCCGAGCTGTCGAACTCGTCTTGCTCGGCGGTGTCCTCTATCTTGACGGTGGCTTCGACACTCCCGAGGCGCCGCTCGAAGGCGTCGTGGGCCTCGCTGACCCGCCCACGGGAGCCCATCGCGTAGCCGCCCCACTGGACGTACACGTCCGCGAGGTCCGAGCGGTCCTCCCAGTTGCCCTCGTCGACGGCCTTGTTGGTGCCCGCGCCGTAGCCGCCGGGCCGGGTGGTGAAGACGCGGGCTTTCGCCGCGCTCTCGGCGTCGCTCTCGTCCATGCCGTCTTCCTGGAGGTCTTCGACCTCCCGCTCGACGTGCTTTTTGACGTAGTTCATCTCGTGGGGTTCGTCCAGCTCGACGACGGCGTCGACAGCGTCGTGGACGACGCTGGCCGCCGCCGGGAAGGCGTCACGGAACAGACCCGAGACTCGGGTCGTGACGTCGATTCGGGGGCGGTCGAGTTCCTCTAGGGGAATCGGCTCGACGTCCTCGACGCGGCCGGCGTCGCTCCAGACCGGTTCCACGCCCATCAGCGCGAGTACCTGTGCGATGGTTTCTCCCCGGGTCCGGACGGTCGGGGTTCCCCACACGACGACGCCGATTTCCTCGGGATAGCTCCCATCATCTTCCATATGCCGCTCCAGCACACCGTCGGCCACCTCGCTACCAACGTCCCACGCGGTCTTGGCTGGGACCTTCCGCGGGTCCAGCGTGTAGAAGTTCCGCGCCGTCGGGAGGAGGTCCACGCCGCCTCTGGTGGGCGCGCCGGAGCCCCCCGGCGGGACGTACTCGCCGTTGAGCGCCTCTGCAGTACGGGGAATCTCGTCGGCCGCACCGGCGACCCGCGGCGCTGCTTCCTCACAGATGTACGCCAGCGCCTCGCGCAACTGGTCGTGCGCGCCCGAGACTGCCCGCGCGTCCCCGAGCGGGTCGATATCCACCACGAGCAGGTTCATGTTCACCTCCGAGCTGCTGTCTTCGAGTTCGCTCTCGGGCACGTCGAACTCGTTGGCTGCCAGCGTCTCGACCAGTTCGAGGCTCGTCTCGTGGACGTGGTCGGCAGCCTCGGCGTAGGTCATCCCCAGCGCCTCGTCGTACTCGCCCGGGGCGTTGCGAAGTTTGTCGTAGTCGACGCCGAGCACGCCCGCGACGCTCTCCCGGAGCGAGGGCGCACCGGGATTCTCCAGGCGGGTAAGCGCGACGAGGTAGTCCACGAGCCGGTCGTCGGCCGGCGGCTCGCCCATCGTGTGGAGGCCTTTGCGAATCTGGGTGGTCTTCACATCCGTCAGATACGCGTGGACCCGCTCGACCAGCTCGTCGACAGCGACCTCGTCTCCGTCAACGGAACCCTCGGCGAGAGAGCTTCCAGCCTCGTCAGGCCCACGAACGTCGGCTTTCTCGTCTATCTCGCCGGCGATGCCCAGCTCGACGGCCAGGTCCATCTCGTCGACGACTTCGCGGATTCGCTGTTCGAGATGCTCGCCGTCGTCAGTCCGGGCGTCCTCCATCCCGGCCTCCCGATACCGGTCAGCCAGTTCCTCAAGGTCCGCGAGGTCGTCGTAGGTCCCGGCGTTGGCCATCACTGGCGTGAGGTAGTCGACGATGGCGGCGTAAGACCGTCGCTTGGCCTGGGTTCCCTCGCCGGGGTTGTTGACGATGTAGGGGTAGACGTTCGGGATGTCGTCGACGAGCTGGTCGGGCGCGCTCTCGCCGTCCAGCCCGACGGTCTTGCCGGGCAGCCACTCCAGGCTGCCGTGCGTGCCCAGGTGGACCACCGCGTCGGCCTCGTAGCTGTTGCGGAGCCAGCGGTAGAAGGCGACGTAGTCGTGTGGCGGCTGCAGGTCCGAATCGTGGTACACTTTCGAGGGGTCCATACCGAAGCCACGTGGGGGCTGGACGGTGACGAGGACCTTGCCGAACTCGACGCCCGGGATGGCGAAGGGACGCTCCGGTGGCTCACCCCACTCCTCGAGGACGTTCTCGCAGAACCCGTCGTCTAGCGCGTCGAACCACTCGCGGTACTGGTCGGGTGAGACCGTATCGACGCTCAGTTCCCGGACGTCATCGGGGGCGACCCAGCGGTCCTCCAGTGTGAGCTGGGCGGTCAGGCGCTCGACGAGGGACTGACCGCTCTCGGGCATCGTGGGCCCCGTACTGTAGCCACGAGCATCCAGTTCTTCGAGCAGGTTGACCGTGCTCTCCGGCGAGTCCAGCCCGAACGCCGTCCCGATGCCGTCGTCGCTGGGCGGGTAGTTGTGCAACACGACGGCCACCTGCTTCTCGTCGTTGGGCGTGTGGCGCAGTTCGGCCCAGTTGACGGCCAGTCTGGCCACGTGGTCGATGCGGTCCTCGATGGGGAAGTGTTGCTTGGGGGCGCTGCCGATGTCGGCCGCGTCCTCGGTGCGTTCCTTGCCCGAAATCGGATGGGTGATAACGTTGCCGTCGAACTCCGGCAGGGCGACGGAGAGGGCGAGTTCGAACCCCATCACGCCGGTGTCGCTGCTGTCGTAGCGCGAGCGCGAGCGCATCGTCGTCACGGTCTGGACGACGGGCACGCCCAGTTTATCGAGGAAGACCTCCTCGGCGGACTCCCCCTCGTCCTTTGCGTCGCGGCCGCGCTCGTCCATCGACAGCGAGAACATGAACGACGAGCAGACGGCGTCCACGGTCGGATTTCCGTCGGCGTCGACGAGCCACTCCTCGGTCACCCGTTCGGCGTTCCACTGCCCCTCGGCGTCGGTGGCTGGTTCACAGAAGATGGGCAGTGCGTTCGCGCCCTGGGCCTCGATAGCTCGGACCTGCGCGTCCACGTAGCGCGTGTTCTCGTGTGTCCAGTGGGACTCGTAGAACCAGACCGCGACCGTCGGTTTCCCGGCGTCGAACGTCGAAAGCAGCTCGTCGTAGCTCGCACCCGGGTAATCGGGATGGTAGACGCCCTCGGTCGGGAGCGAAACGGGGTCGTCGTAGGCGGGGTCGGCCTCCCCGTACTCGTTGACGAGGTAGCGCAGGCAGTTCGCGACGTTGCTCGCGCCACCCTTCTCCAGATAGTCGTAGACGGTCTCCCGGTGGCTGTCCGGCACCGACGTATCGTCGTAGGCGAAGGCGTCGCCAGTGGCCTTCACGACGAGCGGAACCCCCGCTTCCCGTAGCCGCTCGACCGCCCGCTCGTAGCCTGGCATACTGTCCTCGGCCCCGTGGAGCCAGAGGATTACGGCGGTCGCGTCTGTCAGTTCCTCGATGAACGAATCGACGGCGGGTTCGTCGTCCAGGTCGCTCTCCGAGCGGACGACGAGGTCGGTCTCGACTTGGCCCGCGGCCCGCTGGACGGCCCCGAGTTCGTTCTCCGTCGCGGTGTAGAGTCCGAGCTGTGGCATAACGTTATTAAAACTCCGTTGTGACTAGTACAAGTATGGTTGATTTCGCTGCGGACAAAAAGGCTTCGGGGGCGCCTTCCTTCGATGCCGTGGTCGGCCAGCGGGACCTGAAAGACGGACTGCTCGCCGTCGCGGCCGACGAAGGGCTAGACGGGCTGCTCATCCGCGGCGAGAAGGGGACTGCCAAGTCCACGACGGTGCGTGCGCTGGCCGAGCTGTTACCCGAGCAGCGAGCCGTCGCGGACTGCCCGTACAGCTGTCCGCCCGACGAGCCCGAACGGCAGTGTTCGGACTGTCGCGAGCGAACGGACCCGCCCGTCGAGCGCCGGCCCACTCCACTGGTGACGCTCCCACTCGGAGCGACCCGTGACCGGGTGGTCGGGACCCTCTCCGTCGAGGACGCACTCGCCGGTGAGGCGGAATTCGACCCGGGGCTGCTCGCGCGGGCCAACCGCGGCCTCCTGTACGTCGACGAAGTGAACCTGCTGGAGGACCACCTCGTCGACGTCGTCCTCGACGTCGCCGCAAGCGGCGTCAACCGGGTCGAGCGCGACGGCGTCACGGTCTCGCATCCCGCAGATTTCACGCTCGTCGGGACGATGAACCCCGAGGAGGGGGACCTCCGCCCGCAGCTGCGAGACCGGTTCGCGCTCCAGACCGAGGTCACCGCATGCGACGATATCGAGGACCGCGTGGCCATCATCGACCGGGCGCTGGGCGACAGCGCTGTGACCGACGGCGGTGGGGCCGCCGACGGAACCCGCTCGGCAGCCCTGCGGCTCCAGACCGCCCGCGAGCGACTTCCGGACGTAGACTTGCCCGTGGAGTTCCGCGAACAGATAGCCGACCTCTGTCTGGAGGCGGGAGTCGACGGGCACCGGGGGGACATCGCGACCGCCCGCGCCGCCCGGACCTTCGCGGCGCTCGACGACCGAACCACCGTCCTCGAACCGGACGTCGAACGCGCTGCGCGCTTCGCGCTCCCCCACCGGCTCAAATCGACCCCGTTCGAGGACGCACCGACCGTCGATGACGTACTCGACGACCAGTTCGACGACGAGAGCGGTGACGACGGCAGCGACGAGGACGCTGAAGACGAGGCTGGAGACCAATCTGACAGTGGTGACGGGGACGCTACCGACGGAGACGGCGAGGAGAAAGACGGAGAGAGAACAGCGGGGGATGGCGACGGGTCCCCAGACCAGCCCGATACCGACGGCGACGGAGACGATTCGGACGGGAGCGACAGTGACGAGGGCGAATCCGGAGAACAGCCAGCGGACGGCGACGACGCCGGCAGCGACGGGACACCGTCCGAAGCGGACGCCAGCGACGGGGGAGACGACGAGCCCGCCGACACAGACGACCGAGACAGTAGCCAATCAGACGAGGCCGACGAGGAAACTGCCGGTCCGGCGACACCGCTGTTGCCCGGTCAGTCGCGGGCCGACATCGGCGACAGCACGACTCCCGAGGTCGACGCGCCGGCTGTCGATACCGACGGGGCCGGAGCGAGCGGTCGAGCGAACGCGACCGACACCGACCGCGGCGCGACCGTCAGGACTGAGCGCGCAAATTCCGACAGCTCGGTCGACGCGGCCGCGTCGGTCAGAGCCGCCGCCCGGCGGGGCGGCGACGGCGTCGAGTCGCGGGACCTCCGCCAGTCGGTGCGGGCCGGCGACGCGGAGACGCTTGTCGTCTTCGCCGTCGACGCCAGCGCGTCGATGCGCCCGGCGATGCGAGCCGCGAAAGGCTGCGTGCTCGAACTACTGAAAGACGCCTATCAGGCCCGCGATGCGGTCAGCGTCGTCACCTTCGCGGGCGAGGACGCCGACGTGGTGCTCCCGCCGACCGACAGCGTCTCACTCGCGGCCAGACACCTCAAGGACCTGCCCACCGGCGACCGCACGCCGTTGCCGGCGGGACTCGCCACCGCGACCAAGGTACTGACCGCGGCGGAGCCAGATGCCGCGGTCGCCGTTATCGTCACGGACGGCCGGGCCAACACGGCCGACGGGAGCCCGGTCCAGGCGACTCGCGACGCAGCCGGTCGGCTGGGCGCGGTCGCCGACCGGACCATCGTCGTCGACGCCGGCACCGAGGGGCGGGCGGCCCTGACCGACACCCTCGCGGACGCGACCGACGCCAACGTGGTCCCACTGTCGGCCCTGACCGCCGAGCGCATCGACGCCGCGGCCAGGTGAGGGTCGGAAGTTTTACAAGCTCAGTTGTTATATATACAAGTAGAATTTCAATGCAGGACAGTTCAGAGCTGGACAACGACGACAGCGTCCAGGAACGGTACGAACGCGCGAAAACGACGCTCACGCCGGCCCAGGTCGCTATCGGAGTCGCACTGATCGCAGCCCTCGGATTCACGCTGCTGTTCGTCCAGGACCCGATGGTCCACGACGCCATGCACAACTTCCGCCACGGTGCCGGTATCACCTGCCACTGATGGCGACCGACTACCTCGAACGCGGAGCGCTCGCAGGGCTCGTCGGCGGGCTCGGATACGGCCTGTTCCAGGCGACTGTCGGGAACAGCTTCACGGCCGGGCTGGAGACGTTCGAATCCGGGCACAGCCACAGCGGCGGCCCGGTCGTGGACGGGCTCACGACGGCAGCCGTCAGCGTCGGCGGCGGCGTCCTCTGGGGTCTCCTCTTCGGTATCGCCGTCTTCGGTGTCGGCTACTACTTCCTCGAACCGGTGCTGCCGGGGCGTGCTGTCACGCAGCGGCTGACACTCGCGGCCGCGGGCTTTCTCACCGTCTCGGGCGCGCCGTGGCTCGTCCTGCCGCCTCAGCCGCCGGGTGTCGAGCAGGCGCTCGCGACCGACACGCGCATGGCCCTCTACGCCGGGATGATGGCCGTCGGGGCGCTCGTCGCGGCCGCGTGCGTGGTGGCGTACCGACAGACAGCACATCGGCACCCGGCCATCAGAGCACTGGCGACTGGGCTCCCGCTCGTGGTGCTTTCTGTCCCGGTCGCGCTGGCCCCAGCAAACGCCGTCAGTGGTCCCGTCCCGGTGACGCTCGCGGCCGCCTACCGGTGGACGGTCGTCTTCGGTCAGGCCGGACTGTGGGCCATTATCGCCGCCGTCCACAGCTGGCTGGGCGAGCCGGCACTGGTCGCCGACGAGACCGAGTTCCCGACGACAGCCGACTGAGAACTGTCACGGCTCTTAATCTGTCGTCCGTCCCAACCTTCGCCAGTGCCATCTCAGGAAGCTACAGCCGACGCGCGCTGGCGACGGGTCCTGACCGTCGGGGTCGTCCTGCTGGTCGGGTCGCTGGTCCCCTCACCGTTCGACCGCCACGAAGCCTTCGACACGTACGGCCCGGACAAGTGGCTCCACTTCGTCGGTCACGTCGCCTTCGCGGTAACACTGGCTGACGCGTTCGCCGCCGACGGGACGGCAAATCCCATCTCCGGTGGCGGAGCCCTCTGTGGCTCGGTTCTACTTGGCCTTGCCGTCGGGTATCTCCAGCAGTACGTGCCCGGGCGTGTCCCGGAACGAGCCGACCTGGTAGCCGGCGTCCTCGGGTCGATGCTCGGTGTCGGCTGGTGGTATCGGAGCACCGAGTAGGTCACCGCAGCTTCGATTCGAACCAGTCCGCGGCCACCGTGGCGACCTCCCGGAGCTCGTCTTCGGCCTCGAAGAGGTGCCCGGCACCCGCCACGACGTGCAGCGAGCGGTCACAGGTGAGCCGTTCGTACGCCTCCCTGTTGAGAGCGAGCACCTCGCTATCGGCGCCGCCGACGACAAACAGCGTGGGAGCCGTGACATCGCTCAACGAGTCCGCGGCCATGTCCACACGTCCGCCCCGAGAGACCACGCCGTCGACGTCCTCGCCGTACCGCGCCGCCCCGCGCAGCGCCGTGGCGGCGCCCGTGCTCGACCCGAAGTAGCCGACCGACAGCTCGGGGTCCTGTTTCCACACCCACTCGGTAACCCAGACGAGCCGGTCGGTCAGCAGTGAGATGTCGAAGCGGTTCTGTCGCTGCTGGTCTTCGGCTTCCGTGAGGAGGTCGAACAGGAGCGTTCCCAGGCCGCGCTCGCGGATGACCTCGGCAACGTAGTTGTTACGCGGGCTCTTGCGACTGGAGCCGCTCCCGTGGGCGAAGACCACCACCCCCGATGCGCCCTGGGGCACATCGAACGTGGCCTCGAGTTCTACGCCGTCGACGGGGATACGGGCCACGCCATCGGTGTGCTGGACCATGCGGTAATATTCTGTCCACTGATACATTACTGTGTCCAACGGTGGGCTCCGCACCCTCAACGAGAGGGGTGTCCCGCCGGCGTCACTCAGCCCGAGCGTGGAAAGCGGTGGAGTCTGTAGGCGCCCCGCTCGCGACCCTCGTCGTGGTAGACGACCGGCTCCTCGACGGTGACGACAGAACGGTCGTCGACCGCTGCCGCGGTGATGATACCATCAGTCTCGACCGACTGGACCTGACCCGACTCGACGTCGAACAGCCGGAGTCCGTGGGTATCGGCGTCCCGGTCGCGGAAGTGCTGGGCGCCCGGCACCGCCAGCAGGTCACCGTCGGCGCCCAGGCCGCTGGCGAAGCCGCCCACGTCGGCCGACCATCGCCGGTCGCCGTCGAGCGAGATGCCGACGGCGGTGTGTTCGAGGGGGTGTCGAACCGCCGTCTCGCGACCGTCCTCGGGGTAGGTGTTGCCGGTGACGAACACCGCGCCCGACTGGGTGGCGTGGACGTGATTCGGGTAGGCGTAGACCCGTTCCCCATCGACGGCTCGGGGCGTCGCCAGGGGGACGCGCCACCGCTGCGCGCCGTCCGCTCCGAGCCGGTAGCCACAGTAGTCGCCGTGGCTCGTGAGTATCGCGCCGTCCTCGAGGAGGGCGACGTCGCCGACACGGCGCTGACCCGCAGTGCCCGGGTCCCACATCCACCGCGGCGTCCCGTCCGCGGTGTCGAGAACGACGAGCCCGTGCTGGTGGTCACCGGGACACCGGTTGTACGCGACGGCGAGGCGGTCCTCTCGGACCGACAGCGAAATCGGCGAGGCATCGGTGTGGTAGGTCCAGTCGACCGTTCCGTCGGCCGCAAACGCGTAGACGACGCTCTCGAAGTGGCGCTCGGTCGCCTGGTCGGGCCGGCGCTCGTACCGTCTGGCCGCCGCGTACAGACGGTCGCCGTCGGTAGCGAGACTGGCGACGAACGGCCTGAGAAAGCGAGTGTCCGACTGGGGGTCGCCGACCTCGCGGCTCGTCTCGTACTGCCACCGCACGGAGCCGTCGTGGTCGTGACAGCATACCGCCCCGCGGGCACTGCGCTCCCCGACGACCACGCCTCCGGCGGCCCGAGACGCGGAGCGTCGACCGCCGCCGGAGTGGACGCTCCCGTCGAACGGCGTCGCGGCGACGACACTCGGCGTCCCGTCGGACTCGTGAGACCACCGCCGGACCGGCGGTCCCGAACTGGTCGTCTCGAAACCGAGTCGGTCACCAGTAGCGGTCCCGACGACGGCCAGCCCGTCGGAGAGCGTCACGGCCGACCGGCGGCCCTGCTGCCTGGAGCGAGCCGGCGGAATCTCGCCCAGCGGTGCCGCCGACGCCTGCTCACTCATCGACTGGGAACGCCTCGTGGAGCACGTCGTGGGCCTCGCCCAGGCCGTCGAGGACGCTCTCGCCCTGGGCGGTGATGCGGCTCACGGCGCGTTCGGCGTCCCGCACCGCCACCAGCCGGCCACGCATATAGTCGTACTCCGGGCTGTCGCTGTCCGTGCGGGCGATCTCCTCCTCCAGGTCGACGAGCGCGGCGTCGAGGTGGCGCTCGATGGCCGAGAGGGTCTCCGCGTTCGCGAGTGCCTCGATCGGGCCGGTCATGTGGCCCTCCAGCTCTGCTTTCGCGTGCTGGCGCGCGTGGTCGTCTTCGGTACCGAGAACGTTCATGAGACCCAGTCGAAGGGCCTCGATTTCGTAGCAGCTCATTGGTATCGTGTCGTTGTTGAATCACTTACAGCGTCTGGTCGACCAGTTCGCTCGCGATGCGGTCCCGGTCCAGATGGTCGGCGACGAGGCGTTCGGCGTCGTCCTCGCCGACGTCGCCGTACCAGACCCCGTCTGGGTAGACCGCGACCATCGGCCCCTCGCCACAGCGACCCAGACAGGACGACCGAGTGATACGGGCGTCGCAGTGGTCGCTGTCGCGGGCGGCCTGGCGCAGCCGCTCTAGAACTGCCGGCGCGCCGTCGGCGGCACAGGTCTGGTTCGTGCAGACGGCGACGTGTTTCTCGGGCGCGTCGTGGACGTGCGGGTCGTCGTCGACGTCCTCTCGGTCGTCGTGTTCGGCCTGGTGGGTCAGCGCCCGCAACATCGCCCGGGCACCGCCGGTGTCGTCCTCGTAGCCGTCGAGTTCGACCTTGTACTTGCAGGTGTCACAGGACATCTCGACGCTGCCCGTCCTGGCTTCCTGCCAGCGGTCGCCCAGCACGTCAAGCAGCCTGTGGTCTGTCCCCAGCGGTTCGCCGAAGCCGGCGTCGACGTATGGGTACTCCTCGTCGAACTCCCGGGCACCCTCCTTGATGCGACCCGTCAGGACGCCGTCGCCCAGCATGTACGGCAGGACGACGACAGCGTCGGGGCGGGTCTTGGCCACGTCGTGGAGCGTCTCCTCTAACAGCGGTTCGGTGACGCCGATGAAGGAGGCCGCACAGCGATCGAAGGCCCGTCCTTCGTACAGCAGCCGGGCTAGCTTATGGACGTCGGCGTTCGCGTCGGGGTCCGAGGAGCCCCGCGCACAGAGGACCACGGCGACATCGTCGTCCTCGCGGTCGACGCCGAGTTCGGCCTCGACGGCCGCCGCCCGGTCGTCCAGCAGCGAGAGCAAGGCGGGGTGGACGCCCAGATGCGCCCCGTTGTTGATGGTCAGCTCCGGGTGGCGCTCGCGGGCCTGTGTCACCGCCAGAGGGACGTCGTTTTTGACGTGGCTGGCCGCGAACAGGGAGAGGTGGACGACCGTCACCTGCGAGACGGTCGCTGCGAGCCCGGCGATAGCGTCGTCGATGGCCGGCTCGGCGAGTTCGAGGAACGCAGCGTCGACGGGAATCCCCAGTCGCCCCTCCAGATCGGCGGCCAGCTCGCGGACCTGCTCGTTGGATTTCTCCCGCCGGGAGCCGTGGCCGGCAAGCAGTATGGCCTCGTCGTCCAGCCCTTTACTTACTGCTTCGCTCATCGGACTCGCTCGATGCTCTGACGGAGCTTGCGCCGACGGGTCGGCGCGAACAGCCCGCTCGCTTCGCTACCCTCGTAGAGCCACTCGCCGACGGCGGGGACGGCGTCGTCGTCGACCCCGAACCAGTAGCCCGAGGAGGCGTCGCTGCAGTCGTCGTAGGGAGCCGCGACCGGAACGTCGTCCAGCAGCGACTGGATCGTCCGGAGGAGACCCCGGCTCTCGTGGACAAAGGAGAGCCCGACGGCGTCGTTCGCCCCGGCGTCACCCGATTTGAAACAGACGGTCCCACAGCCCTCGACGAGCCCGCGGAGGAGCTGCCGGTCGTAGTCGGAAAGCGGGTCCAGCCGGTAGCCGCCGGACTCGCCCTCGAAGGGCAGCCCCAGCGCCCCGCTGGCCCGCTCTGCCAGCGGTCCGACGACCTGAACCGTATACTGCTCTTCCTGGCGGGTAATCGACGTATCGTGGGCGTACGGGCGCTCGACGATGCGCTGGTCTGTCCGTTCGGCGCCGGCGATACTCCCGAGCCGGCGGGCGGCCGTCTCGTCAGTGGTCCGGACCGTGACACAGTTCTCGCCACACTCGCCGTCGCCGGCGACACGGCCCCAGAAGTAGGCCGTCTCGGGGTGGGCCGCCAGCATGTCGCCGGGCGGGCCGGTCTCGATGCTCATCGTCCGGCCTCCGTCGGTTCGAGCGTCTGGGGCGGCGCGTCGGTCTCGGCGTCCTCGACGGTGATGGCGTCCAGCGGACAGGCCGCGGCGGCCTGCTCGGCCGACTCGCGCCGGTCGTCGTCGAACGTAGCCGCGATGGCGTGCTCGTCGTCCACCTCGATAGCTGCGAGTCCGTCCGCGCTCTCCGCGAACCGGTCGTCTCGGACCAGACAGGCGAAGATACCGTCGCAGGCCTCTCGGTCGATTGTTATCGTATACATTGTCAGTAATCGTATTTCGTCTCGTACCCGCGGGGCGTGACCATGCGGTCGTCCCAGACGTAGGTGTCCTCGTTGCCCACGAGTAGTGTGGTCGTCATGTCCACGAGGTCCGTCTCGCCCAGCTCCGGGAGCTCCTGCAACTCGACGATTTCGACCTGTTCGTCCTCGCGGCCGGCGGCGTGGACGACACCGACGGGCGTCTCGGGGTCGCGGTGCTCCAGGAGTATCTCACAGCACTTCGCGTAGTTCTCGCGGCGCTTGCGGCTCCACGGATTGTAGATGGAGATGGTAAAGCCCTCCTTGGCGGCGGCGTGGAGCCGCGACTCGATGGTCGGCATATCGGTGAGGTGGTCCGACAGCGAGATGGAGACGGTGTCGTTGACCAGCGGCGCGCCGACACGTGCGGCACAGGACTGGGCCGCCGGGACGCCCGGCACCACGTCGAACTCCAGCATCGACGCCGTCGCACCCTTCGACTCGATGATTTCGAGTGCGAGCCCGGCCAGGGCATAGACGTTCGGGTCGCCGCTGCCGATGATGGCGACGTCGTTGCCGGCAAGGGCCCGGTCGATAGCCTCCTCTGTGCGGGACACCTCGCCACACATCGGCGTGTTGTAGATGTCGTCGGCCCCCTCGACGACCTCGTCGGGGAGCAGTTCAACGTAGGTTGTATAGCCGACGATGTGTTCCGCGTCGAGGAGCGCCGACCGGGCCTTGGCGGTCATCCCATCGGGCTGGCCGGGACCGAGCCCCACTGCAATGAGTTGTCCCGGGTCCGCGTCGAAGTCGTCGACGGTGGCACCGACCTCCTCTTCCTCGTCGCTGTCGTCGCTGGACGCGCCACAGGAGCTACTACTGGATGATGATGCGGACGACGATGAAGCGCCACACTTCGAAGACGTCTCTGTACTCCTTTCTGCCTCGGCGTCCTCGGTCGATGCTCCGCACTTCGATTCGGTGTCCGTACTCGCCTCTGTGGTGTTGTCGGTACTCATGATTCAGAAATCCTCCACGTCACGCCCGCCTCGCGGGGTGACCAGATAGTCGCGATAGTCGTTGCCCCAGACCTCGGTCTCGTGTGTGCCGACGACGATGGACGACCCCATCCCGCCGACCTCCTCGCTGTGTGCGGGCAGCTCGCCCAGCGTCGTGATTGTCTCCGTCTCGTCGTCGAGATTCCGGCCGGCTGCACCCCGGCCAGCATCGTTGACGATGGCGGCGGGCACGTCGTCGGCCCGTTCCTCGCGGAGGACCTCGACGGCCCGCTCGTAATCCCGCCAGCAGTTGTACAGGACGACGACGAACCCCGAGATGGCCGCTGCACGGAGCTTCTCTTCGATCTCGTCCCAGCCGCGCCACTTGTCCGACAGCGAAATCGTACAGAAGTCGTTCGACAGCGGCGCGCCGAGATTCGCGGCTCCCGAGAGGGCGGCCGTCACGCCGGGGACGATCTCGATGGGGACGTCGTCGGCGTCGTCGGCCTCGGCCATCGTGAACATGAGGTCGGATTTCCCGTAGACGTTCGGGTCGCCTCCGGAGACGTGCGCCACGTCCTCGCCGTCCCGGACCCGCTCGAACGCGGCCCGCGCCAGTTCGACCTGCTTGCCCATCGACGAGCGAATCAGGGTCTGCCGGGAGCCGTCGGGTCGCTCCAGGACGGTTCCCGCTTCGTCGGCCACGTCGCTGTCGTCCGAGACATCCTCGAGGGCGGCCGATTTCGGCGGCAAGGTCCCGTCCTTCCGGAGGAACTCTTGGTAGAGGTTCGACGCGATGACGGTGTCGGCCGACCGGATGACGTCGCTGGCCCGCTGGGTCATGTCGTGTGGCAACCCGGGCCCGATGCCGACGACGTAGAGCGTGCCGTAGTCGTCGGGCGGGGCCGTCGTGACGTCGGATTTCATCCCCGCCCTCCCGCGATTCTCGCTGCTCATCGCGCACCGTCGGGGTCGGCGAACGGTGCGGAAACAGTGCTCGGTGGCATGACGAGTACAACGGCGCTTTCGCATAAAACAATTTTGCTTGTTCTACTGCAAGCCTGCTTTGCTTCGGCCCGCTGTCGCGAGCCGTCGGTCCGGACGTGGTCCAGCAGGAGCCACTCGATCGACCCAGCCGTTGGCACCGCCGGTAGCTGGGGGAACTGATTTTGTCCCGCATCTGCTCGTGTAGATATGGAATTCGTCGTCGAGGACCCACAGCGGACCGGTGGCATCACGACATATCATCCGGCGGAGTACGAGTACGACGAGGCGACGGAACTGTGGTCGCTCCGCCTGGGCGAGGGCGACGAGGTCGAACGACGGATACCCAGAGAGCGAATCGTCTACATCGAGGGCGCGGCCGAGGATACCAGCGACCAGTAGCGACAGCCTCGAGCGCAGTCCGCGGGAGCAGGGCAATCGACGCGGTCGAAATCCGATTGGCTCCGCCCGGTGAGGTCCTGCCGCAGTCGGCCGCCTGCATCACCGGGAAATCGTTCCCGAGCGATATTTATAATTGTAAATACTGTCCAAAATTAATATATCCTCCCAGTAATTATATTTAATTAGGTCAGGCTACTCCACCTCCGGCCGGGCACAGCGTAGCGACTGCACGCGTCACCGCTGAATACGGTATGACCAATTCCAACACTCGGACGGGTATCGACGCCGGAAACACCACCGCTCGGACGGCCATCGGCTACGGACTCCCGCTAGCGTGTGTCGCGGTGTTACTGGCCGCGGCCCCCGTGCTCTCGTCGTGGGCCCGGCTGTTCGGCGGGACGGTCGTCCTCCTGGTGACCATCAAAGTGGGGAGCTGGGTGCTCCTCGGCGGCTCCAGGGCGCTCTCGCTGTCCCGCCGGGAGACGCTGCTGTACTGGACCGTCTGGCCGGGCGTCCGGCCCGATAAGTTCCTCCAGCCCGAGGAGTACAGCGAGCCCGACAGCGCGATGTTCGTCGTGGGCTACGCGTACCTGCTCGCCGGTGGCCTCCTCGGGCTGGCGTCGCTGCTCGCGGTGCCCTATATCGGGCTCGCCGGGAGCACGTGGCTGCTCGTCGCCGGCTTCCTGGCGGCCGTCCACCAGGGACTGGGCCGTATCCTTCCCTTCGGACTGCGATGGCTCGGCTACCCCGTCGAGCCGCTGTTTAACTCGCCGATGCAGAGCCAGGGCGTCGCGGACTTCTGGAGCGACCGCTGGAACAAACCGTTCATCGGGATGAACAGACTGTTCCTCACCGGACCGCTTGCGAGCCGCGTCGGCATCAAGGTCGCCGCCGGGCTGGCCTTCCTCGTCTCCGGGCTCATCCACGAACTCGCCATCAGCTTCCCCGCGGGCGCCGGGTGGGGGTTACCGTTCCTCTACTTCGTGGTCCAGGCCGTGCTCTACACCGTCGAGCAGGAGTTCTTCCCGGCGCCGGCGGACAGCAACTCCATGCTCCGTCGGGCCTGGACTGCCATCGCCGTCGTCGGCCCGGTCCCGCTGTTGTTCCACGGCCCCTTCCGGATGACGTTCATCGCGCCGCTGCTAGAGACCGGACGGGCGCTCCTCCTGGCTTACCCGCTGGAGGCGTACGTCAGCGCCGGGCTGTGGGTCGGCGCCGTGGGACACTTCATGATACTCGGCGCGAGCTTCCAGGTCCCTGAAGAGCTCGACTGGGAGACCGACCTCGCACAGCTGAAGCCGCTGAACAGGAAGGTGATGTGGACCTACGGCGGCTACATCGTGATGATGATAGTCTCCTTCGGCGTCATGACAGCGCTGTTTCACGAGCAGCTCGCGGCGGGGACCCCGGTGGCACTCGGGCTCGCCGGACTCATCGTGCTGTTCTGGACGGTTCGTGTCCTGGTCGACTTCTTCTACTACGACCACGAGGACTGGCCCGACGGCGTCTACTACGTCGTCGGCCACACGATGCTCACGTCGCTGTTCCTCCTGCTCATCGCTGTCTACGCCGCGCCGCTCGTGGTCCACATGCTCGGGGCGTAGCGCCCCGCCTGGGGGGGACCGCCCGAACGAGGCGGGCGGCTACCCCGTCTCTGTCTCGGACTCCCGTATGGCTTCGGGCAGCCAGCTATCGATTGTCCAGCTCCCCTGATGCAGTTTGAGGTAGACGTAGTCGGTCCTCGTGTTCGTCCCGTTGGGCGTATCGTACTCGACGTCTGCGTGGACCTCAGCCTGCCCGTCGCCTTCGGAGACCACCTCCGTCGATTTGACCATCGTCGTGATGTTCTCGAGGCCACCGTACGAGTCGAAGCTGGAGGCTTCGAGCGGGCCGCCGTCGTCGGAGTAGTACATCGCATTGGCGGCCCCGATGTCGTTATCGTTGTAGAGCGTGTCGAAGAACTCCCGTACCGTCTTGCTGGCGAACCGTCGACGGAGGGCCTCGGGGAACCAGCGGTTGATGCGCCACTCTTCGCCCGACTGACGGAGGTACATGTAGTCCGTATTCGTCGGTGTCCTGTTCGGGAACGTGTACTCGACGGTCGCGTGGACGGTCGCCCGTCCATCGCTCTTCGAGGCGAGTGTCACCGATTGAATACTGGTATGGATGGTCTCGAGACCACCGAAGTCCTCGAAGTTCGAGGACGTAATCTCGGGGGCCGGACTCTCCGGGTGGTAGAGGGCGTTCGTCCCCTCGATGTCGTCCTCGCCGTACAGAGTGGTGTAGAACGACCTGGTAACTGCCGTCGGCGACGCCGGCTCCTTGGGTTCGGGCTGTTCCGGCGTCCGCGTCGACGAACGACTCGACCGATTCCCACTGCTCGACGATGTCCAGTATCAGCCGCCCGCGACCGGTCAGCTCCCACCCCGCCTCGCCCTCGAACAGGACCTGTCGCTGCTCCAGGTCCGAGACCGCAGTGTAGACAGCCGACTGGCTCGCGTCGAGTCGGTCGAGCAACTCGTCGGTCGTCATCGGTTCCGTGGCGAGGATGCCGACGATGTCGACCCGAACTGACGACGACAGCACGAACGAAAAGGCCGAGTTCCCCTTCATCTACCCGTAGTGAGACTGACCCAGACTTAATATTCTGGGTCCGAGCGCGTGCGTGGGCCACTCCACGGAACAGCTCAGCGGGGTCGGCCCGTGAGTGCTGTGCCGTCCAATAACAGGTGAAGCGTTCACACGGCCCCGCCGGTTTTTTCCGATATGACGCCAGAAATATCAACCGATGGTGGGGTTACAACGGCTGGGGCTGTTCGGCGTCATCCACATGGACGACCCGACGAAGGTGACGGCAGAACTGCACGAGTTCGCCGGCGACGCGGAGGCGCTGTTCATCGAGTTCCCCGATGGAGGGGTATCTCCCTGGGTGTGGCTGTCTGCCGCGCTCCGGACGCCGGCTATCTTCGTCGGCTTGCTCTACTTTATGTCCATTTTCCAGGGTCTGGTGTTGCTCCTGGTGTCTCGCGATCTGTTACCCTCAGAACTCGTCGCGGTCCGTCGAGTCGCCGCGGACCGGGACCTCCCGATTCACGGGGTCGACGAGAATCCGGTCGAGGCGGCCGCGACCGCAGGGCCGAAACTCGCTGCGCTGAACTGGGCGATACTCCTGCCCGTGCTCGTCTTCGAACCGGTCGCCGCGGCCGTGACGGTCGCCGCCGCGGTGGCCGGTATACTGGCCCCGTTCTTCCTCAGAGGACAGGGCTACCGACGCCTCGGCCCGACGCTGTTCGCGCTGGGGCTGGTGGGCATCGTCGCCATCGCCGTCACTGGACCGTTCTCCCTGCTTCTCCCAGTTATCGGAGCGCTGTCGATACTCGTCTACATGGTCTACGGCATCGACCACCGAAACGAGGTGATGCTCGACCGTGTAGCGGGTATCGCAGGCGAGGAGGGGTACGACGAGGCGGTCCTCGTTACGGGGAAGGGACATCTCGGCGGGCTCGCCCGGAAGGCTGCCGACCGCGGACTGACGGTCCCCCGAATCCTCGTCTCGTTCTGGCGCGACGACGGTGAGACGGTGACCGATATCGAACCCGCAGCCCTCCCAGAAATCGAGTTTGGTGCTGGCAGCAACGGCCTCGAAACAACTGGCATGCGGAACGATACTGAAACACGGCTTCACCGGGCCCTCGCAGCCGGCATCGACTACGTCGCCGTGGGCATCGTCTGGGTCATCTGCAATTTCGTGGCGTTGCTGCCCCTCGTGGTGGTTACAGACGCCACCACGTCGGTCGCCTTGTGGACAGCTGTCGGTAGCTTCTGCCTCCTTGCCGTCGGCTATCACGTGGTACTGGAAACGGTCTGGGGGCAGACAATCGGCAAGCGCTTCGCCGGACTCGTCGTCTCAGGCACCGACGGTTCGGAACTCGACGCGCGGACCGCGCTCGTCCGGAACGCCCTCCGTCCACTGGGGATGGCCACGCTGTATCTCGGCAGCGCCCTCGTCGTCAACTCCACCAGCCGCGGCCAGACGATGGGCGATTTGCTCGCACGGACGGTCGTGACGAGGGTGGCGAACGCTCCGAAGTCGGACGGACAAGACGGAGACGACGAAGCGACGGAAGAGCGGCCACAGTCACCGAGAGACGACAGCCCGACATCCGAGGTGGCCGACGCGACGCCGGACGCTGATTCCGGACCGTCCCGGTACTGGTAGCCGAGTATGCGGGCGCGACAAAACGAACTGAGCGCCGGCGGCGTGAGAATCGAGTGCCTCTGGTTTACTGACCGATAGCGACCGTCACGGCCTCGTCGTAGCGGGTCTTCTCGGCCAGCAGGTCGTGGTCCCGACCGGCGGCGATAGCGCTCGCCTCGGCGATACCCGGCCAGCCGATGAGCTCCTTCGAGCGGGACGGCGTCGGGCCCTCGAACCCTTCGAGAGTTTCCTTCTCGAAGGCGACGACGCCCAGCCCCCACTCCTCGGCGGCTTCGAGCATCCCCTCCTCGTCGGCTTTCCGCGTGCCGGTGGCGACGAATTCCACGTCCGACCGGTCGAGGCCGGCCTCCTCCAGAGCTGCGTCCCACGCCGCGTGGAACTGCTCTAGGTCGGCGCCAGCGACGCTGCCACAGCCCAGCACGACGCCGTCGTCGCTGTTGCGCTTGAGCACGCTCACGTCGTCGTCGACGAGGACGGCTTTCGGCCCGTCGAGCCGTTCGATAGGGCCGAGTTCGTCGTCCAGGACCGCGAGGTTCGTCGCGACCGTCGAATCCCCGTTGACGACGTGGGCGTCCAGGGCCTTGGCCTGCTTCTCGACACCCTGCTTGCCCGCGGCCTCGCTGGCAGTCGTCATCGCCGGCACCGCGCCCATGCTCGCCAGGTCGTCGGCCACCTGGTTCGCGCCGTGGTGGCCGCCGGTGATGGGGATTGCCCAGGTCAGCTCCTCGTCGACCACACAGATTGCGGGGTCGTCCCACTTGTCGTCGAGCAGGTGGGCCGTCTTCCGCATCGCGATGCCGCTTGCCATCAGCCCGATAAAGCAGTCGTACTCGCCCCAGTGCTCCTCGAAGATGTCGCCGTGATATTCGAGGATGTCGATGGATTCGTAGCGGTCGCCGATGCCGTCGACGATGTCCTGGGCGGTGTCCATCTTGCGCTCGAAGGCGACGATGGCTATCTCTTCCGCGACTTCCCCGTCGGAGTCGGGCGCTTTGCAACTGTTCGAGCTCGAATCTGAATCGCTGTCAGTACTCATTGGAAACTGGTGGCCGGCGAACGGTCCGCACGCGACTGCCGGCCGAACGGTCGCGCGTGTTCAGTGTACTCGGCTGTAATACGGTGCGGTCGGCGCGCGCTGGCGCGCCCCCGTGGCGCGCCGGAACTGTGCGAGGGATGAGCGAGCGTAGCGAGCGAATCGGCTGGGGAGGACTGTGGCTTGCGGTGTATCGCACCGGGGTGGACTGAAAGGGGCAGGTCGGTCGCGGTCGCTCGGCGGCAGGGCTCCCGCGTAGCGGGATGCCGTCGAGCGGCCGCGAGCGGCCTGGGGCTTTCTGGCTGTACTCGAAGGCGGCGAACCATCCTAGTCGTCGGCCTCCTGCGAACCGTCCGAAGACCCACCTGAGGCCCACTCGCCGTAGAGGAACGAGCGTTCGTAGTCCTCGCCCCCCACCGCATCGCCGATGATGACCATCGCCGAGGCCCGATAGCCCGCCTCCTCTACCTTCTCACCGATGGTCCCAATGGTGCCCTCGATGACGTCCTCGTCGGGCCAGGACGCGTGATAGACGGCCGCCACCGGCGTCTCGGGGTCGTGGCCGTCCTCGAGCAGCCGCTCCATCGTCTCAGCCACAGCATGCGTCCCCAGATAGATACACGTCGTCACGTCGCCCATACCGACGAACTCCGAGATGTGGTCTTCCTCCTCGGTCAGCGTCTTGCCCTGCGGGCGGGTGAAGGCGACGTGGTTCGCGACCTCGTTCAGCGTGAGCTGGGTCCGCATCGTCGCACTCGCGGCGAAGGCCGACGTGACGCCCGGGACGATGTACGTGGGAACGCCCTCGTGTTCCAGGGCGTCCATCTGCTCCAGTGCCGCGCCGTAGATCGCCGGGTCGCCGCTGTGGAGCCGGACCACCGTGTCGCCGGCCTCGTACGCGTCCCGCATCAGCGGAATCAGCTCCTCCAGGTCCTTCCCGATGGAGGAGACGGTCTCGGCGTCCGCACAGTACTCGTCCAGCAGTTCGCTGTTGACCAGCGAACCGGCGTGGACCACGAGGTCGGCGTCGGCCAGCAGGTCCCGGCCGGCGACGGTCAACAGCTTCGGGTCGCCCGGGCCGGCACCGACGAAGGGAATGCCCTTCTGCTCGTCACCCGCGCTGTGGTCGTAGACGCGGTCGTCGCGGTCGGTCGCGACGGCGTCGATGGCGTCCTGTGGGTCGGTCTCGGCGTCGCTGTCGTCAGTCATTCGGCCACCTCGTCGCCGCCGAGTTCTCCCTCAGAGCGTTCCTGGCGGGCGATGCTGGCCTCCCCGCCGTCAGAGACCACGCCCGCTTCGTCGACCCCTTCGAGGAAGGCGTCGGTAGCCTGCTCGACCCGAGCGTCGGGCCGTTCGGCGTAGGCGAGCGTGTAGTAGTCCCGTTCGTCGATATCGTGGGGGTCGTCGGTCACGAGCGTCTCGCCCTGCTGCATGAACAGTCGGCGGCCGTAGGTCACGTCGTAGCCCGCCTCGACGAGCCCCTCGTGGGTCGCCGGGGCATCAGTCACTTTGAACAATATCATCCGGTCGGGGCCGGTCGGCGAGACCCCGCCGTCGGCCTCCCGAAGCGCCAGACTCGACCCCGCGGTAATCTCGACGCCCAGCGCCGTCGCGAAGGCGGTGACCGCGCTGACGCCGGGCACCACTTCGAGGTCTACCTCGGGGTGGAACGCAGCAAGTGTTCGCCGGAGATGGCCGAAGGTTGAGTAGACGTTCGGGTCACCCAGCGTGACGAAGGCAGCGTCGCCGTCGCGGGCCTGCGGGGCGATTTCGGCCGCCGCAGTCTTCCAGGCCGAACGGAGCTTCTCCTCGTCGCGGGTCATCGGGAAGTCGAGGTCGCCGATACGCTCTTGTGGGACGTGTTTCGTCGCCACCGTCCGGGAGAGCCGGCCGGGCGAGTAGACCACGTCGGCGTTCTCCAGTGCGCGCTTGCCCCGCACCGTCACGAGGTCGGCCTGTCCGGGGCCGAGGCCGACGCCGTAGAGGGTCATCGGTCGCCTCCGTCGTCCGCGGCGCCACTGTCAGTAGCCCCAGCGACACTGCCACCGTCGGCCGCCACGTCGTCGCTCGCACTGCCGACGAGCATGTAGACGGGGTTCTCCGAATCGAAGCTCGTCGCCCCGGCCAGCTCGTAGCCGTGGCTTACCTGGAACTGGATGACCTCCGCCAGCAGGTCTCGCTCGCGGAACGCCTCGGTGGCCGCGCCGGCGACCTCCAGTCGGGAGACGTTCATCACTACGCGGTCGATACCGGTCTCGACGGCGTGGTCGAGAACGGCCTCGTAGTTGCGGCTCCCGCCCAGGAACAGCGCGTCGGCGTCGTCGGGCAGCCCCTCGGGCGCTTCGGCCTCGCGAAGCCGTACCTCGGCGTCGGTGTCGTTCGCGGCGAGGTTCTGCTCCGTCACTTCCAGTCGCTCCGGTTTGCGTTCGAGCGCAGTGACCGCACCGGCGCGCCGGGCCGCGTCGATGGTGACCGCGCCGGTACAGGAGCCGACTTCGACGAAGTGGTCGGTCGGCCCGAGGTCGAGTTTGCTCGCGAGGACGGCCCGAACCTCCGGCTTCGTCGGCCCGGCCTTCGCGTCGTGGGGCAACGAGACGTGTGCCATGGCAAGTACAATCTCGTGTGACGCATAAAACAATTGTGCTTGTACTACTCCAATCTATATTGTCTTATCGCCGATTTTGGCCCACTGGGACCAATCAGGCCTTCGGTAACGAAAAGCTACTTTATCCCGTAGGCCGGAGATACGGTAATGGCACAGCGTTCGGACGGGAGCGAGGAGTTCGGCGTCCTCCGGAGCAAGCGGACCGCCACTCGATACCAGATCATGGTCGAAATCGCGGAGCGCCAGCCGGCGGTCAGCCAGCAGGAGATAGCCGACGCCATCGGCATCACCTCACAGGCCGTCAGCGACTACCTCCAGGGGCTCTCGGAGGAAGGGCACGTCACAAAGCACGGCCGCGGGCGCTACGAGGTCACCAAGGAAGGCGTCGACTGGCTCATCTCACAGACCGACGCCCTCCGGAGCTTCGTCGGCCACGTCTCCGAGGATATCATCGGCCAGGTCGACATCGAGACGGTGCTCGCGACGAGTGACATAGCGGAAGGCGAGACCGTCTCCGTGACGATGCGCGAGGGCGTGTTGCGCGCCGTCGCGGGCGACACCGGTAACGCAACCGCAGTTGCGGTGACCGACGCCGCCGCCGGGACGGACCTGGGCATCACCAACGTCGAGGGCGTCGTCGAGTACGACCTCGGCGACGTGACCGCAGTGTCGATTCCCAGGGTGCAAAACGACGGGAGCGGGGCCGCCGACGCCGACCGCATCGCCGGCCTGGCGACGGACCACGACCTCGTCGCCGTCGCGGGCGTCGAGGCCCTGGCCGCCGCACGGGCCGCCGACGTCGCGGTCGACATCCGCTATGGCAGCGTTGCCGCCGTCGAGGAGGCCGCCACGAAGGGCCAGGACGTACTCCTGCTCGCCAGTGCCGACCAGCTCTCGACCCACACCGACGCGCTGGCCGGTGCGAACATCGGCTACGAAGTGCTCGACGCCGCCGAGTAAGCCCGTCAGGCCGGTGTCACCCGGAACACGGCCGCCTCGCGTGACTCGACAGTCGCCGACAGCTCGCCCAGTGTCTCCCACCCCTCCCCGGTCCAGCAATCGAGGACGGCGTAGCGTCTCCCGGCCGTCGGGACCGACGTCTCGTCGACGTGGGTCCGTATCTCCGTCCGCTCCTCACCGCGGTTCCACAGCGCCACCGCAGCGCCGTCGGAGAGGCGCTTGCTCCAGACCTCGCAGGTCGGGTCGCGGCGGTCGGGGGTCCCCTGCATGCCCAGCGGGTCCTGGTCGATGGCGAGCAGGTATTCGTTGGTGAGCAGGTCGAGCAGGTCCGGCGAGGCGGCTGTGAGGTCCGTCCCGACGAACAGCGGCGCGCCGAGCAGACACCAGAAGGCGAAGTGGGTCCGGTTCTCCACGGCCGAGAGCCGGCGCTCGATATCGGTCGGTTCGTGCTGTGACTGGGCCGAGTCGGGCCCGTTGCCGACCTGAAGCATGTCGGGGTCGTTGTACCCCCCGGGACCTTGAGCCGCCGCGATGTCCAGGGCCGCCACGCGGTCGACTATGTCGGCGATACCGAGGCCGAACTCACCCTCGTGTGTCTGCCACTTCGCGACGGCGTCGTCGGTCACCCGCCAGCAGTGCCCGCCCACGTTCCGACCCCACTCCCAGGGGTTCGATTGCCCCCACTCACAGATACTGTAGACGATATCGCGGTCGACCGCCCCTAGCGCCTCGCCCATCGCTCCGTACCGGTCCACGGCGTCGCGCCCGCGGTGGTCCCCGCAGTTGTCGTACTTCAGGTAGTCGACGCCCCAGTCGGCGAACTGTTCGGCGTGCAGTCGCTCCAGTCCCAGGGTTGCGGGATACCCCTGGCAGGTGTGGCTGCCCGCAGACGAATAGATGCCGAACTTGAGCCCCCGCTCGTGGACGTACTCGGCGAGTGCGGCCATGCCACTCGGGAAGTCCTCTGCGTCGGCCACCAGTCGACCCGCGTCGTCGGTCTCGTCGGCCATCCAGCAGTCGTCGACGACGACGTACTCGTAGCCGGCGTCGCGCAGTCCAGTCTCGACCAGCGCGTCCGCCGCCGCACGGATGTCCTTCTCCGTGACTGTACAGCTGTGGGCGTTCCAGGAGTTCCAGCCCATCGGTGGGGTAGCGGCGAGCATAGCGTCGGCGTCGTCGTGGGTCACAGGTTGGCGTCCCGGCGGGTGAACAAAACAGTTGGTACGGCGGAGGGTTCAGACAGTCAGAACGCTACCGCGTCCGGCGACAGCTTTAGTAATACGTAGCAACGATGGTACAACTAGCTATGGCGAGTAGTACGAGTGAGCCGGAGGTAGTCCGCGTCTCACAGAAGGGACAGGCGACGATTCCGAAGCCGCTGCGGGAGAAGTTCGGTATCGAGAGCCCCGGAGAGGTGTTTATTTACGAGGAGGAGGGCCGAATCGTCATCGAGCCGGTCCCGGGACTCACCGAGCTACACGGCATTCACGCGAGCGAGGGCGAACCGGGCGAGGTTCTGGCCAAGGTTCGCGCCGAGAAGGAGGCCGAGAAGCGACGCGAGGCAGACCGCGCTGACGACCTGCGGCCGAGCGACAGATGAGTGACGCCTACGTCTTCGATACGGAAGCTATCATCGCCTTTCTGTACAACGAGCCTGGCCACGAACGGGTCGGGGCACTGCTCGAAGAACTGGCGGCAACTGACAGGGAGGGATATCTCTCCGAAGCCAATGCCAGCGAAGTGTACTATCTCGTCGCTCGCTTCGAGGGCACAGCCGACGAGGAACCGACAGCGGCCTCGCTCCGGACCGCGGACCGGGATCTCCGGACGCTCACGCGGAACGGACTGACACTCGCCCGGGCCGACTGGCGACAAATCGGTGAGATAAAAGCCGACGGGGATATCTCGCTGGCCGACGCCGCTGCCGTCGCCCTCGCGGCGGAACGCGACGCGACGCTCATCGTGGGCGCCGACGACGACTTCGATTCGCTGCCGGTGGCGGTCGATATCGAACGGTTCCGGACCGAAGCCGTATGACTGCCGTGACAGAACGCCTTTGGCCAGCGCTCCCGTCGATAGGCCAATGAGTCCGGACAGATCCGAGCCGCGCTCGAAAGTCGCGCGGCTCATCGAGGCGTACGATCTGGCCCCGCTCGGGGCGGACCTGGAAGCCGCCTGGCTGGGCGAGGCGGGCGAGCGACAGAGCCTGCGCGACCTCGCCGACCGGTTCAACCGGGCGCTGTTGCTGGCGGCGGTCCGGGACGCCGGCATGGACGTCGTCGACGGGGAGGCACAGAACTACTACCGGCTCCTCACCGAGGATTCGGTGAGCGCCGGTCGCCGAGTGGAGGCGGAGAACCGGCTCGACGCCGCAGGCGTCGACGTCGACGCGCTGCGGGAGAACTTCGTCAGCTACCAGTCGATACGCCACTATCTGACCGAGGTCCGCGACGCCAGCTACGAACGCGACGAGGCGTCATCAGGGGTCGAGCGCGAACGGTCCGTCATCGACCGGCTCCAGAGCCGGGTCGAGCGGGTGGTCCGGGACACAATCGACCGACTGCGCACGGCCGGTCGGCTCTCGGTGGGCGAGTACCGCATCCTCGTCAGCGTCGACGTGCTCTGTGAGGACTGTGGTGGCCAGTACACCGTCGGGGAGCTGCTGGACCGCGGTCACTGCGACTGCGAGTCGCCCTGACCAATCTGCCGGACCCGCTCGTAGCTGTCGGGCAGGGCCGCGGCATCCTCCGGCAGCAGGGCGACGACCAGATACGGCACCTCGCTGGCGAAGTACTCGACCAGCGCGGCGATGCGCTCGGCGTCGATGGCCTCGAGCGAGTCAAGCAGCATGAACGGCACCTGCTCGGCCACGTCGTGGACGAGATAGCCCGCCAGCGCGAACACGAGCCCGGTGACGGCTCGTTCGGATTCCGAGAGGTGAGAAACCGTGTCCTCGTAGACGGTCCCGCCGTCGGAGCTGCGAACCACGTGGAGTTCGAACTCCGAGCCCTCGATGACCGACTCGGCGTCGACGGTGGCCACGGAGTCGGCGGGGCCGCCGAGCCGTTCGAGCCAGATGCGCTCGACGTTCTCGTAATCAAGGATGTCCAGCAGGTCGGCCATCCGCTCGTTGAACGCCGTCGTCGCCTCCGTCTCCAGCGTGTCGATGCGGGTCCGCAGGTCGATGAGCTCCTCGACCACGGACTCACGGCGCTCGACGAGTGCCTCGTCCCGCCGAATCTCCGCCTCGGCCGTCGCTATCTCCGATTCGATCTCTTCGAGCGTCGACTCCAGGGATTCGAGTTCGAACTCCAGTTCGTTGGCCTCGCTGTGGAGGTCCAGTACCTCGTCGACCTCGGCCGAGCGCAGCTCCGTCACCTCGCTCTCGAGGTCGCCGACCCTGGCCGAGAGGTTATCACGACGCTCTCGCAGGTCCGACAGCGTCCCCTGGCGCCGCGTAATCTCCGTGTCCACCTCCTCGATAGTGTCGGTGAGCTCGTCGCGACGGTCTACCGTCTCCGTTATCCGGGTGACTTCTTCGGACAGGTCGTCGATTTCAGCTTCCAGGTCGTCTATCTCCGCGAATGTCTCCGTTCGGTGCTCGCGAAGACTATCGAGAGTGCGCTCGAAACGCACTGGCTTGACAGTCGAGCCACAGGTCCAGCAGGTCGTCTTCGAGCCCCGATAGAGCTGGTCGGTGATGTCCCCGACACTCTCGGGTTTCCGGCCGAGGGCCTCCGCGATGCGGTCGTGCTCGCCGTCGACGAACTCCTCGTTGAACCCGATGATGGTCTGGAGACGGGAGGTGTAGGTCGATAGCTCGCGCTTGCGCTCGCGGCGGGCCGAGAGCCGGGCCTCCAGCTCCGCCAGCCGGTCGGCCGGCGCGTCGGGGAGGCCGGCCAGTTCGGCGGCGAGCCGGCCGCGTTCGTCCCGCAGCGCCGAGAGGCTCTCCTGTTCGGTCGTGATGTCGCCCCGGACACGCCGCAGCTCCTCCCGGGTCGCACGCAGTTCGTCGAGTTTGGTCTCCAGTACCTCCGTGTTGGTCTGGGTCAGGTCGACCGTGAGGTCCCGCTCGTCGAGGCGGTCCTCGACCGCGGCCAGCTCCTCGCGGACGTCGGCTATCTCAGCTTCCTTCTGTGCGCGGCGCTGTTCCAGGTCTGGGAGCCGCTGTTTGAGGTCGGCGATGTCGTCAAGTTCGTCGTCGATATCGGCCTTGCGCCGTTCGGCCTCGTGAATCTCCCGTCGCAGCTCCGAGGTGTCAACCGGCCGCATGATGATGTCCCTGGGGTCCTCCCCCCGGACGACCGCCTGGCGCGCCTCGTTGTCCTCCAGCAGGAACGCAAAGAGGTTAGCGAGCGTCGGGTCCGCGAGCAGTCCGTCGCCGGAGCTGACGATGCCGTCCTCGGCCCGCGTGAGCTGGCGTTCGTACGTTTGCTCGCCCAGCGTGAGCGAGACCTCGCCCTGCTTTGCGTCCCCTTTCACCGCGGTCCAGTCGCTACCCAGCGCGGCCATCATCGCCTTCAGGAACGATGTCCGGTTGGTCGCGTTCCGGCCGGCGAGGACGGTGACGCCCGGCGACAGCTCCACCGCCGCCGAGTCGATGCCACCGATGTTCTCGACCGTAACGGTCGCGTCCGCATCGGCGGTCGTCGCCGGGTGCATACCCCTACGTCTGCCGGTCGCGCTCTTAAATTCTGGGGCGCGCGCGGTGACCGGGGTGCCGAAATTGGTCGGTTTCAGTAGGACAGAATAACAAGCATATGGCTGTTAGGTCAGTTGTGACCCACCCCTCATTCCAAACAGATACAGTCACCCGAATCCCCATAATGCACAATATCAATCGAATTCGTTCAAAAACGCTAACGTTTATGGTAGATAGTGGACGTAGCCGCAGGTGTCGCACCAATGTCAGAGAGCCCCAAATTCGAACGACTGCTCCGGTCGCACGTGACCTCCGTCAAGGAGGACCTGATGACCGGCGTGTCGTTCATGATTCCGTTCGTCACGATTGGCGGTATCTTCCTCGCACTCGCGTACGCTGTGGGGGATACCCAGGCAGTCTTCGATAACACCGGCTCACCGGGCTGGTTCCTCGCCCAGGTCGGCACGGCCGGCCTCACCATCATGGTCCCCATCCTCGGGGCCTACATCGCCTACGCCATCGCGGACCGTCCAGGACTTGCACCCGGATTCCTGCTGTCGTTCATCATCCAGGATGGAGTCGTCGTCTCCGAAGCCGCCGCCGTCATCGGCGTCTCCGGCGGCGAGGCCGGCGCCGGCTACCTCGGCGCCATCGTCGCCGGGCTGCTGGCCGGCTACGTCGCGCGCTGGTTCAAAGGCCTGGACGTCCCGGAGTTCCTCGTCCCGATGATGCCCGTCCTCATCATTCCCGTCGCGACGATGGCGGTCCTCACGCCTATCATGCTGTTCGTGCTGGGCGTTCCGGTCGCGCTCGCTAACGCGAGTCTGACCGGGTTTCTGGAAGGGATGCAGGGCGGGCAGGCGATGTTCGTCGGGCTCATCCTCGGCGGGATGATGGCCTTCGACATGGGCGGTCCGGTGAACAAGGTGGCCTACGTCTTCTCGACGGGGCTCATCACCGAGGGCATCTACGCCCCCATGGCGGCCGTGATGATCGGCGGGATGGTCCCGCCTATCGGGCTGGCCATCTCGAACTTCATCTCCCCACATAAGTACGCGGCCGAGATGTACGAGAACGCAAAGAGCGGCGTCGTGCTTGGCCTTTCGTTCATCACGGAGGGCGCGATTCCCTACGCCGCGGCCGACCCCCTGCGGGTCATCCCCGCCGTCGTCGCCGGCAGCGCCGCCGGCGGCGCCGCATCTATGGCGCTGAACGTCACGATGCCCGCGCCCCACGGCGGTATCTTCGTCATTCCGCTGTCGAACAAACCGTTCATCTTCCTGGGCTGTATCGTCCTGGGCTCGTTCGTCACTGCGGCCGTGGCGCTCCTCCTCAAGCCCGACTTCGAGGACCGCGTCGAGGCCGGCACCGAGTCGAGCGCAGGCACGGCACAGCCGAGCGACGACTAACCCACAATGACAGACCAGATTACAGACGACATCGACGAACTGATTCCGGCGAGCCACATCTCGCTGTCCGAACCACCCGAAGGGAAGGAGGCGACCATCGAGTATCTGCTCGACCTCGTCGTCGAGTCGGGCCGCATCGAGGACCGGCAGGCGGCCCTCGACGCCTTGCTCGCTCGCGAGGAAGAGACGACCACCGGCGTCGGAATGGGTATCGGCATTCCCCACGCGAAGACCGAGGCCGTCAACCGGCCCTCGCTGGCCTTTGTCCGCTCGGAGGCGGGCGTCGACTTCGGGAGCATGGACGACGAGCCGGCGACGCTCATCTTCCTGATACTCGTCCCCGAGGAGGGCGGCGAAGACCACCTGCAGATACTGAGTTCGCTGTCGCGGGCCCTGATGCACGACGACGTCCGCGAGCGCCTGCACGGGGCCACAGACGAGAGCGAGGTGCAGGCGACGCTCCGGGAGGCGATTGCATGAGCGAAGAGCGTACCGTCGAAATCGTCCCGGAGGCGGGGCTGCACGCCCGCCCGGCGGCGCTGTTCGTCGAGGCCGTCAACGACCACGAGGCCGAAGTCGAGGCCGGCCCGCCCGAGGGCGATCTCGTGCCCGCCCAGAGCATGATTGCCGTCACCAGCCTCGGCGTGGGCGAGGGTGACGAACTCCGCCTCGTCGCCGACGGGCCCGAGGCCGAGGCAGTGCTCGACGAACTGGAGCGAATACTGACGACCCCCGAGGACGAACTAGAGGCATAGTCATGGCAGCCAGCACACTCACCGGCACCGGCGCGACGCCCCGCTCGGGACTCGGTACCGTCGTCTGGTACGACCCCGAAATCACGCTCCCGGACGCGGACGAGTCGGTCGACGTCGAGGCCGAGCGCGACCGCTTTGCCGACGCCGTCGACACCGCCCGCGCCGAACTGGAGCGCGAGCGCGACGCCACCGCAGAGCGCGTCGGCGAGGACGAAGCCGCCATCTTCGACGCTCACATCCAGTTCCTCGAGGACCCGACCATCGAGGAGGCAGTAGTGGCGAGCATCGAGGAGGGTCGCCCGGCGGCCCACGCCGTCGACGACGCCTTCGGCGTGCACATCGAGCAGTTCGAGGGGATGGAGGGCCGCATGGCCGAGCGCGCCGACGACCTCCGTGACGTACGGGACCGCCTGCTGCGCCTGCTCACCGGGGGCGACCGGGTGAACCTGGCCGACCTGCCCGAGGGCAGCGTCGTCCTCGCCGAGCGGCTCACCCCGAGCGACACGGCCCAGCTCGACCCGGAGACGGTGGCGGGCTTTGCCACGGTAACGGGAGGCCGGACCTCACACGCCGCCATCTTCGCCCGGTCGCTGGCGCTGCCGGCCGTCGTCGGCCTCGGCGAAGCGCTGAACGACGTGTCCGAAGGCACCGAGGTCGTCGTCGACGGTGACGCCGGCGAGCTACTCGTCGGGCCCGACGAAGCCGAGCGCGAGGCCGCGCGTGCCGAGGAGGGTGCAGACGTCGTCGAGGAGTCGGTCGAGACGAGCGACGGCCGCGAGATAGAGGTCGCCGCCAACGTCGGCCGCCCTGCGGAACTGGAGCCGGCGGCGGCCCGCGGCGCCGACGGCGTGGGGCTCTACCGCACGGAGTTCCTCTTCCTCGACCGCCAGTCCCCGCCCGACGAGGACGAGCAGTACGAGACCGTCCGGGACGCGCTGGATACCTTCCCCGACGGCCGCGTGGTCGTCAGGACGCTGGACATCGGCGGGGACAAGCAGATTCCGTATCTCGACCTCCCCGAAGAGGAGAACCCGTTCCTGGGCGAGCGGGGCATCCGGCGCTCGCTGGACCCCGACGCCGAGCTGTTCCGCACGCAGCTGCGAGCGCTGCTTCGGGCGGCCGCCGACGGCGCGGGGGAGCTGAACGTGATGTTCCCCCTCGTGGCGACCGTCGAGGAGCTCGAAGCGGCCATCGAGGCTGTCGACGACGCCGCCGCCGACCTCGCGGACCGTGGCGTCGACCACGAGCGCCCGTCGCTGGGCGTGATGGTCGAGACACCGAGCGCCGTCTTCATGGCCGACGAGTTCGCCCGGCGGGTTGACTTCCTCTCTATCGGGACGAACGACCTCACGCAGTACGTGATGGCGGCCGATCGGGAGAACGAGCGCGTCGGTGACCTCCACGACCCGACGCATCCGGGCGTGGTCCGGGCCATCGGCCGCACGGTCGAGCAGGCCCATGCCAACGACGCCTGGGTCGGGATGTGCGGCGAGATGGCCGGCAACCCCGACGTCACCGAACTCCTGGTCGGGCTGGGACTGGACGAGCTCAGCATGAGCGCCGTCACCGTCCCCGACGTGAAAGTCGCCGTCAGCGAGACCGAGTACAGCGCCGCACGCGAGCGTGCCGACAGCGCTCGTCGTGTCGCAACACGCAGCGAACTCCACGAGACAATCCAATGAAATTCGTCGCAGTCACCGCCTGTCCGACCGGCATCGCACACAGTCAGATGGGCGCCGAGAACCTAGAACAGGAAGCCGAAAGACGCGGTCACGACATCGAAGTCGAGATACAGGGCGCGATGGGCGCCGAGAACGAGCTCTCGGCCGAGGACATCGAAACCGCCGACGCCGCTATCATCGCCGCAGACACCTCGGTCAATCGTGACCGTTTCGAGGACGTCCCGCTGGTCACAGGAACCATCAAGGCCGCTGTCAACGACGTCGAGGCCCTCATGGACGAAGCCGAGGAGGCCGCCGAGGGCGACCCCGACACCGAACGCGAAGTCGCCACCGACGAGGCCGACGATACCGACCACGACAGCGGCTCGCCGGACGTTCGCCGCGGCGGCGACCGCTCGAAGAGCCTCGTCGCCCGGCTCAAGCGCCTGCTGAGCTGATATCGTCGCCGACAGTCGCCCGACGACGAGTCGTCGTCGACGCGCCGACCCGCGGCCACGCACCGACACCCGACCGCAGAACGCACGCAGACACCCCAACAGAGACACATGTACGATTTCACCGACTCACCACTCGTTCGCAACGACAAGACACTGGTACTCGCTCACGACCACGGCCTGGAACACGGCCCCAAACAGTTCAGCGGCGTCGAGGAGCGCCTCGACCCCAGAGAAGTGTTCGAGATGGCGACCCACGACGCCGTCACGGCACTGGCAGTAGGGAAGGGACTGGCCGAGACCTACTATCCCAGCTACGAGGACGACGTCAATCTCCTGGCCAAACTCAACGGCAGCTCCGACCTCTGGATGGGCGACCCCTACTCGCCGAAGAACTGGACCGTCGACTACGCCGCCGAGCTGGGCGCCGACGCCATCGGCTACACCATCTACCCCGGCGTCAACCGCGAGCCCGATATGTTCGAGGACTTCCGCCCGGTCCAGGAGGCCGCCCGCGACCACGACCTCCCAATCGCGATGTGGTCGTACCCGCGCGGGCAGGCCGTCAAGTCACATCGTAGCGAGTCCATCATCGCCTACGCCGCACGGCTCGGGCTGGAACTGGGCGCGGACTTCACGAAGGTGAAGTACCCCCGAAGCAAGGACGCGATGGCCCACGCGGTCCGCGCCGCCGCGGACAATCGCGTCCTGCTGTCTGGCGGGTCGAAGACCTCCGACCGCGACTTCCTCGAACTCGTCGCCGGCTGCATGGACGTCGGCGTCTCCGGGCTGGCCGTCGGCCGCAACGTCTGGCAGCGCGAAGACCCCCAGGCTATCCTCGACAAGCTCGAATCTGTCGTCTTCGAGGAGGCGACGGCCGACGACGTGCTGGAGGGGTAATCGATGGACGTTGCACAGACCGAACGGCGGGTTCGACCGGTCGTCGCCGGCGAAGAAGTCGACGGGAGCGGGTCGGCCGACGTCCCCGACCAGACGACCGACGAGGTGTTCGCGACTGTCGCCACCGGCGACCAGACGACGGTCGCCGACGCGGTGTCCGCCGCGAGCGGGGCGGTCCCGACGGCTCTGGAGACGGCCGTCATCCAGCGTGCGACCTGGTGTGAAGCAATCACGGCTGGCATCAGGAACCGGAGCGACGAACTCACGGACGCTCTAGTCCGCGAGGCCGGCGTCCCGATAGCAAGCGCGCGCGAGGAAGCGGCGACGGCCGCGGCGCAGTTCGACAGCGTCGCCGACGTGCTCCGTTCGCTCACCGGACCGTATCGCACCTGGACGACGGCCACAGAAGCCGGCGACAACTCACTCGTCGCCGCGGTCCCACTCGGGGTCGTGCAGTGTCGCCCGTCCGTTCGAGCGCCGCTGGCGACGGCGGCCCTGCAGCTCGCCCCGTCCCTCGGCGCCGGCAATGGCGTCGTGGTGACGGCCCCGGCAGCGACACCGGTCGCCGTGTCCATACTGACCGAGCTCGTCCGCGAACACGTCCCCGAAGCCGCGGTCGGATTCGTCCCGCTCGCGGCCGACGCCGAACACGCACTGACCGGTCGTGGGGGGCCCGACGCGGTCCTCGACGCCGCGGTTGCGGCCGGGCGCGCCGGTGTGACGCGGTTCCAGCAGCGCCTCGGCGGCGGGACGACGACGCTGGTCTTCCCGGACGCCGACCTCGACGCGGCAGCCGCCGCCATCGCCGACGGGGGGCCCAGTGCCGTCGAGCGCCGCCTCGCGGGGACCTGTCACGTCCTCGTCCACGCGTCGATACAGGACGAGCTGGTCGAGCGCCTCGACGGCCACATCGCCGACTGGACCGGCGGCGACCTGTTCGACGAGACCACGACGGTCGCGCCACAGCGAGACGCCGCCGGGGCCGACCGCCTGGCGTACTTCGTCGACGACGCGACGACGAAGGGGGCGACGCTGGTCCGCGGCGGCAGTGCCGACGGCCGCCAGTTCCGGCCGACCGTCCTCTCGGACGTACCGGCCGACGCGGCGCTCCTTGAAGACCGCCAGTCCACACCCATCGTCCCGGTGACACCGTTTACATCCGACGCGGACGCCCTGGACCTGGCAGCGGCCGGGCGCCCGTCACAGTCCGTGAGCGTGTTCACCGCCCGCCACAGCCTGGCGATGGACGTGGCGGAGGCCGTGGACGCGGGTAGCATCAGCGTCCACGGGGGCGGCGATGTGCCCGAGGACCGTCTGGGCAGTCTCGACGGCCGGCGAGTGCACGAGGCCCTGACGCGGCTGACCCGAACCAAGCGAGTGCTCCAGTGATGATAGCCACCGTCACGCTCAATCCGGCGGTGGACCAGACGGTCACCACCGAGCAGCCGCTCTCGCCCGGTGAGGTCATCCGGGTCGACGACGCCCAGTTTGACGCCGGCGGGAAGGGTATCAACGTCTCGAAGTACCTCAGCGAGATGGGGACCGAGACGGTGGCTACCGGTGTCGTCGGTGGGTTTCTCGGCCGGTTCGTCACCGAACGGCTGGCGGCCCAGGGTATCGAGTCCCGGTTCGTCGATATCGACGGGACGACGCGGCTGAACTCGACCGTCCTCGCCACCGACGGCGAGTACAAGCTCAACCAGCGCGGCCCGGTAGTCTCCGACGCCGAGGTTGGGGCCATCGTCGAGCGGCTCACGTCGCTGTCGCCCGATATCGTGGTCGTCGCGGGCAGCCTCCCATCGGGCCTCGATACCGGCGCAATCGACCGCCTCGCCCGGGCCGGCCCCTGGGAGACCGCTGTCGACGTCGAAGGCGCGCTACTGCGAGAGCTCGACGCGCACTACGCCATCTGCAAACCCAACGCCCCGGAGCTCGAAGCGGCGACGGACAGGTCCGTCGACGACCGCGAATCGGCCGTCGCGGCCGCCAGCTCCCTCCGAGAGACGGGCTTTGACTGTGTCATCGCCTCGCTTGGCGCAGACGGTGCCGTTCTCGTCACAGCGGACGACGTCGTCCACGAGCCCGCCATCGACTGCGAGGTCGTCGATACGGTCGGCGCTGGCGACGCCTTGCTTTCGGGCGTGCTTGCGGCAAGGGACGCCGGCGCCGACGACGCTGTCGCCCTGCACACCGGCGTCGTCGCCGCCACCGCAGCGGTCTCGACGCCGGGGACCGACGTGCCGCCGCTGCCCGAAGCCGATGAAAGCGGCGTCCAGCCGGTCTCGAACAGCTAGGGCGCCGTCATGGCGTAGACGTTGCCGTTGCCGCTGCCGACGAAGACGACGTTGTCCACCACTGCCGGTGAGGACGACACCGGACCGCCGGTCGATAGCTCCCACTGGACGGTCCCGTCACCCGCCGAGAGGATGTACAGCTGGCTGTCGTCGCTGCCGACGTAGACGTTGCCGCCCACGACCGACGGCGCCGACCGAACCGCGTCGTTGGTCTCGAAGGACCACTGCTTTTCACCGCCCGAGGCCGAGAGTGCGGTGACACTGCTGTCGTCGCTCCCGACGTAGACGGTCCCCTCGGAGACGGCCGGCGAGGAGTGGACCGGCCCGTCCGTCCCATATCGCCACTGCTCGCTGCCGTCCGACGTCGACAGCGCCACGACGTCGCCGCCGTCAGTGCCGACGTAGACGCGCCCGTCCGCGACAGCCGGCGAACCCGTGACGCCGTCGACGACGTCGGATTTCCACTGTTGGCTGCCGTCCGCGGCCGACAGCGCGGTAACAGCGCCGCCGTTGTCCCCGACGTAAACGCTACCGCCGGTCACTGCGGGTGTTGTCTGGACCGACCCATCGGTTCCGGCGGTCCACTGTTCGCTCCCGTCCGACGTCGAGACGGCGCTGACTCGGTCGCTATCGCTACCGACGTACACCGTCCCGTCCGCGACCGTCGGCGATGCCCGGACGGGGGCACGGTCTACCAGCGGGTTGTCCGAGGCACCCGCCTCGTAGCGCCACGTAACCTCCCCAGTACCGGCCGCGAGGGCGTAGAGGTACCCGTCGTAACTGCCGACGAAGACGGTCCCGTCCGAGACGGCCGGCGACGAACGGACCAGCCCCTCTGTGGGAAGTCGCCACTGCCGGGCGCCGTTGACGGCCGAGAGACAGTAGACGTGGCCGTCGTTGCTCCCGACGTAGAGACTGCCGTCGACGACAGCGGGCGAGCTGAACACCTGCTTTCCAGTGGGATACCCCCACTGGACGATGACGTTCGCCGTCGGCCCGGTCTCGTCGGCCGCCGCCCCCGTGTTGGCGGTGTCGTAGCCGAACGAGGGCCAGCGACCGACGCTTTCGGGGATAGAGGGGCCACCGGTCGGAGTTCGGTCGTCGGAGTCGTTGGAACAGCCAGCCAACGCGGCCGCCCCAGCCACCCCCAGTGTCGCGAGGTACCGTCGCCGCGTCTGTCGCCCTGACATGGGGTCCTGTTCCGGGTCACCCGAAATAAATCCATCCGATACGTCGCAGGAACGACGCCGACGGCGGACTCCCGGCGCAGTCACTCGACCGGGTATCGCGCGATGCTTTCGGTCCCACAGACCGGACAGCGGCCGGTGTCTCCATCGACGGTGTGGCCACACTGGCGACACTCGTGGACGACGGTCTGTCCCCGCGAGAAAAGCGACCGCAGCGTCTCAATCATCGCGGACCTGTGGTGGTGTCACTGGGTAGTGATTGGTCGGGACAAAAGCGGACGTCATATGGGTAGTAGTTACCGTTAAAATAGCTGCCCACCTGTTAGTTAATAACTCTCAAAATTTGCGAAACGGGCGTAAGGTGGTTCGTAACGTGGTGCACAACCAGCGGAGAAGACTGAATCGACAGCCACATCGAGGCGGCTCGTAGACGCTGGGACGGTCGGCCCCGGGACACACGGCACCGTCTGTGACCGGGTGGGAAGCGTCGACCTGGCCCACCGCCAGGGTCGACCTCAGCGAAGAGCGGTATAACGGACGCAGATCGTCGTATAAAATATCTGGCCCCCTTTGGCGGCGTTTTATCGTCAGCAGTTACGTAGTAAAATGGGCTGAAAAAAGGGTAATACGGTAAAGAATCCTGAATCCACGCTAGGGGTCTGGTGTTTATATGCAGGTATGGGTCGATGGTGGAGATAGACGACGCCCAATGTCCACGCTCGACCCCTCCACCCCAGGACTGCCCGCTCGAACCCCCGACGTCGGCGCCCTCGTCGGCACGCTCCGGAGAGCCGTCAGCGGCGCGGCCTTCTGGGCGAGTATCCCGCTGCCCCTCGTCATCGTCGCCGTGTTGCTGTCAGGCACCGCGACGGCCACGCCGATGGTGTTCGTCGGTCTCGTCGTCCTGAACGCCTGCTGTGCCGCCATCGGTCACACCTACACCCCCGCCAGATGAGCCTCGAACACAGACGCAAGCTTCGGCCCGCCAAGACCCGACTGTTCTGTTCGACCTGCGACCACGAGAGCCCGCTCGGCGGGGACTGGATCGGCGACGACCGGGTCGACCGACGCCGCCTGCTGTGTCCCCGCTGTGGCAACTGTGTGGTCGACCAGCCACAGGTCTGCTAACTCACTCCAGCGGGTTCGTTCCGAGGACGTTGAGCACGAGTATCGTCGCCACGGCGACGCCGACGAGGATGAGCGCGACCGGAAAGGCGGTTTCCAGGCCCTGGTTCCTGAACGAGACCCATATCTGGACCGGCATCGTCCGTGGGTAGTACGCGAGCATGACCGTCGCCCCGAACTCCCCGATGGCGCGGGCGAACGCGAGCGTGATACCCGCAAGAACTCCGGGCCAGGCCAGCGGGAGCGTCACCCGACGGAAGGTCCCAAAGCGACCCTGACCGAGGGTGCGTGCAGCGTCTTCCAGACTCCGGTCGACGCTCTCGAAGGCGGCTTTGGCGGTGATGACGACGAACGGCGAGGCGACGAACGTCTGTGCGAGGACGACGCCGACAAACGAGCGGGTCAGCGCCAGTCCGTTCGCGGCCGCCAGCTGCCCCACCAGCGTGCCCCGACCGACCACCGTCAGCAACAACAAGCCACTGACCACAGGTGGCAAGACTAGCGGAAGGACGACAAGCGAGGTGACAAGCGTCGCCAGCGGACCCTCCGCGTGAGCCAGCCAGTACGCCAGTCCGAGCCCGAACACTGTGGCAATCGCTGTGCTGAGCAGCGCTGCCGTCAGCGACGTCGCCGTGGCCGAGACGACGATAGGCGACTGCAGGCTACGGAGGACTGCACCCGGTGGCTGGCTGAGCACCAGCGATACCAGCGGCACGAGGTAGTAACACAGAAGCAAGCCACCGAGGACGAACGCCGCCGAGAGCCAGTCGAGCCGGCCGACGACGGACTCAGTCCGTGAGCGATTCCGGGACATTGCCTGTGTAGCGTGGATAGTCGTCGGGGACAGTGAACCCGAAGTCGGTCAGGTACTCGCCCGTGATGTGGGTCTCGAAGACGTCGCGGGTCCGCTCGGACTCGTTACGGAGCGTCGAGCCGTAGCTGATAACGTCGCCCGAGACGACGGTCTCGTCGGCGAGTTCGTAGCTTGTCGTCCCGTAGCGCTCGGCGAGAGCGGGGTCGCTCAGGTCGATTTCGGCCGGGAGGTCGACGTAGTCGTAGTCCCGTTGTTCGGCCATGTTGCGATAGACGACGGCGGCGTCGATGGCGCCGGTCTCGAACTGGCTGAGGAGCTGGGTCTCGGGGTACCGTTGGTCGGGCTCCGGGACCGCTTTGCGGAGGTCCCGGTCGGTCCCGTAGTAGCCAGTCGCCAGTTCCAGGCAGAACAGCGTCCGGTAGCCAAGCGGGTCCAGGTCCGGGTCGGTCCGGCCCAGCGAGGTGTCCTCGGCAAGCAGCACCTCGTACCAGGGGTCACGGCCCCCGGAGAGCCGTCGACCGGCCCCAGTGTCGGGGTCGTAAGCGACGACCAGCGCGTTCGTGGCGAACTCGGCGAGCCAGTCGACCGAGAGCAAAGCGTCGAACAGGGTCACGTCCGCCAGGGAGACGATATCGGGGTCTTTCCCGCCGTCGGCGACCAGCCTCGCCGCCGCCGCAGAGCCGTGTGCCTCCGGCTGGAGCCGGGCATCGACTGCCGGCCGGAGGCCGTTCTCGACGGCGTTGCTGAGACTGCCGGCGACGAGCATCGACACCGCCTCGCCCCCGCCCACCACGCCCGAACAGCCCGCGAGCCCGACGGCAGGCAGCGCTGCCAGGACCGCGCGTCGGCTGACCCCCGACTCATCACGCATGTGTTCAATTTACTCTGTTCCTCCAATAAGCTTATCCCAAACAGTTCTGTTTGAATCGCTATGGTGGAGACAGACGGGACGATTCTCACCGAGCGGCAACTGGAGGTGCTCGAACGGCGCGAGAGTGGCGCGACACAGCGGGCAGTCGCCGAGGAACTGGGGACGACAGCGTCCAACGTCAGCGCTATCGAGCGGGCGGCCGAGGCGAACGTCGAGAAGGCACGCCGGACGCTCGAACTCGTTCGGGCGCTCCGTGCCCCGGTCCAGTTCACGGTCGCGGCGGGGGCGTCGTTCGACGACCTCGTCACCGCCGTCTACGACCACGGCGACGAGGCCGGCGTGAAGATAGCCTACTGCCGGCCGGAGCTGTACGCCCACCTGTACGGGCTGCTCGCGGACGTCACGGACGCGAACCAGCTGACAGCGGAGGTTACCGTCGGCCTGACGGAGGACGGCGACGTGACCGTCTACGCGGACGAGCACGCTGTCGGGTCGGGCGGTGATAGCGGGTCGGGTGAGCGGGGGGAGATTTCTTGATTGGAAACTAGTACGTTCGCCCAGTAGTACGTTCGCTAATACGATTAGATTAGATTCCGGACGTACGTGAGTGCCCGTTTCGACCCCTGCCGGAACCGTTCGATAGGCGGCGTCGAGGACTGGTACTGGATTGCATTGATGTTCTGGAGGATCTGGGCCTCGTTGTCCAGCCCCTGGCGAAACGCCTCTTTCTCGAAGGCGAATTTCTGGTACTGGACGTTCCCACGCTTTTGTTCCTGCCAGCTCCGGATGCGTGAGATGAACGTGAACCGCTCGAAATCGTTCGAGGCGACGATGTTCGTGTGTCGGGACGTGCTCTCGGGAACGTAATCGTCCGCTGATTCGTCCGGGTACGCCTCGATGACGACGATATACTCGTCGTTGCCGATACCGAGCAACCGCTCGTTCTGGGCGCCCATCCGCTGTCGCGGTTCCAGCCCGCGTTTTTCGAAGGACGCCACGATATCGCCGAGCGAGTTCCAGTCGATGATGTCGTCGGCAGTAATCTGCTCGGTATTCACACACACAGTTTCACAGCCACGCATTTGAAACTGTGGTACTGGCGCTGACGAAGCCGACGAGAGCGCCAGGACGACGTCGGTCTCGGTAGGTGCGCGTATCGGCACAGCCAGGGTCGGTTCTGCAAAACCGGTCATCTCGTCTGGCTGGCACAGTCGATGGGGCGGGAGAAGAGTGTTTTAGTGTCAGATTTTTATTATACCGGTTTTGTTTATATTTAGAGGCACTAACCAGCACGCCGTAGTCTGTTGCGATAGGTAGCCACGGTCGGCAGACCAGCCACGGGCACCAGACCAGTCGCTTGCGAGTCAGGCCGGCGCCTCACCCATCTCGATGCGCTCGTATTCGTCAGGGAGCGCCTGTGCGTCCTCGTGCAACAATGCGACGACGAGGTGGTCGGCGTAGTCGGCGAAGTACTCGACCAGCGCGGCGATGCGGTCGGCGTCGATGGCCTCGAGCGAGTCGAGCAGCAACACCGGGACCGTCTCGTAGACGTCGTGGACGAGATAGCCCGCCAGCGCGACGACCAGCCCGATGACCTCCCGTTCGGACTCCGAGAGATGGGAAACCGTGTCCTCGTATACGGCGCCGTCGGCCCTCGACCGGACCACGTGGAGGGCAAAGTCGGTTTCGGCGTCCTCGGCCACGATACGTTCGATCCACACCCGTTCGATGTTCTCGTAGCCCAGTTGCGAACGGACGGTCTCCATGTGGTCGTTGAACGTCTCGACGGCCGACCGCTCCAGTTCCTCGATACGGGTCCGCGCGCGTTCGAGTTCCGCCTCGCGGTCCTCGAGGCGGTCCTCGATATCCTCGAGCCGGGACTCCGCGTCGCTGACTGTCGCGAGCTCGGCTTCCACGGATGCGATCTGCTCTTCGAGCTGGTCTCGTTCGTACGCGAGCTCCGAACGGCGGCGATACTGCTCAAGGATGGCGCTCTCTCCGAGTTCCTCGGAGTTCTCGGCGGCCGACTCCAGCTCCTCGATGCGACTGTTGAGTTGTGCTGTCTGGTCTGCCAGCTCCTCGATGGCCGCCTCGCGGTCCGCTATCTCCGCTTCGATGTCGGCGATTTCGGCCTCCAGCGACCCGCGTCTGTCGGCCACCTCGCGGTGGTCGGACAGGTCGCCACGCCGCTCTTCCAGTGTGGAGCGAATCTCGTTTCGTTCGGCCCGCTTCTCGTCGATGACCGTACGGAGGTCCTCGAGATGGTCGTCGATAGCCGCCCGTTCAACGGAGGTCCCGCAGGTCCAGCACTCGACTGTCCCCGTCGTGGGGTCCGCGACGGCGTCACCCAGCACTGGGCCGTCCCCATCACCGGTCAACTGCTCGTTGAACTCCACGACAGAGAGGAGGCTGGATATCGTGGTTTCGAGGTCACGCTTGCGTCGCTGGAGCCGCTCTATCTCGGCTTCGAGCTGGTCTCTGTCCACGTCCGGGACCGATAGCTCCGACAGCTCGGTACGGACGTCCGCTCGTTCCTCACGGAGCGACGCGACGGCCGCCCGCTGGGTCTCCAGTCGGTTCCGGACCCGCTCGTATTCCTCTCGGGCCTCTGTGAGTTCCGCGACCACGTCTTCGGCGCGCTCGACGGCCTCGAGGTCTGTCTCGAACTCGTCGACGGCCGCCCGGACAGCGTCGAGTTCCTCGATGACCTCGGCCAGTTCCTCGCGGTGGTCGGCCAGCTGTCGCTCCAGTGACTCCCGCCTCGCTATCGTCTGTTTCGTCTCCTCGCGGTCCGTCTCGAGCGAGTCGATAGCCTGCCGTGTCCGTCGAATCTTCGCCTCCAGGGCGTCCGTGTCCACGGGGGCCATGATGAACGACCGAAGCGCATCGGCGTCCCCCCGGGCCACTGCCTGACGGGCGGGGTTATCGGCCAGCAAACTGCAGTACTGGTCGACGAGCGTCGTATCCGTGGTGTACGGGTCACCACCGACAGTGACCGAGTCGCCGTCGCGCTCGAAGGTCCTGGTGTAGTCGGTCCCGTCGAAAGACAGCGTCACCGACCCACGGTCGGCGTCAGCTTTCAGGGCGCCCGTCCCCCCGCCCAGCGCGGCACCGAGCGCCCGCAGCAGCGAGGTCCGGTTCGTCGCGTTCCTGCCAGTCAGTACGGAGACGCCGTCGGACAGCCCGACCTGCGCGGCGTCGATGCCGCCGATATTCTCGACGACTACCCGCGGTGGTTCGTGTCTGTCAGCCATTATTTAGCTCCTCAAACCGAGCACATAACTCGTTGTTGGTCGCCTCACTGGTCAGCGCCGCCACAGTCGCACCCGCCCCGGTCGAGAAACCGCTCGACTGGATAGCTGGCCCCACAGTCCCCACAGGAGACCCGGACGACGTGTGTCACGTCCACGGTGCCGGTGTGGAACCCATCAGTTTCGTCGAGTCGTTCGACGGTCCGGCGAACGATACCTTCGCTCCGGGAGCGTGCCCACTCGATGGTCCCCACTGCGTCGTCGACTGACAGTGTGCTCTCACGGGTGGTGTCGACGTCGAGACACTCCCGGAGATGGGTGCGAACGGTCTGATAGGAGACGAAGTCGCCCTCGAGGTCGTCTGGGTCGACACCGACCCGTGATAACCACGCCCGTGTCTCCGTCCGCACGCCCGCGCTCGTCTCCCCGTCGGTCAGGGTCCGGTAGATATCTGTGACATCCCCTGGCACGTGGGTGCCAGTTTCTTCGAGGGCCGCCCGAAGGACGGCCTCGTTCACGACGGTCTCCAGACGGCGGAGACTCGCGCCCTCTGCCCGCCGGTCGCGAAGCAGTCCGTCGATATCGTCAATCCCGTACGTCTCGGCCGTTCGACCGATCTTGCACGCACAGCTCGCCTCCCCGGTGACAGCCATCCGATTGCCGTCAGTCATACCGGGTGACAGCGGTGGCCTGGTCGTGTGCGATTCGACTGCGTTTCACACCAATAGATTGTCAGTAATGCCTATTTAAGGGTTGTGCCGACCCCAGATGGTCGAGATATCGGGGCTTATCGCCGGTAGGAACGTCTTACCCGAACTGAGGGGCGTGAAATGGTACTCCAGGGGTGTCGGACGGCCTCCCAGTGTGAGAAGCCAGGAACCGAGTGCAACCAGCAGAATAACAGCAGTATCAGTGTTACATTTTCCTGTCAGTCGTGTCAACAGCGCAACATCCTTGTGGCTGGTGGCGGAAGGTGGTGTATGTCGAACGACAGTTCTGACGAGGAATCCGGGAGCGAATCGCGCCAACAGGGCGTCGAGTTCGGTGGGCTGATGACGGCCCTCGAGAACCACGACTATCCGACGACACAGGAGCAACTCATAGCGGAGTACGGCGACGAGGAACTCGACCTGGCCGAGGGCGAGGAGACGCTTTCGAGCGTCCTCGCCGAGCGTGAAGTGGCCGACGAGCAAGACACCATCGAGTACGAATCTCCCGACGAGATCCAGCAGGCCGTCCTCAACATGGTCGGGGACCGGGCCGTCGGTCGGACGGATTACAGCGACCGCGGCGAGTCTCTACAGGACGAGACAGAGGAGGGGGAGTCAGAGAGCGACCAGTCGCTGTGACCCACGAGAGGCCGCCGGGAACCAGCTAGAAGAGGCCCGATGGGTCCGGGAGCGAGCCGACCATAACGCCCACGATGTAGAGCGTCGAGGCGAGCGCCAACAGGAGAATTAGTGCGATGAGATACCAGTATGCGCCTTCGGTGCTCGCCAGTGGGGGGACCTCCATACTGAGGAATCGACCGGCCGCCCGAAAAGCATTTGCCAGTGATATGTTGTATAGACAATGCTTTTCGGTGGCCGGTGCGTAGCTCGAGTATGGCTGACGAACCCGTCCGGACAGCGGCCGGCGACCAGCAGGACTGGGCCAACCTCGATACCCTCCTCGACGTGACGGTGAACCTCATCCCGATGGGAATTTTGCTGTTTTTCGTCGTGCTGTTTACCCTGTTCCGACCCTGGGAGTGGGACCCAGGGATGTTCGTACTCATGCACTTCCTGACCGTGTTCCCCTTTGTCCTGCTGGCCCTGCTGACGTACGTCTCCGCGCGAGCTATCGCGAGCGCTGAACAGGGAAGCTGACCGGCTGAAACTCCTGGATGCGGGCAGCTGCTTGCAGTCGCAATCTCGCCCCTTTAGCCGCCTGCGCTACAATACGGAGTGTAGCAAATAATGTCACTGATACAATCGCTTCAGTTGCAGATACCCGAGTTCCTGGAACAGACCGTCGCACAGATAGTCGCCTTCTTACCGCGGTTGGCAGCGGCGATCGTCGTCCTGCTCATCGGCTGGGTCGTCGGCATCGCGGCAGCCAAGGCCGTGAAGGGACTCACTGACCGCATCGAACTCGACCGCATGGTGTTAGAGACACCGCTTGGCCGCCTGATGGGCGGCTCCGAGGACGCTGTCTCGAAAACGTTTGGCGCTATCACCAAGTGGTTCGTCTACGCAATCGCCATCCTCGCGGCCGCGAACGTCCTCGCCATCGCGACACTCTCGGCCTGGATACAGACCGTCGTCTCGTACATCCCGGCCTTCATCGCCGGCCTGGCGGTCATCATCGGTGGGTTCGTGGTCGCCGACTTCATCGGCGACGCTATCACGCGAACCCGCGCGGCAACACAGACGGAGTACACGTCGTGGTTCGCGACGGGGACCCGGATGTTCCTGTACTTCACGGCCATCGTCATCGGTCTGGACACCATGGGGATAGACGTCGGCATCCTCTACCTGTTCGCCAGGGCGCTGGCCTGGGGACTGGCCGCGGCCATCGCACTCGGCGCGGGCATCGCCTTCGGCTGGGGCGCCCACACCTACGTCTCGAACAACATCAACCAGTGGATGGGCAACGTCTCGGAGGCGACCCCGAATCCGCAGCGACAAGAGGCTGACGGCGGTCGCTCGTCGAGTGAGCGACACGGTACCTCGGACGTCCAGTCCGACGGCGGCACCGACGTCGACGACTGAGAACCATCGGGGTCACCCTCTCAGTTCCGTCGGCAGTGCCAGACGGACAGGGGCGAACCTCAGGGCGCCTCGGCGGACGCGGTGACCGCCCACGGCGCTCCGAGGCGGACGCGCTTCTTTTCGGCGTCGTAGTCGAGGAGCCCGGCATCTGCCAGCATCGGCAGATGCACGTGATGGAGACGGCAGCGGAGGTCCCGGCGGCTACCGATGTGCTCGCTCCTGGTCCGCTCGGCCGCCCGTTCCAGATGGGCTGTGATTTCGTCGAGCGTCATATCAACACCACTACGGGCCGTCTGGAGCGACGTGATGACGAATCGTCGCTGCTCGTCGGCGAGCAGTCGGTGCTGAGTCGTTTCGTCGATGTCTGGGACAGTTTCTAGGTTCATGGGTTCGCTCTCGGGCCGTCCGATACCTCTCTCAAGTGGCAGTATGGAGTAATGTACTCGGCCTAATCGGATAGGTCCGGTCGCGGCCCACGGCGTCGTCGTCGGTCGCGGTCCCGTCTAGCAGTCGGGGCCAAATGCCGAAATCCGAACCGCTGCAGCCGTGCTGGACAGTCCCCGACAACGGAACGTTCATCACCCTGGCGTACGTGACAACCGGTATGAATTTCCAGGGGGTGTCCCCCCAGCTACAGGAAACGCTGACAGTGTTCGACCGGGCCCGCACGGGTGCGCCGCTGACGACGAGCGAAGTCGCAGGCGAGCTCTCGGTATCCCGGCGTACGACCTACGAGCGGCTCAGTCAGCTGTCCGACCAGGGGCTCCTCCAGACCAAGAAGGTGGGGGCAAAAGCACGTATCTGGTGGCGTGACAGCGGGACGACGGGCGACCTCGAACGGCGCGTCCGGCAGCAGGAAATCGTAACGGAACTGGGCCAGTACGCGCTGGCGGACCGCGACATCGAGTCGGTCCTGGAGCTGGCCTGTGACGGCGTCGCCGAGACGCTCGATACGGACTACTGCAAGGTCCTGGACCTGGACGAGGACGGCGAGGAACTGCTGTTGCGCGCCGGCGTGGGCTGGCGGGACGGCATCGTCGGCACGGCCACGGTGTCGGCGACAGACGACGACTCGCAGGCGGCCCACACCCTGGCCACGGACGAGCCCATCGTCGTCGAGGACCTGCAAACCGAGCGGCGGTTCAGCGGTCCCGATCTGCTGACCAACCACGACGTACGCAGCGGCATCAGCGTCATCATCGGCACCACCGACGAGCCGTGGGGTATCCTCGGCACGCACGACACCGGCCCGAAAGTGTTCGACACACACGACGTGAAATTCGTCCAGTCAGTGGCGAACATCCTCGCTTCGGCGATAACCCGGCGAGCCGACGAGGAGCGACTGGTCAGCCAGCGAGCGCGACTCGTCGCGCTGACCAATCTCCAGGAGGTCGTCCGCGTGACGACTGACGCGGTCATCGACCAGTCCACCCGGAGCGAGATCGAGTCGGTCGTCTGTGAGCACCTGGCCGCGACCGACTCCTACGAGTTCGCCTGGATCGGCGACGTCGACCACCGGTCACAGACGGTCCGGATGCGGGCCGAAGCCAGCGTCGAGAACTACCTCGACGATATCACCATCTCTGTCGACCCGAACGACCGATCCAGTGACGGGCCGACGGGCCGGGCGCTTCGGACGGGCGAGACACAGACCTGCCACAACATCCGGGCTGACCCGACGTACGAACCGTGGCGTGACCGCGCCCGGGCCTATGGCTACCAGTCCTCGGCCGCAATCCCCATCTCCCACGAAGGGACCGTCTACGGTGTTCTGAACGTCTACGCCGACCGACCAGAGGGAATCAGCGGCCGTGAACGCACCGTCATTACGCAGCTGGGCGAAATCGTCGGCCACGCCATCGCGGCCGTCGAGCGCAAGCGCGCGCTGATGTCCGACTCGGTGACCGAACTGGGTTTTCACGTCGGGGATATGGGCGCCATGCTCGACATCGACGACGTCAGTGGCACGGTGACGTTCGACGAGACGATTCCGGTGAGCGACGGCAAATATCTGGTCTATGGGTCGGTGACCAGGGACGGCGCCGACCTGCTGGAGACCATCGTCGACCGGATGGAGTACTGGGAGGGCGTCGAGATACACGACTGGGAGAGCGACGACGTGACGAGTTTCGAGGCGCGGCTCCGGGACCCGCCAGTGCTCTCTGCCCTCGCGAACGCGGGCGGCGGGGTCGTCGAAGCCGGTATCGACGAGGGGAACTACCACATGACGCTGCAACTCCCACCCGGCGGGGGGGTCCGCAGCGTCATCGACACAGTCCAGGCGGTGTACCCCACCGCGGAGATGCTGACCCGGCGCCAGACCACTCGGGAAGCGGTACAGGCGCCGTCGTCCGCCCTCGATATCAGTGACGAGCTAACCGACCGTCAGTCGGCAGTCCTCCGGGCGGCCTACCGCGCGGGGTTCTTCGAGTGGCCCCGGACGGTCTCCGGCGAGGACGTGGCCGACTCGCTGGACATCGCTCCCCCCACCTTCCATCAGCATCTCCGCAAGGCGGAGAAACACGTTTTCGACGCACTGGTCCCCGCCCTCCTGTAACCGGAGCGGTGCTGATTACTGGAGAGTCAGATTCACAAGCAAGCGACGGGACGGGTCGGCCGTCATCGAACCTGTGTATTACTATAGTGCCCCTGTAACCCGACACTCTGGGGCTATCGACGGTAACACCACGGTAGAACCATGAACAATCGGCTGTTTATATTCAGTCCTTCAGTCAACTGGCGTCTGCGATGTCTCAGGAATCACAGTACCCCAGCGGTCAGACAGCCCAGCAGCCACAGCACCACCAGCAACAGCAGGGCGGCGCCCAGCAACAGGACGCCGGACGGCTCCCACAGCAGTACAGACAGAGCCTCGGCGCGGTCGCACAGGCCGTCGAGGTGTGTGGCTGGTGTGCCGACAAGTGCATCGAGGAGGCGGACCCGAACATGACAGAGTGCATCAAGCTGTGTGAGGACGTCGTAGAGATCGGCGAGACTGTCCTCGCACTCGGACCCCGCTCCTCTCGGTTCACATCGGAGCTCGTCCAGACTTTCGAGCGTGCCGCACAGGCCTGTGCACAGGAGTGTGGAAAGCACCAGCACTCACACTGTCAGGAGTGTGCCGCCGTGTTGCCACAGTCGGCCCAGTTCGCCCGTCAGCTCTCCGGGCAGGGTAGCCAGGGCCAGCAGTTCGGCGGCGGGCAGACCCAACAGTTCTCGCAGTAAGCTCCCGTACGGTCGCGGAGTGTCCAGACACCGCCAACACTACTCCGGGAACGTCCGATTTTTTTCCAGAAGGCCACGCCCACGCAGTCGGCCGCTGGTCGTCACCGTGGTCGAGAACGGACCCAGAACGGCCGGTGCCGAGGGATGGGCAAACGCCGAGCAGAGAGACGAAATCTGTAAAACCGAAAACCGCCGAGTAGCGCCTTCTTGCAGCCGGTAGTGGCCGTATACGCACCTGAACTGTCGCAACGGGTTTATCAGGGCCGGTCAATCCCTCTGACGGGAGCAGCGGCGAGACGTCGACGGGACCGGCCCCTCTCACAGCGTCGCACAATCCGGCGAGGCAATCGGGTTACTCGGGACGGCCCCGTCGGGTCGTCAACGCCGCACCCACCCATTGAACCATGACATATCAAGAAAATCAGCAGCAAGGGCAGCAACAGCAGGGTCAGCAGAACACACCGCAGTACGGTCAGCAGAGTCACGGTCTCACAGGGGAGCACAGTTTCGGAGAGAGCTCCCTCTTTGGCGGGCAGAGCGGACAGTTCGGTCAGAAGTCCCAACAGCCACAGCGTCAGCCCCAGCAACAACAGAGTCAGCAGCCCTCCCAGCAGCTGGGACAACAGCAGCGCCAGCCCCAGCAGGGTCGTCAACAGCAGCCACAGAGTCAGCTCCCCACACAGCAGTTCCAGCAGCAGCAGCCCCAGCAACAGCAGAGTCAACAGCAACCACAGAGCCAGCAGCCCCAGAGCCAGCACCAACAGCAGCCCCAGCAGCAGAGACAGCAGTTCGGGCAACAGCAGTCACCGAGCCAGCAGCCAGGGCAGCAGCAGTCACAGAGCCGACAGCCGTCCCAGCAGATGGGCCAGCAGTCCTCAAGGCAACCCCAGGGCCAGCAGCCCCAGCAACAGACTGGCCAACAACCCTCCCAGCAGTTCGGACAACAACAGCCATCCCAGCAGCTCCAGCAACAGCCCCAGCAGGGACGCCAACAGCAGCCACAGAGTCAGCTCCCCTCCCAGCAGTTCCAGCAGCAGCCACAGAGTCAGCAGTACCAGCAGCAGCCCCAGCAGCAAAGCCAGCAGCCAGGACAGCAGTTCGGCCAACAGCAGTCACCGACCCAGCAGCCCCAGCAGCAGCAGGGCGCACTCCAGCTCCAGCAGCGACCTCAGGAGCAGCAGTCTGAGCAGTCCGAGCAGTACTGAGCGGTTCACTTTCGACCCATCGACCCGGCCGCCCTCGCCATGTGGGTACCGGTGGGCGGACGGGACGTAGCCGACAGCGAGGGCCGCCTCGATTCCACGCGGAGCCTGCGAGGGGCGGGTGACGTGCCCGCACTTTTTGCGTGCTATCGGTCAGGGATACACTGCGACTCCGGCTGCCGCAGTCAGGAATCGGGGCCGTCCTGGAGCGAGACGTCGTCGAGGCCGTGAACGGCCGGTGTATCGAGTACCTCGCCGTCGACCCCGAAGCGGGACCCGTGACACGGGCAGTCCCAGGACCGCTCGCCGTCGTTCCAGGCAACGAGACAGCCCTTGTGTGGACAGACGGCCGAGCGGGCGTGAATCTCGCCGTCGTCGTCGCGATACACCGCGAGCGGGTCGTCGTCGACCTCGTAGACGCCGGCATCGCCAGGGTCGAGGTCGACGGTATCGAGGGACGGCTGGCTCCCCAGATAGTCCTCGATGTAGTGTCTCACCGTCTCGGTGTTGTGGGAGAGAAGCTCGGACTTCGAGGCGAGGGGCTTGAACCGGTTGGGGTCGAAAACGTCGCGTGTGGCCGACGGTCGGCCCAGAATCTCGTCGGCCAGCAGCCGCCCTGCGGCCGTCCCGTTTGTCATCCCCCAGCCGCCGAACCCGGTGGCCACGTAGACGTTCGAGACCTGTGGCGCCGCTTTCCCGACGAACGGAACCTGGTCCACCGAGACGTAGTCCTGGGTCGCCCAGCGGTACGCGATGGACGCCACGTCGAAGCGCTCGCGGACCTGCTGTTCGAGACGCCGGTAGCGCTCTTCGGTGCTGTCCCCGTGTCCGGTGCGGTGGTTCTGTCCGCCCAGCAGGACCAGTGCGTCGTTCGTGGCGTGGGGCCGCACCGAGAAGTAGGGCTCGCCGGCGTGGTAGTAGAGGCCGTCGGGAGGCTCCCCATCGAGGCGGGCCGCGACCACGTACGAGCGTTTCGGGCGGAGCCGCGAGAAGTACAGCGCGTCGTCCGCGACGGGAAAGTGGGAGGCGACGACGACGTCGTCGGCCCTGACGGTCCCGCGGTCGGTCTCGACGCGACAGGGCGTGCCGTCCTCGACGCCTTCGACGGTCGTCTCCTCGAAGACGGCGCCGTCACCCGCCGCGACGTCGCTGGCGAGTTCCAGCAGGTACTGGCGCGGATGGAAATACGCCTGCTCGTCGAACCGCACCGCCGAGTCGACCTCGTAGGGCAGCTCGGTCTCCTCGACGTACGACGCCGGGAGGCCGAGTCGCCGGGCGGCGTTGACCTCCGACCGTACCTTGGAGCGATCCTCGTCGCTTTTCGCGTAGGTGTAGGCCGGTGCCCGACCGAAGCCACAGTCGATATCCCGGCGGTCGACCGTTGCGGCGATGTCGTCGACGGCCGCCTGGTTGGCCGCGGCGTACTGCCGGGCGTTCTCGGCGCCGAAATTCTCGATGAGTGTGTCGTAGACGAGGCCGTGGAGGGACGTGACCTTCGCCGTCGTGTGTCCGGTCGTGCCGTCGAGGATGCGGTCCCGCTCCAGGATGGCGACGGTCTGGCCGGCCGCATCGAGTTTGGCGGCGGTCGTGATACCCGCGATACCGCCGCCAACGACGGCGGTATCGACAGAACGGTCGCCGTCGAGCGGGTCGTAGTCGGTCCGGTCCGACGTCGGGAACCAGACGGATTCGTGCCTCCCTTCGGGTAGGTCGGGAGGCGAGAGGGAGTCGTCCATGGTGTGAGAAGCAGCGAGTAGACGCGCCGGCGTGGATTCAAGCTGCTGCTGGCAACGGCAGGGGCGCTGGCTGTCTCGGCAGCTCTGCCCGCAGCGGCCCTTGCAACTGCTGGCAGTGGGTTCTCACGCCCACTCGACGAATGGCGGGACACGATGAGCGACCTGCTAGTGACACAGACGAGCGAGGCGGGCGAGTTCGGGTGGGCGGCGCCCAGCACGCTGCGAACACTCGCCGCCGGGCCCTTCACCATCGGCTCCGGGACCGACCGGGGCGTCGTGGAGACAGACCTGGACATCGACCCGGAGAGCTGGGAGGCAGAGCCCGGGTCGGACTCCGGAAGCGAGGAGGGCCAGTTGCGCCACGGTGGGGTTGAACCTGAATCGTAACCCACAATCGCCTCACAGCGGCACAACTACCTTCCGACGGGGCGCGGTACTCTAGCCATGGCGGCCTACGAGATCGCGCTCTTGGTGACGAGTATCGCGATACTGGGTGCCGTCGTGTTACCGCGAGTGCTGGCGGACAAACCGATGTCGTTCCCCCTGCTCTACGTCGGTCTCGGAGCGCTCGTCTTCGCGCTGCCGACCGGCGTCACAGTCCCAGACCCGGTCTCGCAGCCGAACGCGACAAGGCGGCTGACGGAGTTCGTCATCATCATCTCGCTGATGGGAGCCGGGCTGAAGCTCGACCGACCCTTCGACTGGCAGGGCTGGTCGCCGACCTGGCGGTTGCTCGCCCTCACCATGCCGCTGACTATCCTCGCCGTCAGCGTGCTCGGGTGGGGCGTCCTCGGCCTCAGCCTCCCGGTCGCGGTCCTGCTGGGGGCCGTGGTCTCACCCACTGACCCGGTGCTTGCGTCCTCGGTCGAAGCCACGCCGCCAGCCTCCAGCGTCGACGAAGAGATAGACCCCACAGACCAGGAGGGTGAGATTCGGTTCGCGCTCACCTCCGAAGCGGGGTTGAACGACGGACTCGCCTTCCCCTTTACGTACCTTGCTATCCTGATGGCCGGCGAGAGTCTGGACCTCTCGCGGAGCGGGTGGCTGGTCGAGTGGATCGGGTTCTACGTCATCTACAAGATCGGCGTCGGTATCATCGGCGGGGCCGTGGTCGGCTACCTCATCGCGCGGTTCATCTTCGGTCGGCCATCGAGCAGCCAGCTCTCCCGCGTGATGGAGGGCGCGGAGGCGCTGGCCGCGACCCTGTTCGCGTACGCGGCCACGGAACTGGTCGCCGGCTACGGGTTCATCGCGGTGTTCGTCGCCGCCCTGACACTGCGACATTACGAGTGGGAGCACGCCTACTACGAGAAGCTCCACGACTTCGCAGTGCTGGTGGAGCGATTGCTGATGGCGACCGTGCTCGTGTTATTCGGCGGCGTGCTGGTACAGGGGTTGCTCGCGCCGCTGACGCCGGCCTACGTGGCCGTCGGGCTCGTGATACTCCTCGTTGTCAGGCCTATCGCGGGCCTGCTCGCGAGTGTCGGGACCGACCAGTTGTTCGCCGAGCGAGCCGTCATCGCAGCGTTCGGGATCAGGGGTATCGGGTCGTTTTTTTACCTCGCTTACGCGCTCAATTCGGCGTCGCTCAGGGAGTACGAACTCATCGTGGCCGCGGAGGAACTGTGGGCGCTCCTGGGTTTTATCGTCCTCGCCTCACTCCTGGTGCACGGTATCTCCGCCGCACTGGTGGTGAACACGCTCGACGAGATGCGGGAAGTGCCGGACGACGAGACCGGGGATGGGGCGACAGCGGACGACGACTGAGAGGCAGGGCCCACCACTCTGCGCTGGCCCCCGTGTCGTCGCTCTCCGGACACACGCGAGACGTTCCTCCGACCCACCGAGTGAATCGGAAGCTCGCTGCGCTTCACAATAATGTTGGTGTTAATTTCCCGAATCAGGATTCTCCCGGGCAGGGCTCCACCCACATACCTCCAGTCCGGGGGTGGACCCTCATCTGTTTCCGTCCGGACCGCCTACAGTTCGGATGGCATCACGGCTCGCTATCGCCCGCGATGCGGTCCAGACAGCCAGCGAGCGGCCCGACGACCCGACCGTCCACGAGCAGTGCCAGTTCATCGTCCATGCGCGTTCCGGACTCGCGGCGAGGAGACCCTCGACGATGATATTCGGGAGGGCGACCGCCTCAAACAGCTGGAACACCAGCTCGTGAAACTCGGCGACCACGCCGACAGTGTCGTCCAGCGGAAGCTCTCGGTCGCGCGAGACAACATCGACCAGTTCCGACACTCGACTGGGAGTCCGACTCTCAGTAAGACCGTCCATATCGGGCTCCAACGTCGTTAATACGCCTATTACCGAGAGAATGTGTCCGGGGGCTTAAACGTCAGAAGACCGAAGAGTGTTTCGATGTCACGAGATAGCAACACACACTCTGAGAGTCAGGTATCCGCAGACGCGGAGACGATTCAATCGTGGGCTGGGACACAGAAACTGGTGCCGGTCCGTCGGGAAGGCGGGGAAGACCCCCGGCTGGATGTCGTGCCCGAGGACGAGATGCACACGGACCACGAGGAGATGGACTGGACGGAGTTCGAACGCGAGCTCCGAGACCAGGGATTGATCGTTGTTCGGGGCGGTGACTCGACGACAGACATCGACGTGGTCGACCGCTCGGAGGTCATCGGCCGCGCCACTGTCGAGAGCGAGGCCGTCGAGGAGGCGCTGATGGAGGGCGAGACCGTCGAGAGCGAGATAACCGAACGGCGCGTCGTCGAGCACGTCGTCGTCGAGGAGGCGACCGTCCAGAGCGAAATTGCGGGTCGCGAGATTATCCAGAGCGACATCGTCGACGTGGCCCTGCTGTCGACAGACGTGGAACAGTGCTCTGTGACACGGGCCGAGCCGCCGGACGAGTCGACCACAGACCTGTCGTGGTTCCAGCCGGGGACGAATCTGTCCGACCCATACGAGGTGGAGATAGACGTCGACGAGCTGTGGGAGGTCACCCGGGACGTCGTCGAGCGCATCACCATCGAGAGCCAGGTTGTCGAGACCGACGTCGAGGAGACAGAGACCGTCGAGAGCGATACGATGCGTGACACGGTCGACATCGATGGCGTCACGGAAACTGTACTGAAAGGTGAACTCGTCGAGTCACCGGAGACGGCAGCCCAGGCAGTCGAACACGGCCGCGTCGAGAGCCAGTTCCGTGAGGACGACGTCATCGAGACGAACCTGCTGCGGCGCCAGACCATCGACGAGGAGATGCGGGTCGACAAGCGGATACTCGGAGAGGTCTCCGATGCCGAGACAGTCAGCACCGACGCCATCTCCCACACCGTCGTCGGTAGCGAAATCGTCGAACAGGACGAGTACGACGTCGACCTCGCGGCGACCGTCGCCGCGGCAGAGACCGACACAGAACCAGCTGCCGGGGAACCGGCAGCTGGCGGTTCGGTGACCGAGGACGACGAGATGGCCGAACCGACGGCAGCTGACGAAGCTGTCAGGGTCACGCCACAGGAGGAAGACGAGGGGAAGACGGTCGTCAATCCCGACGGCGAGGAGGTCGGGATGGTCGTCGACGTCGATAACGGGCAGATGCACGTCAACCCACACCCGTCGATAACCGACCGCATCAGGACGGTGCTGGGATGGAGCGACCACGACGACGAGGACAGCTACCTGCTGGACACCGACCACATCGAACGCGTCGAAGACGACCAGGTCGTCCTACGAATGGGCCCCGAGTCCGAGTAAGGATGCGACTGTGAGCCAGGTGGACCCCGGCGTTTACCGGTTCAAATCGGCATAGGTCTGTATTACCCGTGACGGAGCGGTCGTAGTGACGCCGTCTTGGCCGAATCGGTTCGGCCGTTGTCTTGCGTTTTTTGCCCGGAACAAAGGGGTAAGCTGAGGGGAAAGCTTTTATTACCCCGAAGGCAATGTGAGAGTGTCACAACCAATGTATCGTAACGAGGCACACGCGAAACAAACTCCCCAGCAGCACACGGTCCAAAATTCAGGGACGTACTACATCAAACACGATTTCGACGGACCTGCGGAACTCACGACGACGCTCGCTCACGCGCTATCGGACATCAGCGGCGTCGACGTCACCGATACGGGCTTTACACTGTATGACTACATCGACCCCGACGCGCTCGATGCCCTATTCAAACCCGCAGCGGACGCCGAGCGGCGTTTCAACGGAAACCTCACGTTCACTGTCTGGAATCACACGGTGACCGTCTACAGCGACGGGCAGATAGCTATCGTGCCGCCACAGCAGCCCACCCGACCGACCCGGTGAGACGGCCGTAAGGGGATTCTTCCGTCAACTCACCTGGTGACCGTCAGCGATAGCAATGTCAGAAGTATATGGCCCGAACCTCAGTATCTGCGCTGCCATCGTGGTGGGGATTGACGCTTACTGCCTGAACAGTGTCTTCGGTTTATTACTGCCACCGCCATCCTCCCCGATGCACACTACCGAGGTGTAGCGCGTCGCCGGGTACTGGCCGGTGAACCACGGACGGCCACGGTCTCGATCCGCCCTCGGGCGCGGCCCGACCTGTGTGCACAGCGAGCGTCGACTACGCCTCACAATACACTATGAGTCAATCCGATATGCAACAGACAAATCAGCTGATGAGCAACGCAATCGAGATGCAGCAAAACGCCCTCGAGATCGGCCAGGAGGCCATGGACCAGGCCGTCGAAATCCCGCTGAAACAGTCCATCGAGTTCCAGAAGAGCGCCGGGAAGCTATTCCTCAACGGGCTGGAGATGAGCAGCTGGCTCGGTAACCGCAGCACCGAGCTCACACGGGAGGCCCTGGACACGTATTTCCAGACGGTCGACAGTGCCGCCGAAAACGCTGCCCAGATGACCGAGCAGGGCATCGAGCAGGCCACCCAGATGACTGAGCAGGGACTCCAGCAGGCCGGCGACATCGGGCAACAACAGCTCCAGGTGGGGCAACAGCAGTTCCCGCCCGGAAACAGCGTCCAGGGCCAGCAGGGAGCGGCCGGCCAGCAGCCACCCGCTGGCCCGCAGTCGCAGGCGCCGATACAACAGCCACCGGGACAGCAGTCCCAGCAGCCTCCGACACAGCAGGGCCAGCAACCGCCCCAGCAGCCTCCGACACAGCAGGGCCAGCAGCCACCGACACAGCAGGGCCAGCAACCGCCGACACAGCAGGGCCAGCAACCGCCGGGACAGCCGCCCCAACAGCCACCGACACAGCAGTCCCAGCAGCCGCCCCAGCAGCCACCAACACAGCAGTCCCAGCAGCCGCCGGGACAGCCGCCCCAGCAGCCTCCGACGCAACAATCCCAGCAGCCGCCGGGACAGCCGCCACAGCAGCCACCGACACAGCAGTCCCAGCAGCCGCCGGGACAGCCGCCCCAGCAGCCACCGACGCAACAGTCCCAGCAGCCGCCGGGACAGCCGCCCCAGCAGCCCCCGGGTCAGCAGATGCAGGAGCCACCGACGCAACAGTCTCAGCAGCCCCCGGGTCAGCAGATGCAGGAGCCACCGACGCAACAGTCTCAGCAGCCCCCGGGTCAGCAGATGCAGGAGCCACCGACGCAACAGTCTCAGCAGCCCCCAGGTCAGCAAATGCAGGAGCCACCGACGCAACAGTCTCAGCAGCCCCCGGGTCAGCAGATTCAGCAGCCGCCGGCACAGCAGGCCCAGCCGGCTCCGTATCACGAGCCCCAGCAGTCCCGACGCCAGATAGCGATCAAGAGTGACGTTTCCGAGGAGGAGGAGCCGGACAGCGAAGAGGCCCCCGTCGACGAGGCCTGAGGACGGTCCCGTTCCCCGGTATCGCCGTCCCGTCCGGAAGTAATCGGGTGATACCGGGACTAGCTCGGTAGTACTTATCTGTCAGCCATATGAAAATGTAGATGGTGTTTCACCGTGCAAATCATCTGTAAAGACGGAACCACGATACAGTGTGAGGACTTCCAGGCCACCGACTCCGGCGTCCTGTTCTTCCAGGGGGCAATGGAGCAAGCGGCTGAAGGCGGCGAGGAAGAAGAGGAAGAAGAAGAGGAGGAGCGAAAGGCCGACGGCTTCGTTCCCATCACAGAACTTCACTTCGTCCTCCCCGACGAGATGGTCCAGCAGGCCCCCCAGCCCACCGGCGCCCCAGAGCAGGGTCGCGCCGGCGGGCCGCCACAGGGAGCGCCGCCACAGCAGGGAGGCGGACTCGCACAGCAACAGCAGATGCAACAACCACCCCGCGGCCCCGGTCAGCACGGCCGCTGAACCGGACTCGACTGACTGGCGCTCGTTTGCTCCGCCGTCCAGCGACCAGCGGGACGGCGGTGTGGTGTTGTCGACTATTGGGTGGTGAAGGTCTCTATCCTCGGCCACCGGTAATCGATTACTCGGACTCTCTAGTTCGACAAAAACAGCGAAGCTGGCCGTTCAGTCCTCCGTCCAGTACATCAGTTGTTCCCGCTCGACGCCGCAGTTCGGGCACGCCTCCGGGAGGCTATCGCCGATATCGCCCATCTCGCCGCAGTCGAGACAGCGCCACATGAGCTCCGCCTGACCGAAGGAGTGGCCCGAGCGAACGTGCTCGACACTGAACGACTCGACGCCGTCCCGGGTCGTCAGAAAGATGCCGCCGGCCTCCATTCCTCGGACGCTCCCGACGGGCTGGCCCGCATCGTCGTACAGGACCTGGCCGAACGACAGCGCCGTCGCCTTCTCGGTCGCTTTCGCATCCGCTTCGTGCTCGGGTTGCTCGCCTCGTCCAGTCATACCCCTGATTCGGGCCGGGCCGCCAAAACTCTGTTTGTTTGACAATTTTGGTTCGGGGACGAGTCGGTCAGAAGGCTGGGTGGCGACCGCCGGCAGCCACCCACGAGTAGTTGTTACCGCTGCTGGGCGGGAGCACCCTGCTGTGGCGCACCCCGCTGTTGGCCACCCTGTGACTGTGGCACCTGGAGATGTGATTCGACGAACCACTGGGCTTTGGTCACGTCACGGGACACCTCGTTGAGGAGGTCGGCAGTGTCGAGGTCCCCCTGCTGATTGGCGGTCTCGATATGCTGGTAGAGGTTGGCATCGAGGACTGCCAGTCTGTCGGCGACCTCCCGGAGCATCGATTGGCCGTCGACGCGGTCGTGTGACAACGGGGGAATAGTCGTCTGCTGGGCGACGGCGCCGGCAGTACCAATCGGCCGACCCCCCAGGGCGCTGGCCCGCTCTGCGACAGCGTCGATATGTGGCTCGAAGTCCTCGTAGAGGTCCTCGAACAGCTCGTGGAGCTGGTAGAACTCGATTCCCTTCACGTTCCAGTGGGCGTGTTTCAGCTGCATGGTTACCGCCGAGAGGTCGGCCAGCGTCTGATTCAGGAGGTCGATGCTGGTCGCCCGGACCTCGTCCGGGAGGTTACTCCGGACTGGGAACTGCTGGCCGCCCATCGTGCTGGGTGGCTGTGACTGCCCGGCGCCGGTGGGCCTGGACGCTGTCGACGGCTGTTGCTGGATGGACTGTTGGGACTGGCTCATACTGGCTCTTCGTTCCGGAGTACGAGCGCACCCCTGTAAAAGGTTAGTGTATTGTCACATAGGTTCGGCGAGTGACATCTCCCTGACCGTCGGATTTCCGTCCTCGATAGCGTTATTTCACAGTGGGTTACCTGTTACGTTCGGCCGCGCTGCGGTGCCGGGAGTCGCTGTCAGTGTCACCCTGGCCAAAATCCGGCGGCAGGACGTGACCGTTACACCGAGACCGTTTCGTATGCTGGGGCCCGGGACGGGAGCCGGAGCCACGGAAGTGTCGGCAGGTACGTCGCTGGCAGTCGCGGATACCCGTTCGGGTTCGGGACGAAGACGGTCCCTGGCGACGACTGCTGAGCGGTGGCGGCACTACCGGCTGTCGACAGTTCGTGATCTTGCTCTGGGCCGGCTGCCGACGTCTTCGCCGACGCCCCAGTCGCTTGCATACCCGGTGTGGCTTCAGAATCCGCTGTCTCCCGCTCGCTCTCTGACGCATCTGTCGGTTCGGCCTCGTCCGTGCTCTCAATCTGTGGTTCGTCTTCCACTTCCTCGTCTTCCACTTCCCCTGTGCGTGGTTCGCTGTCCGATCCGTGTGCTTCGTCCATCGATTCGGACTCCTGGTCGTGCTCGTCGTCCATTGATTCGGGTTCCGTTTCTCGCATTTCAGTCGTCGGTTCCGATTCCTCGTCCGGTCGTTCGTCTTTCGAGAGGAACTCTCCAGTTTCCGGGTCTCGCAGCGGGCCGCTCGACTCTTGCTCACTGGACCCCGTCCGCTCAGCGTTAGCGTCGTTCCCCTCTCCTGTGTCAGTGTCGTCAGATGTCATACTGTCCTCCCGCCGGTCCTGTGGTCGTAGCTTCCGGCGGAATTACATAAAATCGCTCGACGATTCGTCTGTTTTCACCCGGCTACCGGGAGTAGGACTGCCTTTTCGAGCTAGTACGGGCCGCTGACGGTAAAGTATGGTCGAAGGGTTATCGGACTGATATGGACTGGCTCTCGGTAAGAGCGACGTCGGAAGCCGACTCTCGACAAGGTTTATTTGACACTGGAGTGAACTGTTCAGCTGGCAGTTAGCAGCGGGGCGCAGACATCACTATGACACCAAACCACGATTACACACCGGCAGATGACCGTGAGAGAGAACAGTCGACACCGTACCAGCCGACCGGCCAGCAGCCGCTACAGCAATACCAGCAGCCGGCACAGGGACAGGGAACACCCCAGTCGATGCAACAGGGTCAAGCAACACCGCAGCAAGGTCAGACAGCCCAGCAAGGACGGGGCCAACCGCAGTCGATGCAACAGGCCCAACCATCGTCGACGGGACAGGGCCAACCCACACCACAGAGGGCCCAGCAAGGACAGACATCACAACAGGGACAGCCCCAACCACAGTCGATGCAGCAGGGGCGGGCCTCCCCGCCACAACAGTTCGCCCAGCAACCACAGCCGCCCCAGCAGTCCCAGCAACAGCCGCCCCAGGCGATGGGACAGCAGCAGATGCAGGCTGCACAGCCCACACAGGGGGCCGCCGGCGGGCAGCCACAGGTCGGACAGCCGTCCGGGGCCCAGCCACAACGTCAGCCCCAGGGGCGCGGCCCCCAGCGACCGCTGCTGAAACCCATCCGAGTCAACGAAATCATCACCGACGACGTCGTCACCGCGGAGCGAGACACGCCAGTTCGAACGGTCGTTGCAAAGATGGCCGAGAACGACGTCGGCTCTGTCGTCGTCGTCGAAGATGACCGCCCGATTGGTATCATCACCGACCGGAAGGTCGCCCTCGCGCTGGAGGAGACGCCCGACATCGCCCAGCGGACGGCCGAGGAGCTGCTCCACGGCGACGTGTTCACGGCCGACCCATCGATGAACATCTTCGATGCTATCCAGGTCATGAGCGACGAGGGAATCCGGCGGCTCCCGATCGTCGACGACAACGGCGCGCTCCGTGGTATCGTCACCCTCGACGACGCGCTGGTCCTACTTGGCGGCGTCGTCAGCGAGGTCTCCGACACCGTCCAGTCTCAGTCGCCGCGCCTGTAGCGCACCGAGCCGGCGGCGCTCGAAAGCCCCAGGCATTGGACTTCTGGACGGCAGTTGTGGGACTCACCGCATCAGAGGTACGCACCGTCCCACTCGTCGGCCAGGTGGACGTTGCCACAGTCGCCACACTCCAGCCGGTCGAGCCCATCAGCAGTCACGTTGGTGCTTCCACACTGCGAACAGACGTAGCCGTACGCCGACTCGCGGTCTCCCGACACGAAGGTCCGAAAGAACGGGGCCTCCCGGCCGGGAATCGGGTCGTCGCGGTCGAGCGGGCGGTCCTCGCCCTCGACGCTTACCGACGCCGGAATCGGGACCGCTGGCTCGTTTGATTCCTCGGCCCGTTCGTCCTCGGCATAGAGGGTCACACCGTACTCGTGTCCGCCGATTTCGAGTGAATCCCGCCCCTGTTCGGTGAGTCCGAACTGCTCGCAAAAGCCGACGCCCTCGACGGCGTCGTCGAGGACCTCCCAGGCGAGTGGGCGGTCCCCGTGCTCCGCTCGGAGGTGTTCGACCAGCGCCGTCGCGATGCCTTGCCCGCGAGCCTCCGGGTCGACGTGGAGCCAGCGGATGCGTCCAGCTGCTGTCCCGTCCAGAAACCCGCCCAGAATAGTCTCGCCATCGAGCTCCGCTTGCGCTGCCAGGAACCAGCCGTCCGAATCCGACAGTCGCTCCTCCAGGGCCGATTCTGAGAACTGCTCCTCGACGAGCGTTGCAATCTCCTCCGGGCTGAGCGCGAACGACGAGTTGAACGAACTCTCGGCGATACGCCCGATGCGGTCGCTGTCTGCCGGCGTCGCCTCGCGGATTTCCATACACCACGTTGACACTCCGCGTGGAAAAGAGCCCCTCCTGGATTCAGTTGGCTCGTTCTTTAACCAACGTTCCTCCACAGTCTCCGGAATGTTGGTTAACACTGCTTATCGAGGTCCTCACCGACCGGGCCCGTACGGGCGACGAACCAGGCCGGGAATCACCAGTGTAAGATTGTTCACTGAGACCATCCAACTGCGGCGAAGGGACCTGCTGGCCCGCTAACAGCGGAACCGGTGGGGTACCCTGACCCCCAATCGACTAACAGCGGAACTGATGGTGTCCCAGCGCGATTGGTATCGGGAGGGAGACGAGACAGACCAAACGGCGACGGCGTTGGAGTTTCGAACGTTCCTCTAACAGCGGAAGCAGTGGGGGTATCCACCAGTGCTAACAGCGGAAGCGGTGGGGTAGACAGGTCGTAACAGCGGAAGCTGAGGTTCGGAACTGGGCGAGTAGTTGTGACTGGCCTGCACAGCGCTAACAGCGGAAGCGGTGGGGTACGTTCCGACAGGAGCGCTAACAGCGGAACTGGTGGTGTGGTGCCATCGGATGAAATAGCTTACCGGCCACAACGCTCGCGAAAGCGAGTATTACTCTTGTAGATAGTTAGCACGTGTACCGTTCGTTGTCCCGGGGGCTGCCAGCGTTTCTTTTGTACGTTGCTCACAGACCCCCTGGAGTGAAAACAGTTACACGGGCGTCGCTAACAGCGGAACCAATGGTGTTTGAGTGGTACCTGGCCATCTGGGACTGGCAGGCGACAACCAGCACGAGTAACAGCGGAAGCGGTGGGGTCAGGGCGTCGCGTCGAGAATCTCGGACAGTCCTGTCTTCACGGACGAAACCGACTGCTCTAACTCGTGTTCTTTGTACTTGCCGCCGCCTTTGCCGCGGTTGAACTCCGTCGAGGAGATGATACCCAGCTGGTCCAGTTCGCCGAGATAGTCCCGAACAGAACGCAGAGAGACCGGATCCATCCCGTTCTCGTTTGCCACCTGCTGGTAGGCCGCCAGGATGTCCTTCGTCCGGGCCGGCGTTTCGTCACGCTCGGCCAGCAACGTCAACGCGTACAGGACGAGCTGGCCGTGGTCGGAGTAGTTCCTGATGCCTTCGACGACCTGATCAGTCTGGAGGCGCTGCCGAGCCTCGCGAACGTGGGCCTCGGTGACGAGGTCGTCGTTGTACTCCCGCGCGAGGTCACCTGCTTCGAGCAGGAGGTCGAGGGCTTGCCGGGCGTCCCCCGAGTCCTTGGCGCCGTATGCAGCACACATCTGGACGACACCGTCGTCGAGGACCCCATCTTTGAACGCCACCGAATCACGCTGCTGGAGGACGAGCTGGAGTTCCTGAGCGTCGTAGGCAGAGAAGGAGACCTCTTTCTCACAGAGGCTGGAGCGGACTTTCGAGGAGAGTTGGTTCCGGAAATCGAGGTCATTAGAGATGCCGATGACGCCGAGTTTCGCCTCTGTCACGTCGCCGTTCGAACGGGCCCGTGGGAGCTTGTACAGGAGCGAGTCATCCTGGATGTGGTCGACTTCGTCTAGGACGATGAGCACTGTGCCGCCAGCGTCGTTGAGTTCCTCGAAGAGAAACTGGTACACCGACGCCTGGGGATAGCCGGTGTTCGAGATCTGTTTTGCTGGGTCACGAAGTTCGTTGACCAGCGCAACTGCAGCCTGGTAGCTCGAGTTGAGCCCGTCACAGTTTATCTCGATGGTGTGGAGGTCGAGTTCCGGAACGTCCGCGGCGTCTCGTTTGAGCGCGTTGAGGAGATACCGGGTCGCGGCTGTCTTTCCGACGCCGCTCTTGCCATAGAGGAAGATGTTGGAAGGACTCTCGTTGTTGATCACCGGTTGCAATGCGGCGTGATACCGCTGGAGTTCGTTGTCACGTCCCACGAGTTCCTCGGGCGTCCACTCCTCCAGCAGCGCCTCACGCTTCTCGAATATCGACGACGTCGGCGTAAACGAGAGGTCACTCATTCGAGTCGGTGTGGGAGCGGGAGGGACTTAACCTTTGGTTCCTTTGCTTCCGCTGCTTCCGCTGTTCCCGATTATTTATATACTCTCCACTCCACCGGTTCCGCTGTTAGCGTCAGATACGTCAAATCTGGATGTAGTTGCGGAAGACACCCACCCCACTGGTTCCGCTGTTAGCGATGAGGGAGAAGGGGGGACTCTAAATTCCGGACTGACTCGATGGGGAACTAGTGAGCTGTAACCACCACCCGTGCTGTAGCTTCATAACAGCTGAGTCCTCGTCTAGTATGCTGTCTAAACGCTGCTAGCAGTGTATAGTAGCTGTTCGCGGAGAGTAGTAGCTGTAAGCGGTATCTGTACGCTGTTACACTGTTCTAAGGATACTGAAAAGTTAAGTTATAGCGCTAGCAAATAAGTTTAAGTATATGGCTTGCTAACCAAATCCGTATACCGTTCTTCACTGGATGACAAACCACCCCCTCCCATGGGGGTGGTGCCGTCTTCTCTCCGCTAACAGCGGAACCAGTGGGGTGGGTGTGTCCCCTCACAAATCATGCCTCTTCTCTATTCCCTGATATTTCGAGGACCAGTCTCGTCCCAGCAGATCGGAATGCTGGGCGGACACACTCTTAACCAACAATTGCCTCGTAAGACCGGGCCTTGTTGGTTAATAGTTTCATCCGGGCCAGCGTTCCCTCCTTCACACTAGTCACTCTCGTCAGCTATTACAGCACGCGAAGGAGAACGACCGAGAGGCTGACGAACACGCCGATTCCGACGAAGACGTACACCCTGTCGGCGTCTGCGTCGAGACCTCGCGACAGCTCGTGGACCATGATTCCCAGTGAGAGGAAGAATATCACTACCACCGATACCACCAGAAAGCGGTAGGCGACTACGAACTGCAGTTCGAGAAACCCGCCGATAAACAGGAGCATGGCTGCGATCATCGCTGTGAGCAGCCCCAGTATTCCCATACCACCGACGAAAATCCGATAGCGTCTGTCGTCCTCGTCCGTTACGGAGTTGATAGCGAAGTTCGTAATAAGAACGATAATCGGGAACACGACGGCAGCTATCTGTATCTGTGTCGTATCAATCATTGGACTGAAACTACCACGCTTTCGCTCGAACCTGCTCGTGTCTGGGTGATATTCTTAGTCGTTTCAGATTTTCCTCCATCGCTCTTCAGATACGTATCATCCACTCGAGGGCTTCATACCGACCATAGCGATACGCTCCCCAGTTCGTCACTGCAGCTCCCGACGGTGGTGCCACACTGTCACCGGTCCAGTGAACGTGAAGACGACCGATGCTTCCCGATGTCCTCGGCTGACTGGAGGTGACAGTCGGACGGCGTGGACTGCTGGATTGTAAACTACACGCGGTATCCAAGGTCAGCCAACTGCTGTTCGACCGCTTCTTGATCGCTCTCGCTCACTGACCGCTCGACAGGCTCTTCTGCGACTATCTCTTTTCGTTCACCGGTGTCAATCACGTGCCACGGGACCTCGAGCAGCTCGTCGACGTAGACTCCTCCCGGATGTCCGAACCGCCGAACGGGAATTGGCCGTTCACGCTCACCCAACAGCTCGCCGTGATCGGCTGTGATGACTGTCTTCCCGGTGAGTGACTCGATGAGCGTATCAACTTCGTCGAGGACGAGGTCGAGGTTCTCGCGATACGCTTTGACGATTTCTGCCCTGTCGGCATCGCTCTGCTTTATCGACAACATCATATCCCGCTGATAATCAACAATCTCGCGACCGAAGTCGGTCAGATACGGCTGGTGCGGTTGGAGATAGTGGAAAATAATCCGTTTGTTCGGATACGCCTCGTTGGCTTCCAGGGCATGTTTCGTCACCGTCTCCGGTCTCGTCGTAAGCCCGCCAACAGCATCGCGTTTCTCGTCGCTATGGAGGTTCATGTAGTCGTGAACTTCACCGCCGATGGTGTCGTGTAATCTCAGATACCACGGATTGGCGGAGACGTAGACCGTATCTTTGGCGGTTCTGTCGGTGAAATTTCCGCGAATGAATTCCCGGCTCGTCGACCCTCGCGAGAGTCGCTTTTCCGTCGTTCCCTCGAACCACACCTGCTCGTCGAAGAAATCGTACCGGCAAGCATCCAGAATAACTAGATTGTCCCAGTCCTCCTCGAACACGTCGACCCCCCTGGGGTAGTACTCCGACCCGACTCGCCAGTGATTGATTGTGCCGTTGAGTTTCGAGAGTGCCAGCTCCGGATTTTTCACGCCGGTCCAGAGTTGGTTAATTGAGTACATATTCGCCCATTTTATCGGTCCCTGCGGTGTCTTTCTGCCTCCTCTTTGAGTCGGACGGTTCACAGTGACGCTGTTTCAGCTTGCGCTCGCTCGGTTCGGTGAGAGATACGGCCCCACTCATTGCTGGACTAAACGATGTACCCCATATCCGAGAGGTGCTGCTTGATACTCGAATCCAGTTCATGGTCTCGCTCGGCGGCAGGTCTCGTCTCATGTTCATCGAGCCACTCTCTGGCCTGAGACACCATCCGCTCGCATACTTCGGGATGTTGTTCTTTCATGTCAGTCGTCTCATCGGGAAGTACGAACAGTTCGACTTCATCTTCGCTGTACAGTAGTTTGTGTTCGATCGACCGGAACGCGGTGAGCATCTTCGGATGTCGGACCGGCGGTTCGAACGCTGGGTCGTGACTGTGTATCTGCTCGATATTCTGCTGTGCATTGCTGCCAGACCGCTGTGTTACTGCGAACTCTCGGGAATCGCTCCGGAGGTCGACCCCTTCTAATTGTTCGCTCGTCACTCCAGCTTGGGCCAACGCGGTTTTTATAACGTCTCCGTGTTGAACTACTTCGTCGGTGCGAGCGTCCACTCCATCCAGGTTGTACGTGACCAGCGGGACATGAGTTAGCGCGTCGTCTAGCAGGAACTTGTGTCCGGCGAGGTCACGTTCGCCGAGCAGGTCGCCGTGATCTGCGGTAATAACCAGTGTCGGTTCGTCGTCGCGCTGTCTAACTGCGTCGTAAATCTGTTCGACACAGTAATCCACGTGGGCCAAGGTTGCGTCGTACATGGCTTCGACTATCTCCAGTTCCGTGGCCGAGAGACCACCGCTTGCAATCAACTCGTGGATGTCCTCGTACTTCGATTGGGCGATATCTAGGGCCTGGTCCGTAGTCACCGACAGTTCATCGACGAACTGGTCGACGAAGGCCGAGGGTGGCAGATACGGATGGTGGCTACTACCCAGATGTATATACATGAAGTATGGGTCGTCCTGCGACGCAACGAACTCCCGGGCGAGGTCGACAGTCATGAACGAACTAAGTCCCTTGTGTCGCTCGATATCGAACGTCAACCCGCCCCCATGTTTCCAGAGCTTGGGAACGGATTTGACCATCGTCTGAAGACCAACGTCCTCGCGTAGTCTCGAGGGAACGATATATTTCACATCGTCGAATCCACGGTCCAGCCCTCTTGCAGGGCCAGCGTTCGGATTCGAAACGAGGCTGAGCGACTCATAGCTATCCGGCAATAGTTCCGGTACTGTCGCTATATCGTCCGCGATAACAAGCTCGCTCTCCCCGTAGATGCCGTGTGTTGGCGGGGTCGTCCCGGTCAGGATGGAGGCGGACGATGTACCAGTCCAGTTGCCGTGGCTGATACACTGGTGAAACGTGTTGCCCGACGGTGTACTCCCGATACTCCTCAACGAGGGGGTCGTGTCTCGTTCGTATCCACTGAGAGATGTATGGTCGTACCTGATGCTTTCTAGAGTTATCCAGACGATGCTATCTCGGTCAGTCACGTCCTATGGGTAGACTCTACCTCGTTATTGTTAAGACAGAAGTACTTAGCGAAGCGACCGGCTACAGTGCTTTCGTGTTTCTTCTTCTCATTCCCGACCCAACTTCGACTACCGTACCGCATCGCTCTCCGCTGGCTCCAGACGTCTCTCACACAGTAAGTATTCAATTACCGATTGGACCTGCCGACCCAGTAGGATTTCTCCTACTGCTAACTCCCGGGAGAAGTATCGTACACTGTGTTTCCGGTTGCGATAGAACCACTATCCTCGATAATCAAATCGGCCGGTGGTTTGGGCGAATAATACGTGTTGTCTGTGATTCGGTTACTCGTTGAGTTTGGGCCATCGACGTACAGGTTCACAGATGACTGGGCCGTGAACGTGTTTTCAGAGACCACACATTCCTCGGCGTCTACGAGTCTGACGAATTCATCGGCTGTATCCTGTTGGGAAAACTGATTGCCGACGATCTGAACGTTGGTAATCGTCCCATCCGAGCGACTACGGGCGAGCAGATGGCGGGACCCCGCAGTTCCGCCAAACTCGTTCCCCTGGATACGACCGCTTTCAAGTCGATTTAACAGTCGAATCCCCTCCTCACCGGCGCTATCACAGTAACACCCTTTGATGACTAAGTCCCGAACACGGTCCACTCTGCCCCCACCGAGTGTGAATAGATGGGTGCATCCGTACGCGCGCACATTTTCGATGTGGACGAACTTCCACAACGGAGCAAAATTCAAATTCTCTTCCCGGCTGAGTTTGACACCGTTTTTCGCCCCGTATACGTCTGTATCAGTGACGGTGATGACAGCTTCCTGTGTATCGTCACGTGTGTCGACGGCGTTGTGGCCGTCCATCCTGAACTCACACCCCGCCACGTTCGTCTCTTGGGCTCCAGTCGTCAGCCCTGGGTCGCCCACCGTGTGGACGGTACAGTCCTCGAATCGGACATCGTGTGCCGACCCGCCGTGACAGTTTAGCGCGCCAGCACCGTTGCCGGTGACGAAACAATCACGGAACGTGATTGCTCTCGAGGCGACCTGCAGATCACCGCCTGCTGTAACGGACAGTGGATGCCGACATTCTTTCGCTGTGCACCCCTCCACGACGATATCATGCGAGCCCGACCACACCTGAATCCCGTATCCGTCCGCCGCTTCGATATCAGCGCTTTGCAGCACGGTACAGTCCCGAACGCGAGAATTAGCACTGGGACCTAACCGTATGGCTCGGCTGCCGAACTTTTCCATGTGCAAGTTCTCGATGGACGAATCTCGACATATCTGCGCCGCTACTCCGTAGTAACTTTCGTCCTTTGCAGGCGCTCTCATTTCGAGTCCGGAGACGTGTATCTCCACTGGATCGAGGACGTACACGAGCGTGTCCTGGTCGTACCCATCTCGCCAGACGATTGAATCCGCCAGGGTGACAGTGTCCCCGTCGACTCCGATGACGCTGTGTGGCTCACTCGGGACGTGTCCCCGACCGAGTATCGGCTCCGCTCCCACGTCTTTGAGAAGGACAATATCTCCCTGCTGGACCCCTGAGATGTCGGCCAGTGGTAGGACCGTATCACCGCTGGAGGCCGCCTCCGTGAGAGCTGTTTGATGGCGCTCTGCGCCGTGAAACCGGAGTGCAAAATCCCCGGGCTGTTGTTGTTCGATGAGTGCCTCGGGACCGTACATATTGATCGACTTCGAGACATCTATTACCGATTCACTCTGGTATCTCCCACTGACGACTATCGACCCACCGTCTGGGACGGCATCGATACTGTTTTCCAGTACGGTCCAGCCGTCCGCTCCGGAGTCGATGGTATCGCCGTTTGTCTCGATTCCTTCGTATCCCTGTTCCCGTTCCTGGACGACAACGTCGGCAGTTTCTGTACTGCCGATCAGTTGTTCGGGCAGCGTCCCGTCCGATTGTCGAGTATCGTCGAGGATGGTATCAAGCCCGAGAATCGTCACACAGCCCAGCGTTCCTGCCCCGGCGTATTTCAGAAATTGCCGACGGTTGCCCGTGGCCAGGTCTGCCAATTTCCCCCCTCTGTCGGACCGCTGCTCGTCACTCATGACGTCGCTGATACTGAACGGTATTTCTTCGACCCTGCTTCGAGCACTCGCATGGCCGTAGCAAACGCTTATACCTGTATAGATATTCACAACTTATCTACCGCTATCCGTGCTGAACCCGGCATAAGTACCGCTCACGGCATCTGGCATCCCAGTTATATGCCGGCGTGCGTTCAATTCACTAGCCGTCGGCTACACTGAGAGCGTAGGACGGTAGCACACTACGCTCGTTACTGGTACCGCCAGCGGGGAGTACTACCATCTGTCCCGACGCGGTTAGTCGGGTTCTCAACTGCTCCAGTCCATCGGTCGTGGATGCACCAGCAGAAGTGGCCGTGAAGGCCAGGAACTGCGCCGAAGTACGGCCCTGTGTAGCCGGGTTATGAGCCCTGCTCTACTTCGTCTGTATACTGCTGAACCCAGTTCAGCACGTCCGTCGTCGGCAGCGAGAGACTCCGAGTGTTCGAATCGTAGTCGGGGTATCCACCGACGTCGGTGTGGTCGTCGATTATCCGACCGCTACGGTTGACGAAGTCGTTTATCATGCGCTGTTCGTGGGGCGCACGGTGTGCTGGACGGGGGCCGACCATCGGAGAGAGGAAACTCTCCAGTTCCGAGGCCGACTTCAGGTCCGACAGTGATAGCCCCGAAGGGAGGTTCTGGGGTGCGTCCACGTACGTCGTGTTCGCGTCCTCTCTGTCCATTCCCGACGGGAACGTGACGTCGTCGAAGAAGCAGTCGACGGTGCGGTTGTCGAAGAGTCCACCCCTGTCGCCCTGTTCTATAACGGTGTCCGGGCCCGCTTCTGCGACACAGGATATCCAGTCGAACTCCGGGCCGCCGTCCTTCGACCCGTGGTAGAGCCGGCGACCCCAGTTCCAGACGTAGTTGTTCGCGAACACGAGGTTGATTTCGTCGTGCGGACCGCGTGGGTTCCGCTTCCAGTTCTGGGACCAGAGGTTACCCAGCAGGTCCCAGGACCCTTCGAACCGGGCGTTGAACGCGTATCCGTGTGGTGCCTCCGGGTGACTGGAGTTGTTCAGGGCCTCGGCGTTGATACCGTTGATGAAGGCGCCGGGTCCGCCACCTTGCGGGACACGGATATTCGTATCCGGCGCCCACGCTGCGGTACAGTGATTGAACAGCGTGTTCCCGGGTTCGTCCATCGTGATAGCTCCGGCCTTGTACGGGTCGTTTACGTCGTCGCCACAGTAGAACCCGACGTGTTCGACAATGACGTTCAGAGCCTGGACACGCGGCCCACCACGGATCATCGAGATACCGGGGTAGGGAGCGGTTTGACCGGCAATATAGGTGTTTGGATTCTGGATTCGCCAGTACGGTCCACCGCCGATGTCGATGACACCACCCACTTCGAACACGACGACAGTTGGCTGGTCACCACCGTTCTCGACGGCTTCCGTTATCGAACCCGGCCCGGTCAGGTCGAGGGATGTAACTGTTTCGACGTTCAGATTGTCGTTCGAGTCCGCTTCAGTCAACCACGAGGTATCGACGTGGGTCTGGTCCCACGAGAAGCCCGTTTCCCCGGTGGTCGGTTCTTCAGTGTCCGTCCCTGTGGCCGCGTCCAGGGCCTGCTGTGCCATATCTAGAGCGGCCTGCACGTCTGCGTCGATCTTCTCCCAGTTCTCGTTGAGGGGGATATGCCAGTCTGTACTATTCTCTTGCGGAAGGTTGTAATCGCGGTTCTCTGTTTTGTCAGGTGTCATATATTTTAAACCAAGTCCGACCAACCTCTGGTCACGCCGATGTGGCGTAACCGCTGGTGGACTGTAGGGGAGTCTCGACAGTTGGTCCGCCGTTCCGACCGGTCTCGGTCTTTTCGTTGGCAGCTCGCGTCACACGTCGACAGCCCCCGATATCAGCAACTAATTCACTGCTCGTTCCTCGGTCGCTGTCAGCTTCGACTCCGGTCTCGACAGAAACACTGAATGAATTCTCACGGAAGTCACGCGTATGCACTCCCGTGAACCAATATGAATTCGGTACCCAGTGCAGCTGTAGTGTCATCGTAGACTACGTCTGGTTAGTTCGGGCTTACTGATATAGAGATTATGACAGTTTTACTGCTAGATAGGGTAGAATAGGGGACGATATATTTACCACTTAATCAGAAGACGTCGAACCAGTCAGTCGAATCGTAAATCGCTACCACTCTGTTATATCGGCTTGTTTATAATAATGTCTGGAACTCTGTTGTGATATGCAGTCGGGTCAATTTATTGTCACTCCTGGCCCGCGTTCCAACGTTCGTTTTAGGCGTTCTCTTCGGGGAAGCATAAGCCGTTTAGGTCCGAACACCTCAGAAAATTAGCGCTCCTCAAACTGTTCGGTACAGATCTCGCGCCACTACTGTTTTCAGTCTGGGAGCGTAGCGATATGCGATTCTAGTCGGCCGGATACAGAGGACGTCCGACTCCCAATCTGGGGCCCCTTTACCGCACGATGAACTGGCAAGAAGCAACTACAACCGAAGAAGACAGCCAGTTGAGGCGTCGAAAAAAGCAGCAATTACAGTACGTAGTATATAGCAATAGGCTGATGGTTTCGTTTGATTCACTGTGCACTGTGTAACACTGGGGACGGCTTCCCTCCCCGGGAAGTACTGTTCTGTCCCCGACGGCCACCTCAGTCAGGGCCCCGTAACTACTCTCGTACGACGATGAGTTTGCGGGACAAACTCGCGTCGCGCTTCAGAGCCCAACTCGGGAGCAAACTCGTCACTGCCGTCACCGGGGGCGCTCTCACGGTCGGGCTAGCCCGATTGCTCGAACCCAACGGTTATGGCGTCTTCTCTCTCGCGCTGGCTATATCTAGCATCTTCATGTTCGCCGCCCGATTCGGAATCGCGCGGTCTGCAGGTCGGTATGTCGCCGAGTACAAGGAAACAGACGGCGCACAGATTCCCTACATAATACGGACGTCACTGCTACTGAACGTTGGTTCGATTCTCGCGGTCGTCATACTGTTCGTCGCTAGTCACCGCTCCATCGCCGCCAGGCTCAATCAACCTGCGCTGGTCCCCTTCTTGCTTCTGGGGTGCCTGTTCGTCGTTTTCGGGGCGTTGGTCGAGTACACAGAACACGTCATCCAGGGTTTCGAGGCGATCACCTTCGCTGCAATCCTGCGCTCTTGTGGCCGGCTCAGCAGGCTCTTTCTGGCGCTTGGACTCGTCATCGCCGGCTTCGGAGCGATCGGCGCGCTGTGGGGGTATGTCCTCAGCTTGCTACTCGCGACGGTCATCGGCGGGGTCTACCTCTACACCACAGTTCGTGAGTACGGTGCGGACGCGAGCGAGGTAGAATCCGGGCTGCGCCGCAGAATAGCGAAATACGCGCTCCCCGTCATGGCGACGAACGCCTCGCTGGTGCTCGACAAACGCATCGATACACTGCTGGTCGGATTCTTCCTCTCTCCAGTCTCCGTGAGCTACTACGTCGTCGGGGGGAAAATTGTCAGTCTCGCACTCGCACCAATCGCCGCCCTCAGCTTCACTATCTCCCCGACTTTCGGTGCCCAGAAAGCCGCCGGGAACGTCGACCGAGTGTCCAGAATCTACGAGAAGACGCTGGTCAACGCTCTGCTCCTCTACTTCCCTGCCGGTGCCGGCATCATCCTCGTCGCTGACCCGATGATCAATCTGGTGTTCGGACCTGATTACAGCGGTGCAGTGGCGGTCGTCCGGGTACTCGGGCTCTACATTGTGCTGAGTGCAGTCGTCCAGATCTCCGACAACGGGCTCGACTATCTCGGACGCGCCCGCGAGCGGGCAATCGCCAGACTCACGACAGCCCTGATGAACGTCGGGCTGAATATCCTGCTGATTCCAGCTATCGGTGTCGTGGGGGCCGCAATCGCGACCGTGTTTACACGGGGCCTCTACACTGTGGCTAACCTGGTCATCATCACGAGCGAACTCGACCTCCGACCAGGGTTTCTCCTCAGAAAGCTCGGATTGATAGCAGCCAGTACGATAGCGATGTCGACAGTCGTGTTCGGGCTCATGGACCATGTATCCGGCTGGCTTACCCTCGCGCTCGTGGTCACCGTCGGCGTCCTCGTCTGGGGTGTGATGTCGGTTGCAACGGGTCTCCTGCAACCGAGGTCGCTGGTCGGGTTCGTGACCTGATTTCCCTGCTCTTTCGTTCGGAACGTGTCTCTCGTCGCTGTCCAGCCAGTCGAAGAGTGTCGAGCCCCCGCTGCAAGCTTAGCCTGGGAAGCACTGTCGAACCTGGCTGGTCTGTTGGCTGTTACGTGGCTCAACACGGTACAAGGCGTACTCTCCATTGGCTTGGACTCTGTCGATACCCGGTTCTGTTCTGAGATAGTCGAAGTCGCTGTGATTAAATCTGAACCCATCCCAGAGCTCCGGGTCACGAACCTTGTCGGCGCCAGTAACGGGGACATACACCGGCTCCTCGTAGTAGGCCCGCAACGACTGATTGTTGAAGTGGTCCGGGATGCCATCCGGGCAGCCCTGGTAGTAGAAGTCCGTCTCGGACGCGGAACTGTCAGCCAGCGTTCGTCCGTATCTGAACACCGGTGAGCGGACATCGTCGAAGACTATCGATTCTGCTCGATATTCGAACGTCGTCTCGTACCCGTTCACCTGCGCTTCCGTGACGTGGTGCGACGAGTCGTATATATAGGGCGAGCTGAACACCACTGGAAGCGAGAGCGCGGTCACGACAACGAGTGCGACCACGACGAGTCCTCGGGCAGTCGTCGCCGAGCGCTGTTGTCGAACGTACCGAACCACCAGTCCGATGCCGATAGCACCGAGTACGGTCCCAAACATCATGAGCAATCCGAGATGCCTGAAGTACTGGTCGGAGAGGCCACCGACGAGATAGATTACGAACAGGAGTCCCACCGGCACCAGCCCGCCGAAGAGAGACAACAGTAGTATCTGTTCTTTCCCCCCGTCCGAGGCGATGCTGTCCACCGGCGCGTTGGACCGATATGGCCTGACGCTCGCGACGACGACGGCGAGGACGACGCCAGTCAGCAGAATGTAGGCGGTGGAGACGAAAAACAGCTTCATAAAGACCTCGGGGAGGCTCCCACCGACAGAATCCAGCGACCCGGTTCGTCTGGCCGTGCTCTCGGCGAACTGTATTTCGCCGGCCAGCGCCTCGATCACCTGCTCGGTGTTTTGCTGGAACACCGGGAGTTGCTGGACCCAGAGCCAGAAGGTGACGGCGTAGGCCGCCACTTCCGGCAACACCCACGAACGCATCTGCGCGCCCGCTCGCCCGCTCCGAACGTCGTAGAGGACCTGTATCACCGCTATCACGCCGAAGAACGCGACGAGACTCGCCGCCTGCTGAGGGTGTAACAACACGAACGTCGGCGCGAGCAGGAGAAACATGACCGAGCGGGGCCACGTCCGGTTCTTGTATAGGAGCAAAAATGCGAACAGGAACACCGGTGCGAACAGAATCGCCTGACTCGTGGGGTGAACACGGTACGACGGCGCGAGATGGTTGATAGGCAACAAGAGAAAGCCCGAGAAGAGCCCGACGTAGGTCGCCGTCAGGTCGTCCGTGAGTTCCCGGACCACCAGCGGGACGAAGACGAAAAAGCAGGCGATGAAGACGACGATGAGCAACAACATCGTATGGCGCAGCGGGAGACCGGTCACGTCGTGTAGCACGACCCCGACCGTGTGGACGACTGGATACCGGTTCTCTGTGAAACCCCTTACCCCTGCGTGCATCTCCATCGCCGTGCCGAGGTGGGACAGCGCGTCCGCCTCTCCGACGTAGTAGTAGCCACGGATGATGGGGAGCGATACTATGGACAGCATCCCCACACCGCCCAGTACTGCACCGAGCATCCGCGGACCTCGAGTCGAGGGGGAGAAGACGACAAGTATCGAAACGAGCAACGCAACCGTGCTCCCGACCCAGAACAACGCCGGGGTGCCGGCGTAGATAGATAGCTCGTATCCGGTCGCGGGGTTGAGATAGGCGCTCGCGGTCCCAATTCCCGTCAGCGCGTACCCGAGTACCAGTAACGCCCGCACACGCAGTTCAGACATGCAACGCTATCCACTCGGCTATCGAGATGATTAGTTAATCTCTGTGTATGCTGGTAAGCAGTTATTTCTCGGTGGACCCAGCCTGGCAACCACATATGCCGGCGTGGCTATTCGTTACGGGCAACTCGCTCACCAGCTCCTCGGAATTTGGTGATGTGTCCACAGCCCGCTGTTCGTCGCTGTGGTAGTCGATGCTCGGATGGTTGTCTACTCCGTGGTGACCTCGCGGTACAGCGAGGCGTGTTCGGCCGCTATCTGCTCGATGGCGAACGTCGACTCGGCTGCCTGATACCCTCGCCGCCCGAGCGTCTGGCAGCCACGTCTGTGGACACGTTCTAGCAGGTCGGCGAGTGTCCCTGGCTCGCCCACGGGCGAGAGGTAGCCAGTCGTCCCGTCAGCGACGAGCTCCCGGACGCCGGGGATATCCGTCGAGACGACGGGCAACGCCGCTGCCATCGCCTCGATGTGTGTCGTCGGCAGTCCTTCTTTGCCGGAGGCGGAAACGAACGCGTCCGCGACGGCGTAGTACGGTTCGACAGACTCGACGAACCCGGTCACTGTCACCTGTTCTGACAGACCTCTCTCCGCGACGAGCGCTTCGAGCTCCGGTCGCTGTGGCCCATCGCCGACGATAACGAGGTGACAGTCGCTCGCATCCAGCTGTTCGACGGCGGTGATGAGGTCCCACTGACGTTTCACCTCGACACACCGACCGACGTTGAGAAACACCGTCTCCGCTTCGCGAACCGCTGGGGGCACCGCGTCCTGATTGGCCTGTTCGACGCGACGGGCGAACCCCGCCACGTCGATGGCGTTGTAGACGACCGACATTCGCGGATGGTTCCCGTACGACTGACGAACCCCCTCCGACACACAGAGTATCCGGTCGGACAGCCGTCGGGTCGCGTGTTCCACGACCTGTTTCAAGGCGGGTCGTTTCTCCTCTACGTTGTGGTACGTGGAGACGTGGGGCAAGGAGAGCCGAGCGCAGGCGAGCCGACCGATGAGGTCCGAGAAGGCGAGATGCGAGTGGACTACGTCGACCTCCCGCTCTCGCAGACAGCTAACCAGTTCGGTGACACCCCCGGCCACGCCTCCCATCGTGACCTCGGCCCCGAGGACGCGGAGTTCGACAGGACTCGACCTGAACGCAGCTTCCAGTTCGCCCCGGCTCTCAGATGCGACGACGACCGGGTCGACGTCGTCACGTCGGTCCAGCGCTATCGACAGGTCCTTGACCAGGCGTTCAGCCCCGCCGCCGTTGAAATCGTTGAGCAGAATGGCCGGTTTCATACTCGCGACTCGCCCGGACGCGACTGTCTGACTGTGTTCATACCTGCCTGGACGCTATCTCTATACGATTTCGAATAAGTATCCGTCTCTTAATCCGAAACAGCCAGACACGTCCCAGTTCGGGAGTCCCTGCAGAATCAGCGCCACCTGTCCTCACCCGCTGGGACGGGGACACATACGTCAAGTATGCAGTGCAAACCCGCTCAGCTACCGCTTACTGGCATATTGCCCACGATATGTATTATATACTTACCTGTTGGACTGCCGTCCCGATGAGTGACGAGCAATGGATACGCACCCGAACGCACCGCGTCGCTCGGATGTCGGAGTATGAACCGGGGCAAGCCACCGCTGTCGTGGAGACGCATCGTCCGTTCGGTACCCGCCGATTTGCTGGCTGTCCTCTCGTTCGTCGGGCTGACCGACCTCGTGATACTGCTGCCCATCTTCGAGGAGTCACTCGTCCGGGCGGTTCTGGGGCTCGTGTTCGTCCTCTTCGTTCCGGGGTACGTGCTGGTCTCGGCGCTGTTTCCGGAAGCCGGACGGCCCCGCTCGCTAGACCAGAGCACTGGGGAACCGACCCCCACCGGCCTCCTCCGCTCTGGTCGCGAGCGAATCGCCGGACGAATAGACGGTCCCGAACGGCTCGCGCTCTCCGTTGCGCTCAGTATCGCCGTCGTCGCCGTGCTCGTTATCGGGACCGCACTCACGCCGCTTCCATACGCTGTCGTCCCGACGACGCTTCTGCTCAGCGCCGCGACGGTCACCGGTACTGCAGTCGCGGCGAGACGTCGCTTGCAGGTTCCCGAGCACAGTCGATTCAGCGTGCCCGTCCGGGAGTGGGTCGCGGACGGGACGGGGTTCATAACGGGCCCAGGTTCCCGGAACGTCACCGTCCTGAACGTCGCCCTCGCCGTCGCAGTGTTGTTCGCGGTCGGTACGCTCGGTTTCGCGGTTCTCGCGCCACAGGGCGGTGAGCAGTTCACCAGTTTTTACGCGCTCACCGAGACCGACGACGGCGAGCTCGTCGCCGACGGGTACCCCACCGAGTTCGCCGCGGGCGAGCAACAGTCAGTTGTTCTCGCCATCGACAACCACGAAGGCGAATCGGCGGCGTACACGGTGGTGGTCCAGCTGCAACGGGTCCAGCCGACAGCGAACGAGACGGAGACCGACGTGGTCGAACGGGCGCAACTCGACCGTCTCCGGACCCGTGTCGGTGCGAACGAGAGCTGGCGGGACAGCTATCAGATTCAGCCCACGATGAGCGGTGAGAACCTCAGAGTCGCGTTTCTGCTGTACAGAGGGTCGGCACCGTCGAATCCGACGGCCGAGAACGCCTACAGGGAACTGCACCTCTGGGTCACCGTGGCGGAGTGACGACGGTCGGCAGCGAGGCTGTGGCGAAGGACTAAGTAAATGACCCTCCATTCTCCCGCCATGAGCGAGAGTTCGGGGAACGAAGACACGCCGCTCGAATCGGTCGGTTTCGACATGGACATCGGTAACGGCCGGACCGAAATCCGTGTCTCGGGTGACCGTGACACGGCTGTCATCGTCCGGTCGGAGTCGGGCGAGAAGATATACCTCCCGCCGGAGGACTTCGATCGCGAGGCCCAACCGGGCGGTGGCGCCTACGACAGCCCCTACGAACCACGGAGCGGAGCTCAGGAGAGTCCGTACTCGACCCATCCAGACGCCTCGTCGGTCACCGGAATGGAGCCGACGGCCGGCGGCTACTTCATCGTCCACCCGGAGCCGATAACTGACATCCGCTTTCTCAGATAGCGGCCCGTTCCCTGTCGTCGTGGTATCGAACTGACGGTCGAAATTTCGCCGTCGGACTACTCCAGAATCTCGTTGTAGAACTCCACGTGTTCGTTGGCCACGTCTTCCCAGGTCCGCTCCTCGTACTCGATGGGCGTCTCCAGGGACAGCGCGTGCTCGATGCCGTCGGCGATGGAGTCCGAATCCGGCTCGACCTCGATGACACAGTCCTCGGGGAGTAGTTCCGCGGCGCCGCTCTCGCAGGCGACGACGCGGGTCCCGACGGACAGCGATTCGACGATGGTGATGCCGAACGGTTCGGCCAGCGACGGGGAGACAAACAGGTCCGCACTCGCGTAGTAGTCCCCGAGTTCTTCCTGGGCGAGGAAGCCGGCGAAGATGACCTGGTCCTCGATACCGAGCAACTCGGTAAAGCGCTTGAGCTGGTCGGTCAGGTGGCCAGTCCCGCCCAGTACCAGTGTCAGGTCGTCACGGCGGAGCTTCGAGAGGCCGTACAGGAGATAGGACAGGCCCTTCTGGTCGGTGTGTCGGCCGACGAAAAACAGCATCTTCCCGTCGATATCGTACTTGGCCTTGATGTCCTCGCCCGTTGGTTCGACCGAAGAGAAGCCGTTGTGGATGACCCGTGCGTCGGCGTCGTAGAACTCCTTGATTCTGCGCCGGGTGAAATCGCTGACGGCGACGAGGTGGTCCGACCGGTTCGCCACACGCTGTTCTGTCTGGACCTCCCGTTCCGGTGGGTTGACGTTCCGGTCCTGGGAGAGCGAGTGGAACGACGTCACCCATTCGAGGTCGGCCGTCGAGGCGGCCCGAGTGCCGGGGTTGTAGCCGAACCAGTCGTTCGTGTGGATGATGTCGAACTCGGACGCGATGTCGGCGAAATCACCGGCGAGTCGGCCGATTCGCGTGATGATGTCGCCCTGACCGGTCGGTACCCCGTGGATGCCCTCCCTGTCTTCCGGGGCGTACTCGTCCGGCAACACCAGCTCGAACTGGATGTCGTCGCGCGGTTCGAGTTGCTCGTACAGTTCGCCCACGACTGTGTCGAGTCCGCCGGTGATGTTCGGCGGGAACCCCCAGCCGAGCATCAAAACTTTCGGTGGCATATCAGTAACCCGTATTCGTAAATCAAGTCAATACGGTAAATACGTTTGTGATGGTCGGGAAGCGCTGGAGGTTTGGCATCACACTCGGGCAGACGGAACGGGGTACCCAGCGCCCGGTGCTAACCAACATTACGACCTGAACCGACGGCCTGTTGGTTAAACCGATGCCGCCGGGAATCAGAAACGACACCGACGGGAAACACACCTATCCCCTCGGCACGTGTATCCTGTCTATGAGACAGAACATGGCGGTGTCCCAGTCGTCACTGTCGACGGACGAAGCGGCCGCCCTGGAGCGTGTCCGTACAGTTACGCGGCTGCTCGACGAGGCGGTCCGGATACCGGGCACCGACTTCCGTATCGGGCTCGACCCAATCCTGAGCATCCTCCCGGTCGCAGGCGACGCCGTCGGTGCGGTTCTCTCGCTGTATCCCATCGTGGAGGCATATCGACTCGGGGTGCCCAATCTGACGCTTCTGGGGATGGTCTCGCTGGTGGCCGTCGACGCCGTCATCGGCTCGGTCCCGATACTCGGGTCGGTGTTCGACGCGCTCTGGAAGGCCAACCAGTGGAACTACAAATTGATCGAACGGGAACTCGACAGCTAAACAGCGACCGCTGCCCGCGTTACCGGCCTCGACGGTTCCACTCCGGACAAAGCTTGAAATAGCTGTGCTTGGAAGCCGACTGTATGCGTTTCGAACGACAAAGTGGCGTATTTCTCCATCTCACATCGCTCCCCGGCCCGCACGGCGTCGGCGACCTCGGCGACGGGGCACGGGAGTTCATCGACTTCCTCGCAGAGGCCGACCAGTCGCTGTGGCAGTTCTGCCCGCTCGGGCCCACCTCGGGCGCCCACGGCAACTCCCCGTACCAGGCGTACTCGGCTTTCGCCGGGAACCCGATACTGGTCGACCTCCGGGACCTCGCCGAGCGGGGCTACCTCGAGGAGGGCGACCTCGACCCACCCGAGGCCGCCTCGCCCCACGAGGTCCGCTACGACCGCGTCACCGAGTTCAAACAGTCGAAACTCCAGTCGGCCTTCGAGTCGTTCCAGCGTGACCCGAACGGGGACGACAAAGCGGCTTTCGAGGCGTTCTGTGAGGCCGAATCCGAGTGGCTGGACGACTACGCGCTGTTCATCTCGCTGAAAGCCGAGTTCGACGGCCAGCTCTGGACCGAGTGGCCCGAGGAGATAGTCACGCGGGACCCGGAGGCCCTCGCCGAGCGGCGCGAGCAGCTCGCCGACGAGATACAGTACCACAAGTTCGTCCAGTGGGTGTTCGACGAGCAGTGGCAGGCGATGGCCGACTACGCGGCCGAGAAGGGCGTCGAGCTGGTCGGTGACCTGCCGATATACGTCGCCCTCGATTCGGCCGACGTCTGGTCCGCGCCGGAGGTCTTCCGGCTGGACGAGCACAACCAGCCCACCGAGGTGGCCGGCGTCCCGCCCAACCCCGGCGACGACGGCCAGCGCTGGGGGAACCCCGTCTACGACTGGGACACCTGCCGTGCGAACGACTTTGCGTGGTGGCGCCAGCGCTTCGACCGTCTGTTCGACCAGGTCGACATCGCTCGCATCGACCACTTCAAGGGGTTCGACGAGTTCTGGGCCATCCCGGAGGAGGCCGATACCCCGGCCGCCGGGCAGTGGCGCGAGGGCCCCGGTCGGGAGTTCTTCGACCGGATGCGGGACCACCTCGGCGAGCTCCCCTTCCTCGTCGAGGACCTCGGGTTCCTCGACGAGCGCATCGCGTCCCTGCGGGACCACTACGACTTCCCCGGGATGCGGGTGCCCCAGTACGCAGACTGGTGTGAGCAGGGCCACATGTACCAGCCGATGCACTACCCCGAGCAGTCTGTCGGCTACACGAGCACGCACGACACCGACACGCTCGTGGGCTACTGGCGCGAACTCGGCGACCGCCAGCGTGACTGTCTCAAGCACAACCTCGGGACTGACGGCGACGGTATCGAGTGGGACATGATAGAGGCCGTCTGGAACTCCAACGCCGTCATCGCGATGACGACGATGCAGGACCTGCTCGGCCTCGACAGCGACGCCCGGTTCAACACGCCCGGCACGGCGACAGGGAACTGGCGGTGGCGGGTCACGTCGGCGGGATTCGACTCCGACATCGCCACGGAGCTAATGCTGGTCACCGACCGGACGATTCGGTAGCCACCTATCGAGGACGGACACCGGATCGTTTCGAACGGGCGTCGGTAACCGCGACATACCTCCACGTGACGGCGCTAACTGGGTTTTTACTTTGCTCGACTGACCGGCCAGGTACAGATGATGCCAACTTGGTCACCCACTCCGAGCCGTCGGCTGGTTGGTTCGCGAGGGACCGAACCCCAGCGGAGGCCACACGTCGATGACTGACAGACCGACGCTGACCACGACACTGCTTGTCAACAGCGCTACGCTCCCCCGGTGGCAACGCGACGCGCTCCAGCGGATGGTGACCGAGACCGACGCCGAGATAACGCAAGTCGTCCTTCGCGACCAGGTGTCCCGGGAGGACGGGGTCACCGATTTCCTCCGTGACGCCAGGAACCGGTTCAGCGAGTATCCGCTCTGGTCGCTGGTTGGCATCGCCCGCACGGTGACTCCTGACCCGACCCACAAGCGGCAGGTCCCTATCACGACGATATCCGGCGTCGCCAGTGCAGAGTGGATACACTGCCAGCCGGTGCCGGCCGACGGGCTCGGTAACGAGCTTCCCCAGGACGTGGTCGACCGCGTCGCCGCCGAGGCGGACGTCGCCGTCCGCTTTGGCTTCGGTATCCTCAAGGGCGCCGTCCTCGGGGCACCGACCCACGGGGTCCTGAGCTACCACTTCGGGGACATCCGACGGTACCGCGGTCGGCCCGGTGGCTTCTGGGAGTTCCTCGCCGACGAGGACCACGTCGGTGTGACCGTCCAGCAGCTCTCGGAGACCCTCGACGGCGGCCGTATCGTCGTGCTCGAACACGTCGACGTCGCCGACACCGACACCTGGCAGTGTATCAGAAAACGCTGTGTCGAGCGGGCCAGGGGACTCCTGGTCGAGAGCGTCGACCGGCTCACCGACCCGACCTTTTCACCGGCCGAACCGGCGGAGACCGGGAAGCTACAGACGCTTCCACAGGGTGGTGCCGTGATGGCCTACCTCTTCAAAAATAATCGCAACCGCGTCCGACAGCTGGTCGGAGCCGTCTGAGGCCACGGCGGCCCTAGTCGGACTGCCGACCGAATCGATTCACTCGTCGTGCACTTCGACGACACCCGCCCCGCTCAGGGAGAGCGACTGGACCTTCCCGGTAAAGCGGAATGCATCCCGACCGTCGGCGACGGCCCCGACGGCTCGGCCGCCGTCGATGCTGTCGGCCGTCAGCCCCTCTGTCAGTGCCTCGTTGGCCGCCACCGAGCGTTCCGTGTCCCGGGATAGCTTGCCGGTGACGCTGAACTCGTACTCGATGGCCTCCTCCGGCGTCGCGCTGCTGTCGATGACGAGCACCTTCGGCGACGCGCTGTCTGCGTCGCCGGCGCCGCCATTGCCGCTGTTTCCGCCGCTATTGCCACCGTTTGCGTTATCGCTGTCCTTTCCGCCGCTGGTCTCGCCCCCGGCGGTCGAGGTGTCCTCGCCGTCGCCGACGAGCTCGGCGATGGAGACTTCGTCCCCGTCGAGTGTCACCGAGACCTCGTAGCCGTCGGTGACGACGAACTCGGTGATGGTGCCCGACACCTGATAGGAGTCGACGGCGTCGGGGTTCATCTCGACGCTGGTGGCGGTGAAGGTGCCGTCGTCGTTCTGGACGATGGTGTCCGTGCCGGGTTCGGCCTCGTCGCCGAACTCGATTGGGCCGTCGGCGGTCACCGTCGCGTCGCAGTTCGTGTCCGGGTTGTCCGGGCTGGCCCGCAGCACCAGCTCGCTGGCCCCACCACTGTCGCCCTCATCGAACTCGTCGAGGGCCAGTTCCTCGCCGTCGAGCGTCAGCGTCGCGTCGTAGCCGTCGGTGATGGAGACAGCGGTGATGGCACCGGCCACCAGATAGGAGTCGACGGCGTCGGGGTTCATCTCGACGCTAGTGGCGGTGAAGGTGCCGTCGTCGTTCTGGACGATGGTGTCAGTCCCTTCCTCGGCCTCTTCGCCGAACTGGATTTCGCCGTCGGCCGTCACCGAGACGTCACAGTTCGCGTCGGGGTTGTCGGGGCTCGCGCGAACGACCAGTTCACTCGGACCGCCGCTTCCGTTTCCCGTGTCACCGCCGTCGGTGACCGGCTCGGGCGGTTCTGGGTTCTTGACTGGCGTCCAGACCGTGTAGTCGGTCTTCGGCGCCGTGGCCTCGCTGCCGGTCACGACGTCGAAGGAGCTGGGCAGACCGAACGTCTCGCCGCCGTCGTCGGACCCACCGGTGCTCCCCTCCAGGGGGTTCCAGCGCCGGGATTCGATATCCGTCCGCGGCTCGTCGCCGTCCGTGATGTCGCCGGGTATCTCCTCGCCCGAGAACAGCTGGTCGCTGACGACGCTGACGTTCGACAGCGAAGAGTCACCGGCCACACCGCCGGGGGCGCTCGCCGTGTCGAAGATTTCACGGCCGGCGAAGTTCCCGAACCGCGAGTTCGACACCTCGATGGTGTTCGAGTCGGTCGCGTCGCCACCCCAGTCGAGACACGGACCATCGGCCGGCCCGGCGTCTTCGGTGACTAGTGCGTCGCAGTTCTCGATGACCGTCTCGCCGCCACCCTCGAACTTGAACATCCGCGGGGTGCCGCGGTCCTCGGAGCCGCTGCCCTCCTCCTTGAAGTTCGGGACGGTGCCGTCGGCGAGGTAGATACAGTCCTCGACGGTAACACCGCCGGCACGAATCGGGCCGGCACAGTTGTGGAACGCACAGCCGCGGAACGTCACCGGCATCTCCTCGGTGTCCCGCTCGGAGTAGTAGAACGCGGAGTTCCCGTGGGGACCGTAGTAACAGTTCTCTACGAGTTGCTCACCAGTCCCGCTGTCACAGCGTGCGACGTAGGCGTCGGTCGGGTTCGCCGTCCCGTCGGGGAAGTTGAAGTTCACCCACTCCAGGCGGCCACCGCTGAGGTCGACGTCTATCTTGACCTGTTCCTCGGGTTTCTTGCCGAGGACGTCGATGTTCTCGATGCGCAGCGTCCCGCTCGTGTCCATCGTGGCGTTCGAGTCCATATCACAGTCGATGGAGACGCCGGCGGGGTCGCCGTAGATGGTCGCGTCGTCGGCCTGAAAGTCGAGGTCGGAGTGGCTGCCGGTGTACTCGCCCGGTGGGATGTACACCTGCACACCGTCGCCCAGCTCGCTCTGGATGGCGCTGGGGAGGTCGTCGCCGCTGCTGACGTCCAGTTCTACCAGTTCGCTGCCGGGTCGGTCGGATGGAATAGATGGCATTGTGTTAGGCCTCGCTCACGTTGATCGACTCGCCTGTCCAGCCCGCTTCGATGTCCCAGCCCGTGGTAAAGAGGGTCTCCTGGTCGCCGTAACCCACGCGCAGATTCTGCAGTGTGCCGGAGCCCCCCTCGCCGCCGCCGGCGAAGTCGACGACGCTCGTCCCTGGGCCGGCCCAGTTGAACTCACAGTCCGAGAGGGTCAGGTTCCCGCCCGAGACCGGGACCTGCACGCCGTGCTGGCTGGTCCCGTCGGTGCCGGCCGGTGCAGCCGCGGTCGCCTCGAAGTACGAGCCCTGTACCGCGCTGTTGTCCGGGCCGACCCTGACGGCGGCCGTGCCGGTGTTGACGAAACTGCAGTCCTCGACGACGGCGCGGCCGTTACCGGACCCGGCTGGGTCGGAGACGTCCAGCGCCACGTTCGCGAAGGCGGCGAAATGACAGCTCTTGACCCACAGCAGCCCCGCGTGACTCTCCTGGGCGTACACGCCCATCGACTCCGAGGATTCGACGGAGCCGTCGGGGAAGTTCACGTTCAGCAGGTGGACGCTCGCGTCGGCGACGGCGCCCACTTCCCAGCGTGACTGGGCCTGCCCGCTTGCGCCCGTGACGGTGATGTTCTCGATTCGGACGGTGCCGCCAGTCGCGGTGATGGTCGGCGTGACCGTCGTCTCGGCGTCCTCGGGCCGCTGGAACTCGACGCCGTCGGCCGACCCGACGAGCGCAGCGTTCGCGTACTCCCCACCCAGCCCGGCGCCGGTGTAGCTGTAGGTCCCCGCCGGAATCTGGACCTCGACGCCGTCGGCGAGGTGGGTCTCCAGATACGAGTCGATGGAGTCACCGTCGGTTAATCCCTCGTTACCGAGGTCGACGACCGTCTCGGTGTTCGACTGAGCCGACGCCACGCCACCCGCACCGAGTGCCAGGCTCGCGGCACCCGCCGCCCGAAGGACCGCCCGTCGACTGGTATGGTGTGCCTTACCCGCGTCGCCACCGGTATCATCTCGTGCCATATCGCGGTAGGACAGAGCTATACAAATAGTATTTCTGACCATTTGGCGCCGGAACGATACAGTTTGGCCACGTCTCCTTTCCACCACCCGGAGATGACTCTTCAGTTACGTACCGGTTGTTTCGATTTTCGATAAGTGATATATACGTAACATGTCCGGGGAAATAGTCAATACTGGACCGTAGGAACGCCTTACCATCGGAACCGAATACCTGTAACTGGGAGAGCAGGTCTGCCGGTTCCGGGACGCGGACCGGAGCTCACCGACGCCTGTCACAGTTCAGCCGTTCTCCGGCGCAGTTGCTCCCCGCGGGTCGACTGTGTAAAAAACCACACCGAGGGTGTCGCCGGTCTAGAGGCTCATCCGCCAGACGGTCGTCCCGGCCGAGGCCAGGTCGGCCTTGTCGGCGGCGGCGACGATTATCTGGTTCTCGCCGGGTTCGACACCGAGCGCCTCCTCGAACTCCCCGTCGTCGACGTCGGCGATGACCCGCTCGACGGGCGTCTTGATGACGACTTTCACGCCGGTCGTCTCGCCGGAGACGACGATGTCGTTACCGCGGAACTGGGTGTCGACGCGCAGCGCGGGACTGCGGTCGGGCTCGTTGAGCGCCTGTTCGCGGTAGCGCTCGTGGACGAACTCCGGGGTCTCCACTGGGGTGCCCGCGCTGACACAGTGTGCGAGTCGGATGTACTGGGCCATCGCCCAGGCCAGCGGGGTCGCCCCGCCGGTCCCCTGGCCGAACTCCCAGTTGTAGTCGGTCTCGTGCTCGCGGTCCCACACCTGCTCGGGAATCATCCGGCCGGAGTTGGCAAACTGCTCCATCGCCCGCAGCGCGACCGTCGGCTCGAGGGTCGGCTCGTCGAGCCTGAGCTCGTACTCGCCGCGTTCACCGGTCAGGAGGGGCCACAGCCGGCCTTTCCCCTTGTGCTCGACGGACCACGGCGCGCCGGGGTCCTCGCGTCCTCGCTCACCGTAGCCGTCGCCGTTGTAGCGGTAAAAGCCCGGGGCGTCCTCGACGTCGACGCGGATGGTGTCGTCGACCTCGACGACGCTGTTTGCCATTACCTCGTCGTCCGCCGGTTTGATACCGAGTCGGACCAGGTCGAGGAAGCCGTGGTCGATGATGTTGCGCTCGTCCAGCGTCGGCCCGTTGTTGGCCAGCGTCCGCAGGTGGCCGGCCTCGGGGTTGCCGTCCCGCGTGATGCGGGTGTAGTAGGGCGTGTTCTGGTGCTGGTCGGTCCCCGTCTCCGTGGCCGTCCAGTCCTCGACGTTGTTCGCCCAGTGGTCGGCCAGCGCGAGCCATACCAGGGCGTCTGCTTCGTTGCCCTCGTCCAGCGCGAGCTTGGCCGCACAGGCCAGCCCGGATATCTCGGCGGCGATAGAGGACGGCGAGAAGCCGGCCTCCTCTTCCCAGCGCTCCTGGGCCGTCTGTGGCCCGTTGCGCGCGACGTAGTCGGCCGACCGCCGGAGGTTCTCGTAGCTGTAACTGACGTCGTCGAAGGTGATGCCGTCCTCGGCGAGGTGGTAGGCCATCACCTGTGGGTAGGAGATGTTGTCCATCTGCTCGCCGCCCCAGCGGGTGGTCCCGTTCACGTAGGTGTTCTGCGGGATGAAGCCGGCCTCGTCCTGCTGGAACTCGTAGATGTACTCCAGTTGCTGGGCCGCGATGTCGAGTGCCCCGACGGTGTCGAACGCGGTAAAGACCTGGTAGAGGTCACGCGACCAGACGAAGTTGTAGCCGTAGTTCTTCGGTTCGCCGGCGTACACCGCGTCGCCCCACGGCACCGACGGCGAGGCGATGGAGGCGCCGTGGTAGGTCTTGTCCTCGACCGCCATCAGCGTCATGATGGCGGTGCGGTACTGGTTGGCAAGGTTCGGATGGCCCTCGACCGAGTCGGGCAGCTCCTTGTCCGCGAGGTACTCCCCCCAGCTGGCCGCGTAGGCCCCTCTGACCGTCTCGAAGCCGCGGTCGAGGGCCCCGTCGGCCTCACCGAGCGCGGCCGCGGTGTCGGCCTGCCGGGCGAAGCCGAGCGCGACCGTCTCCTCGGCAGTCTCGCCGGTGCCCAGACGCCCGATGAGGACGATGTTCTCCCCGTCGACAGACTCTGTCGGCTCGGGCAGTTCACCCTGCGTGTAGAGGGCGTCCAGTCGTTCGCTGCCGGCCGCGCCGACCGTCGCCCAGTCGAAGCGGCCCTCGGCAGCCATCGCCATCGCGACCGAGAGGGCGTCGCCGTTCTCGTCGACCAGCAACTCGTTGTGGGTCTCGGCCGTGTAGGCCTCCGGGTTGCGGGCGACGAGGTGGAACTTCCCTTCCTCCCCGTACCGGAGCCCGCGGTCGACGCTGTTCGTACTCGTCAGCGCGATGTTTGCGGCCGAGAAGACGTCGTAGCTGTGGTCGTCCTCCGCGGTGAACTCGACGTTCGCGAGGATTGCGTCGTGTTCGGGGTCCGTCGCGTAGTCGACGGTCAGCTCCCAGGCGTGGCCCTGGCCGTCCCCCGTCTCCGTGAAGATGTGACGGAAGAGCAAGGCGTCGTCCTCGGCGGGTTCGACGCGGCGCTCGATGGTGTCGGTGTTGCGCCGGTCCTCCTTGTGGGTCCGGACCGCGTAGTCGGACTCGTCGTTACACCGGATGATGAAATCCAGCGTCCGAAGGTTCAGGAGGTCGACCTGTGGGAACCGAGCCTCGGTCAGAGCGCCCTCGGTGAGGGTGAACCAGACGCGCGATGGGTCCTGTTCGGCGTGGTCGGCGACGGTGCCGATGCCGAACTTCTCCCCGGTCGTCCAGGTCGGCATCTCGTCGGGTGCCTCTGTCGTGGAGGAGGTGGTCGGCAGGGAGTTGAGGTCGTCGAGCAGGGCGGTCGCGTGGAGCCGGATGGCGTGTGACCAGCCAAGCGGCGTCGCGCTGTCGAGCTCGCCCGAGTCGAAGGCCTGCTCGGCCAGATAGCCCGCGTCGGTCGCCATCGGACCGTCGTCGGCGATGAGTTCGTAGAGGTCGCTGCTCCGGTTGAGGTAGGCGTCGCCGTTCTCGCCGCGCTCGTTCAGCATGACGCCGACCTGGGCGGCCGAAACCGCTCCGATACCGGTCGTCACCGACCATATCTTCTCGCCGTCCTGCTCTTGCATCCGCCAGCGGTCGCCCTCGTAGCGGATGAGCCCCGCCAGCTGGCTATGGGGCGGGTTCCGGAACAGGGTGTCGAGCGTCGTGCTGACGTGGTTGGCGAGCCGCTGGACGTGCTCGTCAGTCAGTTCGGTGTCCTCGACGGCGTCGTACGCGCGGAAGGCGTCCGTGAGCTTCAGCGCCGCGGCGTCGATTCGGTGGTCGACGTCGCCGTCGGTCAGGCGCATCACGTACACGCCCATCTCCTCGTCCCAGAGCTCCTCCAGCCCGTCCATGACGCGGTCGGCGCCGTGGAGGCTGCGCTCTTTGATCTGGTTGGTCATGGGGGCCTGCGCGACCGCCGCGAAGGCCTCGATGTAGGCCGCTGCCGTGTGGGCGAACTGCCCGACGGAGTCCTCCCAGACGTTCTGACACTCGGAGGGCAGCCCGTTGTCGGCCACGTCGCGAGTGAGCGCGTCGACCGCTTCGACGATGGTGTCCCGAATCTGGACGGTTAGCGAGTCGCTCAGCCGACCGTGCCGGGTGCTGAGCAGGTTCGCGAGGAACGCCGTCACCGTCGCGGTCTGGTCCCCCTGATACTCCGGCGACTCGTCGTTGTGCTCGACGTTCGCGTTCGCCCATCCGGGCGCGAGCGACCCGTCAGTGGCCCACACGCGGTGGGGCCAGGTGCCGTCGGCGAGCTGGCGCTCACAGAGGAACTGCGCGCTCTCTTCGAGGATGTCGTCGGTCTCGATATCGAGCCGGTCGCTTGCCTCCAGCAGGTGTCGCGAGACCGAGGCGTCGTCACGGAACCAGACGAATCCGTACCCGCCGGAGTTCTCGTAGAACGGGTCGAACTCGGGGGCGGCGATGTGCCCGCCCGACGGCGACGACAGCAGGTCCATCACCCGAAGGTCCGTCCGGAGGCTGTCGGCGCGGGGCAGCGAGTCGGGCACCTCGATGCGGGTCCGCTCGCGGGCCGACTCCCGCAGGTCCGACGCCGTCGAATGTGACTGTGCACAGATGCTCACGTCGGCCATCGCCTGCTGGCGGTCGACCTCCGTGTGGTCCGACAGCTGTGTGATAAGCGTCGTGCTGTTGGAGCGTCCGACCGCTTCCAGTGGGGCCGTCACGACGAAGTCACCGGTCAGGCGGGTCTGGTCACGCCGTTCGGTCCCCCGTCGGCGCGGGAAGTAGATGGGGTCGTCGTCGAGTATCTCGCCCAGTCGCTCGGGCCGCTGCCCGTGGACCTCGTCCAGTCCCGTCGAAGCGGTGATGTAGTCGTGTTCCTGGCGGTGGTAGACCTCCAGCACACGCGAGTTATCGGGGCCGCCGTCCTCGTGGATGAGCGCGCCGACACCGGTGTCTTTCCCCTCCGGTGCCATCGTCGCGAAGGCGACGAGTTTCGCGCCCTGCGGGACGGTCCCGCGCACTTCAACGTGTGTCGCGTGGGCGCGCCCGAGTGTCAGGTCGTACTGGTGGACGGTGAAACTGCCAGCGTCGTACTCGGTCTCCACCAGGCGGGTGTCTCGGTAGTAGTGTTGCCTGATAGTGTCCAGGTCGCTGAACCAGCGTGTCTCGTCGCCGATCTGGATGCCCAGCTGCGAGCGGTCGATACCATACAGTCCGGATAGCGAATCGGAGTAATCCCGCAACGAACCGTGCTCCCCGATATGTACCAGGCGGTCCCCATGCCCCGAGAACGAGCCGCCGACCGTCTTGCTCTCCTCGGGGAAGCGCTCACCACGAGCTTTTTTGTACTCGTTGAGCGCTGTCGTAAGTCGCATAGCTACCACAAGACAACGCTCTCAATAAATCCCTGCGATTTCGTACAATGCTGCAGCCCGATCTGCTGGCGGGGGCAGGGGTCTGAACACCCCGTCCCAATCGCTTACTCGCGTCGCGATTCGGTCACTATACGAGGCTGTCTGCCGGCAGCACGACGGCACTGTCGACCGTGACGGCCGCCCCATCGGCACCGACGTCCTCGTCGGCGACGATGTCGTGGTTGGACGCCTCCTCGGGGACCGCCACCGTCGCCGGCTCCTCGCCGAAGTTCAGCACGACGACGGCGGCTTCTTCCTCGGTCGCACGGGCGTAGGCGACGACGCGGTCGTCCCAGCCCTCCTCGACCGCGTAGTCGACGCGGTAGAGCTCCCCGTCGGCCGACAGCGCCGGGGTCTGTTTGCGCACGTCGGCGAGCGAACTGAAGAACTCGCGCATCTCGTCGTCGGCGTGGTCCCACGCCAGGTCGTCGCGACGGCCTCGCTGGCCGAACTCCTGGCCGGCGTAGACCATCGGTGCGCCGGGCAGCGTGAACGTCGCGGCCGCGGCCGCCTCGGCCGCTTCCTTGCCGTAGTCCACGATGTAACGCGTCTCGTCGTGGTTCTCGGCGTACACCATGAACGAGGCGTGGTCCGGGAAGCCGGCCTCGGTACGCTCGTCGATGGCGTCGAGGACCAGTTCGGCGTCCTGGCCGCCCCCGACCTGGCGCAAGGAGAAGTACAGCGTCGAGTCGAAGTGCATGTCGAACAGGCCGGCCTGGAAGTCCGCGATGTACGGGATGGTCTCGTCCAGCAGCAGGAAGTCGTCGTCGGCGTCGTTGCAGCTGTCGTGGATCTCCCGCCAGAAGTTGTTCGGGACCGCCCACGCCATGTCACAGCGGAAGCCATCGACCAGTGGCTGCCACTTCTCGACGGCGTCCAGCAGGTATCGGCGCACCGGCAGGTGCGAGAAGTTGAAGTTCGCGATATGCTCCCACTCGAAGTACGTCTCGGGCTCGGTGTCGCCGCGCCACTCGTACCACTCCCGATACTCGCTTTCCTTGTCGTTGACGGCGGCCTGGAAGTGCGGGTGGGTGCGCGCGGAGTGGTTACAGACCAGGTCGAACAGGACGTTGATGCCCCGCTCGTGGGCCGCGTCGATGAACCGCTCGTAGTCCTCTCGCGTGCCCAGGTCGTCCGCGATTGAGAGGAAGTCCACGATGTTGTAGCCGTGGGGCGCGTGGTCGTTCTGGAGCACCGGCGTGAGCCAGATGGTGTCCACCCCGAGAGAGTCGATGTAGTCGAGGCGGTCGACGATAGCGTCGAACGCCTCGCCCTCCTCGCCGCCGAAGGTGCGGATGTAAATCTCGTAGATGACCGACTCCTCGGCCCACTCGGGCGGGTGGTATGGCTGGTTCGTGGTGACGGTCTGGCCCGTCTGGACGGCGGTGCCGCCGTCGGTCGCGAGCTCTTCTTCGTCTCGCTCGAACTCCGCGGCATCTGCGACACTGTACCCGTCCTCGCCGATTGCGACCGCGTGGACGCGCAGTCGGTCGCCGACGGCCGAAAGTGGTACCCGCAGTTCGCGGTCGCCGACTGTCACGGCGCTCGGGTCGACGTCGTCGCGGTCGTCTACCAGGAACTCGACCGCCAGGTCGTCGGCCGTCTCCGTCGCGTTCGGGTGGGGCTGGGGGTCGGCCTCGACGACGGCGTCGTCGCCCTCGACGACCGGCGTCAGCGTCAGGCGTGGGCGGCCGCCCTCGCCTTTCTCGCGCGTGGCGAGTTCGCCGTAGCTGCCCGAGCCGCTCCGGCCGCCGCTGACGCCACCGGAGACGCCGCCACTGACCTGTCCGCTCCGGCGACCGGAGAACCCGGAGCCCGAGGCCCCCCCAACACCGGCAGGGGAGAGCGCGCTGGGGAACGCCCGCACGGTGAGGCGGTGCCGGCCGTCGGGCGCAGTGAGCTCGGCGACGTAGGTGCCCGGCACGTCCGGGACCAGCTGCTCGACGGGCTCGTCGCCGACGGTCGCGTCGGAGTCCTCGGGAGTCTGTACGAGCTGCCACCTGTAGGTCGCCGATGGGTCGGGGTCACGCGGTGCGAGTTCTATCTCGTCACCGGCGGCCACGAACCGTGGCGGTCCAGGGTGATGCATATATGTATCTCTGCGATTAGGAGTGTCTTGGGCCTTGCGGTGACCACTCGCTTCTCACATGAGATATTTCTGGTTAGTGAGTCTAGAGGTGTCCCGGAATTTGCCCCTATCGACCACGTGGGACGGCGTGAAACCTCTCGTTACAGGTCAGTTGGGCGACCATACTGCCCTGACCTCCAGGGGACGCCCCGCGAGAGGAAACCACAAGCCACACCACTGACCCAGACGGTCGTCAACGCATGTCACCGACTGTCGACGAACTACGAAACGAAATCAGGACCGCGGTCGGCCGGTTCGAGCGCCCCGAGTCGACGGCGTTCACCAAGGAGTCCCTGGCCGCAATCTGTGGGGCCGTGGGCTACGATATCCACACGGACAGGTTCCCGTCGAAACCCCAGATGCGGGCCGGCATCCTTTCGGCTATCGGCGAACTGGAGACCGACGACCCCGAGCAGACACAGACCGCCTTCCGCAAAGCGCAACTCGAAGCCGTCGCTGCCGCGCTCGTGGAGTCGAGTTAGCGGCTACTCGTGGCCCCGTTCTCTGACGCCCTCACGTATCCTCCTCGCGCGCTTGCGCACCCGGGTGACGTACCGGGTCACCTTCTCCGGTTTCTCCCCGTAGTACGACGCCACCCAGTTCTCGTCGATGTCGGGCTGGGTCATGAAGTACGCGACCAGTGTGTCCCGGCCGGCCTGGATGATTTTCGGCGGGACACCCCGATGGCCAGTACCGTCCTCCTGAAACCCGTTGACGTCGAAGTAGACGTCGGCGTACAGCGACGCGCTGTCGGGGTCCTCGAACTCGATACCCCGGTGGTGGGGAGCCTCGAACCGGTAGACTGTCTCGCCGTCGGAGCCGCTCGCCTCGACGATTCGCACGTCGAGGATGTGCGTTCGATACATCGATTCGGTGCCGTCTGTGCCGTCAGTCTGGTGGTGGCTTCGTGACATTGTCTGCGTGTGGGTCGGTCTGTGTGCTACGCCTCGCTCCGCCGAAACCAGACACCGACCAGCAGGGCGACCGCGCCCACGACCAGCGCCGGTGAGAGCGGGCCGCTTCCGCCGGAGGCCGTCGCCGAGCCGTTCGCGGCTCCCTGTCCGTCGGTGGGCTCGGGACCAGTGCTGGTGGTCGGCGTATCTGGTTCGGTCGTCGGGGTCTCGTCGCTCACCTGGGCGGGCTGGAACGACTCTCCATCGTCGTCGTCGAACTGCCGCGGCTCGACGCCAACCGCCAGGTCGCCGGGGGTCCCGCCGGCTATCTCGACCGTCGCGAGCTGTATGTCGGCCGCACCGGGCTCGACGACGTCGTTCACGTCGGCCGCTTCGACTGTGACGGTGGTGCCGTCCTCGCTGTACGCCGGTGCCGTTGTCAGTCCGAACTGGTCGGGGTAGCTGGCGTTGACCACGCGAGCCCCCTCTGGCGACTGTACCGTGAGGTCGAGATAGTAGCCCGAGAGGCCGTTCGGGGCCGACGTGAGTACCACGCCGACTGTAGTGTTTCCGCCGGAAGTCGTCGTCCCGTCGGTGACTCTGACTCCGGGGTCGTCGGTCTGTGCCGCAGCGCCGGCGCCCGACACTGCCGCGAGAACCACAACGGCGACGAGCACGGCTGTGAGGGTCGGTATCGGCTGTCGATGTGTCATGTGGGGTTGGAACAAATAGTGATGTTCAGACGCCGGTCCAACTGTCTGTGGCCCTCTCAGTTGACGTCCTCGTAGAGGTCGACGACGTCGTCGAAGTCCAGCCGACCGTTCTCGTTGAAGTCGTAGGCGGTCTTGTTCAGGCGGACGCTGTCGCGGTCGAAGTTCTCGAACAGGAGCTGGATGTCCGCGTAGTCCAGTCGCCCGTTGCCGTTGAGGTCCTCGTAGCGCCCGTCGTCGTCGGGGTCAGTGGGGGTGGCGTCGCCATCGACCGGCGGCGGGCCGGTGACCAGCACGCCCTCGCGGGCCTCGGCGTCTATCGCCGAGCCGGCGTCGTCGTCCATCTGGTCGACCTCGACGGTGATATCCGTCGTTCCGGTGCCATCGCCACGCACTGTCAGTGTCGCGAGGATGACGTCGAGGCCACCTGCGCCAATTTCGTCCTCGGTGTCCGTGACGCGGATGGTCGCGCTGTCGCCGTCGTCGCTGACGGTTGCTTCGGTGAGCCCGAGTGCCTCAGGGAACGACACCCCGGTTATCGTTGCCACGTCGGGGTCACTCACCGAGACGGTGATGCGGGCACCCGAAAAGCCCGACGGGAGCGCGGAGGCCGAGAGCGCCGCGGTCCCCGTCGCGCCGTTGCCGACTGCGACGGCGTCGACGTCGACCAGCACGTCGGGCTGGAAGACGTAGAGCCCGTCGTTGGGGTACGAGCGGGCGGGGCCGCCAAAGCCGTCCTCACAGCAGATGACGCGGCCGTCACGCATCGTGTAGACGTTGTCGATGTTGCGCAGGGCGTCGTCGGCGTCGGCGGGGCTGTCGGTGAAGTCCGGCCCGGTGATGACCGGTTCGAGCGTCGAGACGTTGTAGTCCCGTTCGAGCTCCGCGCGGTAGACGACGCCGCCGTCGACGCGGTCCAGCTGGATGTCGCCCTCGTCGTTCGCAAGGTCGTCGTTGAACTCAGAGATGCCGAAGTAGACGAAGTCGCCGGGCTCGGAGTCGTCGACAGAGTCGACGCCTTCGGCCTTGTTGAACTCGACGGAGGCGCCGATCTCCTTCGCGGCGGCGCGGGTCTCGATGAAGGGAACGCGGCGGAGCTCCTCGTCGACGCTGTCGGGGCCGTCGGCCTCGTACTGCCGGGCCCACTCGACTATCTCCTCGTTCGTGACGTAGTTCTGGTTACCGTTCGCTATGACCGCCCTGTCGGCCTCTTCGAGGGCCGTTGCGAGGTCTTCGGTCCAGTCGGTCTCGGCGTGGGTATCGAGATAGTCTTCCTGGGTGATATCGTCGTACTCGGCAATCCACGATTCTATCTCGCCGTTCGTGGCGTGGCCGAGTTCCAGCCACTCGACTTCCAGCGGTGTCTGGGCCGGGGAGTTTCGCTCGCCGGCCTCCGAGGCGTTGGCCGCATCGTTCGTTATCTTGGGTGCGTACAGCGTGCCCGCGATGTCGTCGGTGTCGTCGTAGCTCGGGATGGGCTCGTCGGCGACGAACTTGTAGATACCCTTGCTGTCGCCGTCGGAACAGCCGTAGACGGTCTGCTCGTCGCCCTGGATGTCCGGCGCCTCCCACGAGGCCCGCCCCATCACGTAGTATTTGACCGCTTCGGGCTCGTCGGCCGCCGGGTCGCGGAAGTCGACGTGGTAGCCGTACCGGTAGGGGTTCGGGTAGACGTCGCCGATGGGGTTCGTCGTGTTGGTCCCGTTGTCGTCGGCCTGATCGACCCGGTCTGCGCCGAGGTAGTAGGCGAGGAACTCGACGCCGTCGAGCGCCCAGTACCCCTGGATGAACCCGGCGTCGTCGAAGTACTCCTCGGCGGCGCTCTGAATCTCGGTCGGGTTCGGTCGGTTCCAGAACTGGCAGCCACCGATGAGACCCTTCCCGCTCTCTGCCTCCACGATATCGCTGACTGTCGCCGTCAGCGAGACGCGTGCGTGGGCATAGTTCTCCTCGGAGGATATCATCGTCCCCCACGGGCTCAGGTCGCCGTAGCAGTTGATTCGGGTCCCGCCCAGCTCCCGCAGGGAGTCGGTGTTCGCGAGGTTCATCGCGTCGTCGAGGTCGGCGTGCCACTCGCCCGCCCCGTCCTGGCTGATGAACACCCGCGTGACGTTGCCGGGGCTGTTCTCCCAGTTGGTGAACAGGTACCCCTCCGTCCCCGCGTCGTTCGTCGGGACGAACTGGTTGCAGTCCGGGTTGGTGGCCGGGCCGCCGTACTGGGTTCCGGCGAAGTTGTCCATGGTGATATCGGTTCCGTCGGGCGTCTGGACGACGCCGAGGCGCTCGCTCCCGTCGCCGATGGGCTCGCGGCCCTGGAACAGTGTCTCGTAGTCGCCGCTCTCGGAGCGAACCTCCCGCTGTTTCTCCTCTGTGTCCGGGATGCCCACTTCGGTGAAATCGTCGTTGCTCCCGTCGAACTCGAACTGGAAGCCGCTGAAGTAGCCGACCGACGCCCGACCGTAGGGCTCGGGGTTCTCCTCGCTGGGGTGCTGGAGGCTGTACAGCAGCCCGCCATCCTCGAAGACGAACGGGCCCGTCACCTCGGCCCCGTAGGCGGTCGTCAGGAACCGTTTCAGTGACCCCTGGACGCTGGGCGCGCCCGGCGTGTCGCTCTCAGGGACTTCGTCACCGCTGGCCAGCCCGACCGCGCTGGCCCCCAGTGCCGCTGCCACCGACGATGCAAGCAGATTCCGTCGAGTCAAATCGACCATGCGGGTGGACGGAGAGTTGTACCACCAAAGACATTTTATATTATTGATATTTAGCCGAACAAAATACTGGAACCAATGGTGCGTGAACCACTCTCAATCGGAAACCTGGCGATTCTACGGTGTGGTACGGACGCTCCGTGGTGGTACGTACCTGAATTACAAGGCCTCACCATCGCTAACTGTTTTGCCACCCCGACTGGTACCGCCCGACGTGAAGTCACATGACTGACAGATTGGGCGACCGAACGGCACTGATAACGGGGGCGTCGTCCGGCATCGGCCGGGCAATCGCGTTGCGGTTCGCGGAGGCGGGCGCGGACATCGTCGTCGCGGACATCCGCGAGGACCCCCGCGAGGGCGGTGACCCGACCCACGAGCGTATCGAGACAGAGACCGACCAGCGAGCCGCGTTTGTCGAGACTGACGTCTCCGTCGTCGGGGACATAGAAGTTGCCGTGGCGACTGCGACCGACGTGTTCGGGGGGCTCGACGTGATGGTCAACAACGCGGGCGTGTTCACGGCCAGTGCGCCAATCGAGACGGTCGACGAGGCGGACTACGACTGGCTCATGGATATCAACCTGAAGGGGGTGTACTTCGGGAGCAAACTCGCTGCTGACGTAATGCGCGACGATGGCGGTGGCAGCATCGTCAACCTCTCCTCGGTCGCGGGGCTCGTGGGCTACCCTGGCGCGTCGACCTACTGCGCCTCGAAGGGCGGTATCACGAACCTCACACGGGAACTCGCGCTCGAACTCGGGCCCGACGGCATCCGTGTCAACGCTATCAACCCCGGGGTAATCGAGACGGCGATGACGACGGAAGACGAGGTGATTGCTGGGACGATGGAGGAAGGGATACCGCTTCGCCGGGACGGCCAGCCCGGCGACGTGGCCGACGCCGCACTCTTCCTCGCCAGCGACGAGTCGTCGTACGTCACCGGCCACAACCTCGTCGTCGACGGGGGGTACACCGCGCAGTAGTCACGTCAGCGTGAGGACGATGAAGATACCGATGACGAACTCGTTGACCACCCACGCGTTGTCGGTCATCCAGTCTCGCGCTTTCGGGAGGAACCGCTCGGCGCGCTCGCCCAGCGCCAGCACCGTCAGTGAGGGGAGCGCGAGTAGACCGAGTGTCACGAACAGAAAGCCTGCCGCGTCGACCAGCGGTGCGCCCTCACTGGAGAGGCTCGTGCCGACGGCGATAGACGTGAGAAGGTCCGTGGGAAAGAACCCCAACAGCAGGAAGCCAAGCCGGAAGGAGAACCGTGGGTTCGCCCCGGTCAACTTCCCCATCCACGCGGGTGGTTCGGCGGTCTCTCGGGTACGGTAGACGTTGACAGCCACGACGAGGAGCACGACGAGGACCACCCAGGTAAGCGACGTGTTCGAGGCCCCGGCCGACCGCGTCCCGGTCGCGAGGAAGTACGCTGCCGCCACGACGAGGCTGATAGCGAGGGCCGCGCCAGTGACGTAGGCCGCCGAGTTGCGCCGCCACTGGTCGCTCGTCGCGAGGAAGATGGCGCTGAGAAACTGCGGACCCGCGACCATGACGACCGCCAGCGGGAGGACGGTGAGCAGGCTCATGACAGACGGCGGCCCGGCTCCAATAATGTTGTTCACTGCTTATTCCAGGCCACCGAAGCCTCTGCTGGCCCGACGCTCGTGACCGCGTCGCTGACGACGAAGCGGGCTCCGTCGTGGTCGGGGTCGACCCGTATCGACCAGCCGTGGGACTGGACCATCGTCTGGACGATGCACAGCCCCAGTCCGGTCCCCTGGCTGCTGGTGGTGTAGCCGTAGTCGAACAGCCGGTCGAGGTCGGCGTCGATACCGCACCCGTCGTCCTCGAAGACGAAGCCCTCGTCGGTGAGACGAACCGTGATGCTGAGGGCCGTGTCCGCTGTGTCCCGGTCGTCCCGTGCATCGGGGCCATGGCCTTCGACGGCGTCATCGGACTCGGTCCGATTGCTCGTCGAACCGTGCTCGACACTGTTCTGGATGAGGTTCTCCAGGATGCTGAGCAGTCGGCTCTGTTCGGCCGCTATCGTCCCATCGCGCTCGATTGCCAGCGTCGCGCTCCCGGTGTCGACGTGGGCCCAGGCGGTCCGGACCGTCGCGTCGAACGGGACGGAGTCGGTGGATTCGACCGACTTGCCCTGTTCGGCGAGTGTCCGCAGGTCCGTGATGATAGCTGCCATCCTGTCGAGTGCGCCATCGAGGTCGTCGAGTCGGCCGATGTCCACATCCTCCGGCGGCGACTCACCGAGGCGGTCCTGGGCCAGTTCGGTCTGCCCGGCGGCGACCTGGAGCGGGTTGCGAAGGTGATGGGAGACACTGCTGGCGAACTCGTCGAGTTGCTCGTTCTGACGCCGCAGCTCCCGCCGGTTCTCGACGCGTTCGGTCACGTCCCGTACCAGCAGTGCCGACCCCGAGACCGCCCCACCGTCGGTCACGGGCGAGATGACCACCGAGTACCACCGCCCGTCCCGGGTGAACTCGGTATCCGAGGCCGAGTCGTCCCAGGCAGTCCCGCTCCCGTCGCTATCGTCGAGGGCCGCTGCCAGCGCGGGTGCGACCGTCGCGAGCGGCGACCCGACGGGCGCTCTCTCGCCAGTGAAAAACGTCCTGGCCTCCTCGTTGTGGTCGACGACTGTCCCGGTGTCGTCACAGACAACGAGCCCGTCTCCGGAGGTCTCGAGCAGCCGGTCCCGTGAGATGGGCGCGATTTCGACCATCCCGAGCCACGCACCGACGAACGTGCCCACGCTGACCATACTGAGCCCGAGGACGGTGTGGTCGTACCCGGGCAGTGTCGGTACCTCGGCGACGAACGTGACTGCGCCGGGCACGAGTCCGAGCAGGATGCCGAGGCTGTAGGCGACCAGCGGTCGGCGCGACCGGTGCTGTGAGGTGACCAGCAGCTCCGTCAGGTAGTACAGCGACATCGCGATTCCGACGTACGATAAGACGAAACTGAACTGCCACAGGGGGCTGAAGCCAGTGCGGTAGTACGGGAACGGCTCTGTGGCACGCACCAGGGGGTCGAAGTGCAACCCGAGCCACGGGTCGGTCACCAGCCCCAGGAACCCGATACCCATCCCACCGAGGAACAGGGCGTTGAACGGTCGTCTGAGCGAGGTCGAGCGGCCGCTGTACACCGTCCCGAAGTAGACGAAAAGCACCACAGTCAGATAGGAGCAGGCGGTGCGTAGATACACCAGCCAGCGGCCCAGTGTGGGGTCGACGACGAGCAGTTCGAGGGCGGCGACGCCCGCCCACACCATCGCGGCGGTGTGGAGCGGCAGGACGGCCCGGATACGAGACGTCGACCGGCCACGAACGACCCACACGTTCAGCAGGGCGAGGACGACGATAGTCGCGACCAGGAGGCCGACATACGCCGCCATGATGGGATGGTACTCCGGCTGGGAAAGGGGCGAGCCGTTCATGCTCGTGGCTCCGTCTTTACCGTCGTCTCGGCACCGGTGACGACGAATGCGGTCCGCTCATCGGCTTGCTCTATGGATATCGACCATCCCTGGGACTCGACCTGTGTCCGCACGATTTCCAGCCCGAGCCCGACACCCTGTGCGGTGGTGGTCGTGTCGGAATCGAACAGTTCGGTGTGCTCTGTCGCAGGAATCTGTCGGCCGTCGTCCCGATACGTAAACCCGGACTCGGTGAGTGTGACCTCGACGCGGGCCGCTGCTCGCTCGCGGCTGTGGCGGACGAGCTGTTCGAGGACGCTGGCCAGCCGCCCACGCTCGGCCTGGATAGTCCCGCCAGACCTGACATCGAGGGTCATATCCGTGGTGTCGACCTCGTCCCAGGCCCCCCGGACAGCCGCCCCGAACTCCACCGACTCGGTCTCGGTCACGGATTGGGCGTGTTTCGCGAGGGTCTGTAGTTCGTCCAGTCTATCGTCCATCCGGGCGACCGCGCCGGTCACCCGGTCGATGTGGTCAGCCGCGGTGGCTGCCTCCGGCGCGTCGGCGGCCTGGAGCTGCTCGTGGAGTAAGGTTCCAGCGCCGTCTGCGACCTGGAGCGGGTTCCGGAGGTCGTGAGCCACGGTACTTGCGAACTGCTCTAGCTGGTCGTTCTGGCGTTGCAGCTCCCGCTTCGACCGTTCGACCGCGGTGACGTCCCGGAGGACCACCGTGTAGCCGGCGACGGTACCACGCTCGACGATTGACGATACCGACACGGCGTAATGGGTTCGACGGCCATCGACGACCGTCGTGTAGGTGGCCGAGACGTCGTCCTCGCCGGCCTCCGGGAGGGGCACCTCGGCGGCCAGACCGGGTAACAGCTCCGACAGCGCCGTCCCGACGGGAGTGGCTACGTCCTCGGGGAGGAGGGGCCCGGCGGCGGCGTTGTAATCGACGACTCGTCCCGCGTCGTCCAGCCCGAGCAACACGTCGTCGATATCGTCGACGATTTCGGCCCGGGCCATCGGAGCCAGATCGAGCTCGCCCCTGAAAAAGACCGTGTACCCCAGGATGACGGTCAACGGGACGATTCCGAAAACCGTGTAATCATAGCCCGGCAGCAGCGGAACGATATTGAGCGTCGACACCAGATTAGGCAGGAACGAGGCGACCGCTGCGGCGACCAGCAACAGCACCGAACTGGTCGGCCTGTGGGTCGAACTGATGAACAGCCTGGTGAGGTAGACGAGACTGACCAGCACAACCGCGACGGCCATCCCCGAACCCAGCAGGTAGGCTGGCCCGGGCGTGACAGCCAGATACGCGATGGGCTCCTGGTGGTAGGTAACCGAGGCATACTGGAACCCGAACAGCGGCTCTGTGAGGATGCTCCCGACAGCGACGACCAGCCACCCCACGAAGAGCGCGTTCTGTGGACGCCGGAGCGAGAGCGAGCGGTTCGTATACACCGTCGCGAAGTAAGCGATGGACGTGATGGCACCCAGGGCCAGCAGGTCGGTCAGCAGGCTCAGGGCGTACTTGAGTTCGGGCGGCCCGACGAGGAACTTCGTGGTTGCGACCAGCAGCCAGACCGCCTGGACGGCGACGTAGGCCACGAACTCCCGCTGGTGGTGTGCTTCGGGCTGTGAGCAAACGAGATATCCGGTGGCGGCGAGGAGGGCCGCCGAGACGACCTGGATGCTCACGTACCAGAGCCACAGTGGTAGTGAGCTGACCATACCACGGACAAGACAGCGCGCGGAAAAAACACCACGGGGTTCCTTGCCGTCGGCTGACATCGGGACCGGCCAGAGACCGGGGTCCGGAGCGTTCCCGAACCGAACGTGACGGCCAGTCGAATTATACAGGACGATTCCGGTAGGATTTAGCCCTGGGGTTCGTAGACGAGGCAATGACAGAAATATCTGATTCACTTCGGTTGTTATTCGAGACGTCGGTCGAAGACGAGGGCGACCGCTACACCGTCGCTATCCCGCCTGAACTCGTCGAAAACGGCTCCATCGAGACGGGCACGTCATACCGCGTCGCGCTCCTGGCCGCCGAGGAGGACGAACAGACGGAGACAGTCCCGGCCCAGGAGGCCCCCTCCTCCGTCTCACGGGCTGACCCCGCCCCGTCCCACGAACAGGGGCCACCTGTCGAGGAAGGCGAAGTCCGCACGGTCTCCATCGACACGCTGGGCGACCAGGGCGACGGCATCGCCAAGGTCGAGCGCGGGTTCATCGTCATCGTTCCGGGCACGAAACCCGGCGACAGAGTCGAGGTGGAGATAACCGACGTCAAGGAAACTGTCGCATTCGCCGAGACCGTCGGCGAGGCCACCGTGCGGTGACCGCGGCGTAACTTGGCGCCACGCGACCCGTTATAGACCGATTACTATTGTCCCACGGCCCCGCGTCCCACTGTATGGGCCTGGGACTGGACACGCTGGGAGCGGGGGCGCTCCGGCGGTTTGTCACCGGTCTCGTCGCGTGCGGGAGTTACATCGCCGAACTGCTCCGCGCCTCGGCGTTCTGGGGTACGATCGTCCTCCCGCTCGTCATCGTCGCCGGGCTCGTGACCGACCTCGCCACGTCGGCCGCGGTCCGGCTCCCGTTGCTGGTCGTCCTGAACGTCGTCTGTATCCTCCTGAGCCGGGGGTATCGCCCGGGCGGCTGACGGCGTCGGAGATGTGGTCTCAGCCCACCGACGTTACCCTTCGTCGTGCGGTCGGAGCGGTAAATCGCTATAGCAGTCGGTATCAGTCGTCGGCCTCGGCCGACTCGGAACGCGGGACCGTAATCTCGGTCAGTTGCGCCTCGATCTCTTCGCGACGGTTCTCGAACTCGCCGGGGAGGACGAGCCGTTCGCCGAGTTCGCCGAGGGGTTCGTCGCTCGTGTAGCCCGGGCCGCTCGTGGCCAGCTCGAAGAGGACGCCGCCGTGTTCCCGGACGTACACCGAGCGGAACCAGTGGCGGTCTATCTGCTGTGTCGGGCGCAGCCCGTCCGATTGTATCACGTCCCGCATCGCCATCTGTTCCTCGTCGGTCGGCGTCTGGAAGGCGACGTGGTGGACCACGCCGTGGCCCTGGCGACCGCCCTGGATCGTCGGGAGCACGTCGATGTACGTCCCGACCGGCCCGCTCGCGGCAAAGCGGGTCCGTTCGTCACCGGGCGTGTCACCCTCGGCTTCCTCCGTGCCGACCTCTTCGAGCCCCATCTCTCCCAGTAGCTCCTCGGTCCGCTGTGCGTCGGCCAGCCACAGCGTCACCGAGTGGAATCCCCGAATGGCGTACTCCTCGGGGACGAACTCCGTCCACGGGACCGTCGGCTCGTCCTCGGGAAGTTCCACCGCGACCAGTTCGACCGGCAAGCCGTCCGGGTCCGAGAAGGGGAGGACGGTCTCGCCGAAGCGCTCGACGCGGTCCTCGTAGTCGACGCCGTACTCGTCGAAGCGGTCCTCCCAGTAGTCGAGGCTGCCCTCTGGGACGCGGAAGGCCGTGCGCGCGACCTGTCCCGAGCCGACCTTCCCCTGGCGCATCCCCTCCCAGGGGAAGAAGGTCATGCTCGTCCCGGGGGTCCCCTCCGCGTCGGCGAAGAAGAAGTGGTAGGTGCCTGGGTCGTCCTGGTTGACCGACCGCTTGACGAGCCGGAGTCCCAGCGTCTCGACCCAGAAGTCGATGTTTCGCTGCGGGTCGCCCGCGATACAGGTCACGTGATGGATACCGGGTGTGGAGACTGTCATATCACCCTCTAGGCCTTCCTCGCACTTTAATACGCGCTGACACCGATGTTACCGGGCTCGGTGGCTCTACTATCCGCCCAAGTGTGCTATCACACTAGCTTTTTCAGGCATACGGACAGAGTATCCCGTATGAGCAGCGACGATATCCGTGCGGAAAGCACGGTTTCTGGAAACCAGGCCAATATCCCCGCCCGTATTCGCCGGGAACTGGATATCGATGATGGGGACCAGCTCAGGTGGTCGCTGGCCGACGACGGTAGCCTCCGCGTCGAAATCGTCCAGCAACGCCGGGGAACGTTCGCCGATTTCGACGGCTACGACGGCGAGAGGGAGACGAACGCTGCCGAGGAGCACGACGCGTGGGGCGTCGACGTCGAGTAGATGCCCCGAGCGCTGGTCGATTCGAGTGTCCTGTTTGCCGCACTCTATCGGCGTGATAGCGACCACGACAGGGGACTGGAGATTCTCAGGGCCGCTGACGATGGCTCGCTCCCGGAACTGGTCGTTCTGGACTATGTCTTGGCAGAGACAATAAACGGTCTCACGACACATGTGGGCCACGAAGCCGCGGTGGATTTCCTCGCACGCGTCGAGGAGAACAGCCGGTTCCACGTCGACAGACTCACTAACAGCGGGCTCGCAACGGCGAAGGCACGCTTCAGACAGCACGCGCCGTTCTCGTTCGTCGATGCGGCTATCGTGGGCTACATCGAGACAGCTGACCTCGAATTCCTCTACGCCTTCGACGATGATTTCGATGCCGCGGAGCCGGTCACACGTCTCGACACGCCGACGAATCCGTTCCGGCCCTGAGTCTCAGTCCGCTCCTTCCTGTAACTCCGCGTACTTCTCCTCGAAGCGGGCCTCACAGGAGGGACAGCAGAACTGGTAGAGCGAGTCGTCGATGCGCGCTGCGGTCCCCTCGCTGTCGACCGTGTTGCCACACTGGGCACAGGAGAGCGCAAACTCCGTTCCGCCCAGGTCGGGCGACCACGCGGCGGTCGCCAGCAGTTCCACCTCGAAGTCGGCGACGTTGTCCATATCCACCGCATCCGCGAGCCACCCGGCGATGTCGTTGTCGGGGACGCGGGCGAACACCACGAGGTCGGCCTCGGCGGTCGTGAACACGTGCTCGACCGCGTCGGTCTCCAGCAGCGACGTGCGCAGCGCCGCCGGGTCGTCGGTACCTGGCTCGATGGTGACCAGCACCGGAATCCCAGACCGGAGCTGGGACCGGTCGACGTCGAGCGTGAACCGGTTGATGACGCCGGCCTCCTCCAGTCGCGCAACGCGGTCGGAGACGGCCGGCGCCGACAGGCCGACCGTCTCCGCGATTTCGCTGTAGGGCCGTCGGGCGTTGGAAAGCAGCAGCTGCAGAATCTCCATGTCCGTCTCGTCGAGGTCGCGCATACGTCTCCCCAGTCGGTGAAGCGGTAAAAGCGTACGGCCGATATATCTTTGAATCCGAAAGCGAACGTCGCCACCTACCGCGGAAATAGAAGGAGAAATCGGCTTAACGCTGGCGTCCCAACAGACGAGTGTATGACGACGACACTGACCGTCGAGGGGATGAGCTGTGAGCACTGTGAACAGAGCGTCGCGGACGCACTGAGTGACGTCGATGGCGTCACGGAGGTCAGTGTAGACCGCGAGGGGGAATCCGCGACAGTCGACGGCGACGCCGACGAGGACGCCCTCGTGACCGCCGTCGAAGACGCCGGCTACACGGCCCAGGCCTGAGAGCGGTGTCGGCCAGCCGGCGCTCTCGGCTGTTAAATACACCCCGCAGACACAGGGGGAGCGTTCTCACACGTCGTTGGCATACCTGTGGCTACGATGCCAACACAGACAAAGGGGTCGTCGCTCGGGAACATCGCTATCATCTCCACACTCGTCGACGCTGCCATGGCCCTGCGCCGTGGCGAGCACTGGGCGGCCGCCCTCCTGCTCGGGGCGGCGGCACTCTCGACCCGCGTTAGCGGCGTCGGTGTGGTCGCTTCCGTGCTCGTCCGGCTTCTCAGGCGGTTCAACTAACCGTCCGATGGTGTCCCCACCAGTAACGTGTCCTCCACGAGTGATTCGGTCCCCCGTCGGAGCCGTTCGGAGAGCGCCTGGTGTGATATCTCGAATTCCTCCGCCAGCTCCTCCAGCGTCCGCTGCTGGGGTACGTCGTAGTACCCCTCTTCGACGGCCGTGATGAGCGCCAGATACTGGTCCTCGGTGAGGCCGAAACGGCCCGAGGGCTGGCCGTCCATCTGTCGGATGGACTCGATGGTGAATTCCATCCCGTGGGCCTTGCAGAACTCGTGGGTCTCGGAGAGGTGTGACCGGTCCGGGAACATCACCCGGACTCGCCACCCCTCGCGTCGGCCGTGAGCGTCCAGTATCGTCGCTTCGGAGTTTGTCAGCATATGCAAGAGGAGCTGCACCTGGTCTATCCAGTCCATCCGGTAGAGCAACTCGTCACCGAAGTCGGCCAGCAGGTTGACGTTGTTCACCGTCGGGTCCTCGTCGATGGCCGCTTCGAGCGGTTCGCGGGTGGCGTTACGGGCCCACAGCAACGGCATCACCGCATCGTCACCGCTCAGGATAATCCGCTCGCTCTCGAAGGTCACGTCGGGAAGTTCCTCGAACGTGTGAGCCAGTGCGAGTTCTTCTGTCGGCACTGACCCGATTACGATGGTAGCCATGCTGAGCGATTCTTCTCAAACGAACAACAAGAATCTTCGCTCGAAAGGGGGGCTCTGGAAAGTAGTCCGTCTGATTTCGGGCTGGAATCGAGGCTGAGCGGTACATGGCCGGCCAGTAAAATCAGGTGATGGGGACCTGACAGGAGCGGTTTTGATACGACGATTCGACGGGAACGCTTGGAGCCGCGCTCGGTCCCCGCTGTCAGCCGCTCGTCGGGTTGTACTCCAGTACTCCACGGTTAGTGGCGGTTTGGTCCCACGGAACGTCCCGACGAGTGGCAACCGCCGCGCTGGTCTCAGTCGGCCCCACCGGCCGGCTGCTCCGTGAATTCGAATCTGGCGCCGCCGTCGTAGCTGTCGGTGACGGTCACGTCCCAGCCGTGGGCCTCGGCTATCTGTGCGACGATAGCCAGCCCGAACCCGGTGCTCTCTGCCGCGGTCGTAAAGCCCGAGTCGAACACCTCGTCGCGGATGTCTTCGGGGATACCGCCGCCGTCGTCGGCGACGTAGAACCCCGTGGTTGTGTCCCCGCTGGTGCGTGTCGCCGTATACAGCGGCTGAATCTCGCCGATTCTGATGGTGTGTGCGCCGTCACCGTGTTCGACAGTGTTGGCGAACAGATTCTCCAGGAGCTGTCGGAGTCGGTCGCTGTCTGCCGCCAGCTCGACCTCGGTGTCGAACGACAGGTTGAGCCCCTCTGTCTCGACGGTCTCCCACGCTTCCTGGGCGACCTCCTGCAACTGGACCGGTTCGGTCTCGTCGACCGTCCGACCGTGGCGCGCGAGTGTCAAAATGTTCTCGATGATGGTCTCGATGCGGGCGAGCGCCTCTTCGGCCTGCGTGAACGCCTCGGGGTCGTCGGTCTGTCTGGCAATCTCGAGTTTCCCGCTCGCGACCTGCAGTGGGTTGCGGATATCGTGGGAGACGACGTGGGCGAACTCCTCTAACCTGGCGTTCTGTCGTTCGAGCTTCTTTTCGCGCCGCTTTTGCTCGGTGATGTCCTGGAGGATACCCCGGACACGGACGATGTCGCCGTCCTCCGACTGTGGCTCTCCTCGCGTCCGAACCCAGTGCTGTGTTCCGTCGGCGTCCCGCATCCGAAGCTCCAGGTCGTAGGCGCGGCCGTCATCGATGGCCCCCCGAAACGCCGTTCGGATTTCGTCGCGGTCGTCCGGGTGGAAATACTCGATGGTCTCCTCGGGCGTGAGATGCTCGTCGGTGTCCAGCCCGTGGATGCGCAACACCTCGTCGGAGACGTACGAGGTGTCCGTGACGATGTCGTACTCCCAGGCGCCGACGTTGCCGATGCTCTCGGCCTTCTCGAAGAGGTCGTTCTGGCGTTCCAGCTCGCGGGCGGTGCGGTACTGGTCGACTGCCGTGGCGATGCGATTGGCCAGCAGTTCGTACTGTTCGGAGCCGATGGCCTTCTGCAGGTAATCCGTCACGCCGGCCGATATCGCGTCGCTGGCCACCTCCTCGCTCCCCTTTCCGGTAAACAGTATAAAGGGCAGGTCGGGGTAGTCAGCACGGACGGTCTCGAGGAACGCGATGCCCGACTCGCCGGGCATATCGAAGTCGGAGACGACACAGTCGAACTCCGCCGACTCCAGCCGCTCTCGACCCGCCTCGGGTCCCGGCGCAGTCGACACGGTGAAGCGGTCGTTCTCCCGTTCGAGGAGCTCCGCGGTCAGCTCTCTGAAGTCCGGGTCGTCGTCTACGTGGAGCACCCGGATCGGACTATCCATGCACCCTCATACACAGGCGTGCCTGTAAGAATATTAGGGTAGTTACAGCTTGAACAAATCGCCGGTCACAGCGTGCTGGGCCGGTTGTCCGTTCGACCGCCGGCCATATACATTCAGAGATACTCCCACAAATTCATCGTTTTAGAAGCTGTATCCCCACAAATTTATTACACTTTCGACTGGAGATGTCAAATACACCCGCGGCGTGTCGTGCGACCGTCGGGGATACAGGGAGCGCCATATGTTCGAGCGGAGTCTACCCACGGGGACGCATCGACAGCCGAAACTGAGCCGGCGCCAGCTACTGCGGGCCGCTGGGGCCGGGACGCTCTGTGGTGGCGGTTCCGTCGCCGTCGGGGCGTCGGGCGACGACGGCGAGGGCTTCCCGCCCGAGGGTATCACGACCTACGGGGAGGCGGTCACACTCGGGGACGGCGAGGTCACCCCGTTCTCGACGGCGACGCCAGCCGGGGTCCCGAAGTACCACGGCGTCGAGTTCGACCGCGAGGTGGTGACCGGGTCACTGCCGACTGGCTACGAACTGGCCGCGGACCGGACCAGCGACGACCCGACCTACGACGACAAGTACGCGCCGACCGGCCAGGCACGAGAAATCCATCGTCGCGAATCACTCCAGTTCTTCGTCCCGTTCCCGGACGCCGAGGCGACCCCGGTTACCTTCCTCGGCCTGAACTGGAACCCAGACGGCCACCCCGGCGGCGGTGGGGCCTGGGCGAAGCCCCATTTCGACGTCCACTTCCATATGCTCGGGACCGACACCGTCGACGCCATCGTGGGGCCCGATTGCGCTCCGTACGACGGAATCCCCGACGAGCAAATTCCGACCGGCTACAACCGGTCCCCGCCGGAGACCGCTGCCGAGCGATACATCACCGACATGGGCGAACATCTGGCCCCGGCGGACGCGCCGGAACTTCCCGGGAACCCCGCGGCGTTCACGAACACGCTCATCCAGGGCTTCGTCGGCGTCGACGGCGACCCCGAACTGGCGTTTCTCGAGCCGATGCTCACCCGCGAGTACCTGCGTGAGTTCGCGGGCACCGAACGCTTCGAGGTACCCCAGCCGTCGGTGTACCCCCACGACCAGCGGCACCCGACGACCTACAGCGTCCGGACCGACCCCGCCGACGAGAGTATCGTGGTCGCCCTGCAGGGGTTCGAGCAGGTCTGAGTGGCCCGCCCCGCTCCCGTCTGGCGCCGTCGACCCGGACGGACGTTCGTGATATTGCACAAATATTAGCTCCCGAATACGTTTTTCCGACCGAAGCGTCTACCGCTGCCCACAGTATGCAACCCAACGGGTACAGAGTCACAGAGGCGGTGGCGGGCTTTGCGGCCGGTGATGTCCTCAACGTGACTGAACGATACGGTCACCGGTACGGCGACCGGTTGCGGCTCGAACACATCGGTGATACACCGGGGGCCGACACGGTCGTGGTCGTGGACGAACCCACCGGGTTCAGCGAGCGAGACATCCTCGACCCGACGGCCCGGTTCGGGGAATGGCAGGACTACAGGCGCACATTCCACGCCGGGGGGTCAACACTCGGTCCGGCCGAGCGCGACGGGCCGCCCCGGCTGACGATGGCGACACTGTCGAGTATCGCCGACCCGATATCGGTCTAATCCGGGCGAGCCGTTTTCCACGCCGGGTCCCTGCGTAGCGGCATGGACGTGCCACTGTACGAGAGTCTCGACGGACAGATCGCGCTGGTCACCGGCGCCACGAGGGGCATCGGCAAGCGCATCGCCGACGGGCTGGTCGACCACGGAACGACAGTGTACGCCGGCGCTCGTGACACGGCAGACGTGACCGACGACGACCGTCGCGCGGTCGAACTGGACGTTCTCGAAGACAGCGAGATACGCGCCGCAGTCGACCGCATCGAGACCGAGGCCGGCCGGCTGGACGTGCTCGTCAACAACGCGGGCGTGATGGACTCCCGTGAGCCACTGCATGCGATGCCGACCGAGGTCATCGACCGCACGTTCGCGACGAACCTCCGTGGACCGGTCGTGTTGACCAAACACGCCCTGCCACTGTTGCTCGACCGGCCGGGCGGCCGCGTGGTCAACGTCGCCTCGGGGCTGGGCGCCATCACCGAGCCCCAGTCCGGTGAGATGCCGGCCTACCGAATCTCCAAGACGGGCTTGAACGGGCTGACACGGTATCTAGACGGTGAGTACCCGGACCTGCTCGCTAACTCGGTCTGTCCCGGCTACGTCCAGACGGACATGACCGACGGTTCGGCCCCGCGGACGCCCGAACAGGGCGCCGACACACCGGTCTGGCTGGCCCGCTTTCGCCCAGACGCCCCCAGCGGCGGGTTCTTCCGTGACCGTCGCCCCATCGACTGGTGAGTGAGACGCGTTCGCTAGCAGTATGCAAAACTTAACACCATGAAGGGCACAACGAGGTATAATGGCGAGTACCTCAGATAATTCAGTGCAGAATCGGCTCGTGACGGTCTGTGAGAAATTGCAAATACCCAACAACACGATGCAGATCACACTGGTCCGGCTGGACCAGCTCCGCAACGAGCCCGATGTCAACGAGGACCGACTCGATAACACCGCGGCCGCGGCGCTTGCACTCTCCGCCCGGGAGGACGGGCTCCCGGTCCGGGACGAAGACATCGCGAGCGCCTGGTCGGGCGCACTCGACGCGCCGGACGCCGACATCAATATCACCAGCCAGCAACTCGAGGCCGTCTCCGACTACTTCGACATCGCCGAGGTACCACCACACCCGAACACCCTGGTCCAGCGCTTCGGCGAGTCCGTCGATATGCCAGAGGAGCTCGTGACGGTCGCGCACCGACTCCTGCAGGACGCGTTCGCGCTCGACCCGACCGTCGTCTCCGGCGGCCCCTCGCCCGCGGCGACGGCCGGTGGGGTCCTCTCCCTTGCCGCGCTCGTCAACGGGCTGGACGACAACTACGAACAGAGTGCCCTCGGCAAGGTCTCCGGCACGAGCGAAGTGTCCGTCCGGAACCGCTGTCAGGACCTCCAGGAGCTGCTCGACGACCGGCTGGGGAACGACCGCTATCGGGTGGTGCCGGCCTCGCAGGCACCGGACCAGCCCAGCGACGAGAGCCAGACCGACTCGGCAGACGAGGAGGCGGCGACCGCAGCCGACGGCGCCGGCAGTGACGAAAGCGCGTCGGGTTCGTCGGGGTCGTCCGGCTCGTCGAGTTCGTCGGGTTCGTCCGGTTCGTCGGGTTCGTCCGGTTCGTCGGGTTCGGCCGGTTCGTCGGGTTCGTCGAGTTCGTCGGGTTCGTCGAGTTCGTCGGGTTCGGCCGGTTCGTCCGGCTCGTCGAGTTCGTCCACGACGACTGCCGACGGGGAGGCCGTCCTGGAGACCGTCCAGTCCGTCTACCCCGACGAACTCCCGACGACGACGAACGTGGCAGAGACCCACGACACGAGCGAAGCGGCCGCCGAGGGCGCACTGAAAGCGCTGGCCGATGACGGCGCTGTCCAGCGCAAGCGCGCCGGCTCCGTCGACGTCTGGATTCCGGCCGGCGCCGACGAGAACGAGGCCGCGCTGACCGTCGACGCTGTCGAGACTGAAATCGACGCCCTGGTGGAGGAACTGGATATCGGCTCCTCGACCCGACTGCTCGCTCGCGGGATGGTCAGTGACGCCGTCGAAGGCGCTGACGTGGAGGACGCAGCCGAGCTCGCGGCCACGACGGTGGTCGCCGCTGCACGGATGAGCGGCGGGGACGCCGACATCGTCGAGGTGGCGGGGCTGCGCTCGTTCGAACCACGCGTCATCGCACAGTGGCTCGACACTCTCGACGAGGCCGTCGACGCGGATATCCCGCGGCGCGACCCCGAGGACATCGTCGAGGACGTGGTGGCGGAGCTGGGGCTCTCGGAGGCTGTCCTCTCTGAGAGCCTCCGCTCGCTGGATCGCTTCGACGGTGACGTCGATGAGTTCACCGCCGCGGAACTGGGCGCGGGCGCGGTGTTGTTCGCCGCGACCATCGGGCAGACGCAGGTGGAGGTCGACCGGCTGGCGGCCGTCGCCGGCGCCGAGACCGAATACGTCACGTCGGCGATGCATGGCATCGTCGTCTCGCTCTGTATGGCGCTCGTCCGCGGTGACATCGAATACGAGGATTGCGCCTGGACGACGGAGCTACTGCAGTCCGAGCTGACCCCCACCCTCGGCGACTCCGAGACCGGCCGCGCGATCGCTATCGCCAAGGCCTACACCGCGGGCCGCGAGGGCCAGTACGTCGACGACCAGACTCTCGACGTACTTCGGGGCGACTAGAACAGGCTGTCCGTCGTCACCGCACCGACGACGGAGAAGACCGCGGCCACGCTGAGTGCCCGGAAGGTCACCAGTAACGTCGTCCGTGGGGGGAGCTCTTCGAGGAACAGGTCCGGGGCCGTGATGGCAAAGGCCAGTGTACCCACGGAGCCGAAGGCGACGAACATCACCGAGATAAATCGGACCGGTATACCGAAAAAGGCGGCCTCCGTCCTGGGGTCACGGTCGTTGTCGGCGCCGTAGAGGCCGCCGTAGCCGATGGCCATGATGGCCCCGACGAGGAAGACGCTGTGGAACATCGTCATGTTCTGTGCGAGCAGCCAGACTTCTTGCGTGACGACGAACGGCCCGGCGAGCAGAAACCCCCCCACTATCTGCTGGGCGGTGTCCGCGAGCTTGTGTTTCTGACGTTGCTTCATACGTCCGTACTGACGGGTCTGGCCAATACCAGTTGGGGCGGGGGCCGCCAGGTCACGGGTAGCAGGGTCGGCTCACGGATGTCCGACGAGGTGGCGCGAATAGCCGACGCCGCCGAGGGCCGACGGTGGGACGGATGTGTCGTCTCTGCGCGGACTTCGAAATGTTTAGATTCACCGGTCACTCTTTGACCGGTACAGAGCCTCAGGCTGCTGTCCTTATGACAGACAATACACCAACCACCGACCAGCGCATTCTCCTCGACGTCATCGGTAACATCCCCTCCGCGTGGGACCTAGAGATTACGTATCCCACGCTGCCGGAGGTCACGCACCGATTCGATTCGCTCCCGGAACTCGTGCTGACGGCCGGCGGTGACGGGGCGACCCACGAGATAGCGGTCCGGGCCATTATCTCGGCGGACCGGGTCTTCCACGGCTACACGGTCACCACCACCTATCCCGAGCCCGGTATCCTCACAGCCGCGTGTCGAGAACGGCGTCTCACGTCGCTCACACACCGGGAGCTGCGCTCCGAAGGGCTCGGTGTCGGCCACCACCCCGGTGAGGGTCCGGACAGTGAGACGGCCATTGCCCAGTCCCTGTCACTCTCAGCGGCCGCCACCCTCGCCGTCTACTACGCGGACACCGTCGGTATGGACGCTGTCGGCGACGAGGAACCTGCACCCGAGACCGTTCCGACTGCCGACGACTGAGACGCCACTCACGTCCAGCGGGCGGTGCTGCCGGCCCGTAGACGTCCTCACAGTCGCGTACGCCCGGAGCGGTCGCTGGGCCAAGGTTTCAGTTCATCCTGTTCGAACGGGTTTATATGTCTCAGTTTCCAACTACTCCCCATATGAAACACATTGGCCTGAAGATACGGATGGCAGTCGTCGGCGCCATCCTCGCAGGGTTCTACCTCGTGGTCGTCGCGTTCGCGATGGTCGCGTACGGTACGTCTATCTGGCCGATAGCAATCGCTGGAAGTGTGCTGCTGGTTGGGTTTCAGTACAAGGTCGGCAAGTGGGCGGCGCTGCGAAGCGTGGGGGCCGAGGACCTCTCTGAGGACCAGTACCCCCAGATTCATCAGCAGGTGCGCCAGCTCTCCCGTGATATGGGCATCGAGAAGCCGAAACTGAAAGTGGCCCGGATGGGCGTGCCGAACGCCTTCGCCGTCGGTCGCAAGGGCGCCGGTGTCGTCGTCGTCTCCACGGAACTGATGGCGCTCCTCGACGACGACGAACTCGAGGGCGTCCTCGCACACGAACTGGCCCACATCGCCAACCGCGACGTGGTCACGATGGTCATCGGCCAGGGCATCGCCTCCATCGTCGGTATCGCCGCCCAGATGGTCGTCTTCGCCACCGGTGACAACGACATCGCCGACTTCTTCCTGGCCATCATCGTCGGGAACATCGTCCAGTTCTTCGTGATGCTGTTCGTGCTCGCCATCTCGCGGTACCGGGAGTACGTCGCCGACGCCGACGCCAAGGAGGCCATCGGCGGTGGCGACCCGCTCGCCCGCGCCTTAGAGAAGATATCCGGCGGGCACCAGCGGTCTCGTGAGTCCGCCGTTGACAGTCAGGTGAGCGCGCTCTGTATCTTCGGGGATTCGGACAGCTTCCTCTCGAAGATAGTTTCGACCCATCCGCCGACGGAGAAACGCATCGAGCGGCTCCGCTCGTAGATGGTCGACGTTCGACAGTGGCTCGCGGTCGGACTGGGCGTCCTGTTGGGGGTCTTCCTGCTTGTGGCACCCCGCGCGGCGCTCAAACTGTCAGTACTAAGTGGCACGGGCCAGCGCCGTCGTCGTGGTGAATACGGCAGCGACGCCCCCGTCTCCGAGTGGTGGGTCTGGGCGACGCGGGGGCTCGGCGTCGTCTGTCTCGGCGTGGCCGCGGTCATCGCTCTCTGAGGCCGTCAGACCGAGCGAAAGGAGTCGAAGTCGTCGGTCAACTGTCGTCGGGTTCGCTGACCGGCCTGGTACCGGCTGGCGATTTCCGACTGGTGGTCAGGACAGCCAAGCAACACCGCGGCGCCGCCCTCGACCGGTACCATCGCGTGGCCGGCCGCGTGTGACGAGCGGCGACAGGCGGGACAGGTGATGCCGCCGGCCGGCTGGTGGGTCAGCAGTTCCGCCCGACCGTCCGTCGTGAAGCCACAGATGGTCCGGAACTGCTCTAGGTGGTCCTTGCAGCCGACAACCGGGAGAGTGAACTGGTCCAGCAGGAGGAAGGCGACGCTGTCCCGTGACACCGACGCGAGCGCACTCCGGCAGGCATCACAGGGGACTGGCGGCTCGTCACCCGGCTTCGCCGACGTGGGCGCTGTGGGGTTCATCTACTCTTCTACCGCTTGGGTGGCTGGACAAGTAAAGGGTGTGGCCTGGTTCTGCAGGCGGTTGGTGGTACTCGTGTTGTGTGACCATCGGACGGGAAGTTCGATAATAAGTATGCGCTGGCTCATACGGGTATAGGCGAGAAACGACTAATATGTAGATTCATTACTATATAATTGCACTTGACAGATATACTATCCACGGAGATGATGACCCACACAGCGACAGTCGGTGACAGCACGGTCCGAGGCGTCTCCAGGTCTCTGGGCACTCCCTCGTTGCAGGCACCACGGGACAACCCCGCCGACCGACTATGCCGGAGTCACACATAAATCCAGAAGCATGAAAGTGTTGCAAATAACGGGCTCGGGGATGGAGTTTTTCCACGAGCAAGTGCGAATCATCCGGGATTTGGGCATCCAGTGCGACGTTCGATACTCCCACGATATGCGTGGGACCCATCGCGACGAAAGCCTGTTACGAGTGATATCCGGACACAACCCGCTGTACTACGCGATTCGGGGCTCTTCGTTGTATTCGAAGGTACTGCGCTCCTCGTTGACGGCGGAGTACGATATCATCCACGTCAACTCGGGGCTGGTAGCACCGCTGGGCTTACTGCAACCGCAGCGACCGGTGGTACTCACCCTCTGGGGCGACGACTTGCTGGGTGACAGACTGGGCGGATATCAACCGGCAATTACGAAATTCTGTGCCGAACAGAGCGACCGCGTCATCGTCAGAAGTCAGGAGATGAAAGACGCACTCCCGTGTGACGCAACGATCATCCCGAGTGGTGTCGATGTATCGAAATTCAGACCTATCGACAGCACTGAGGCGAGAGACGCGGTCGGCTGGGACACCACTGCCCGCCACGTGCTCTTTCCGTATCCACCACAGCGCGAGAAAAAGCGATACCCCCTCGCGAAACGGACTGTCGAGACAGTGAACAGGTCCTTCGATGAGACGGTCCGGCTACAACAGGTCTACGACGCTGACCACGACGAGATGCCCCTCTATTACAACGCAGCGGACGTCTTGCTCCTCCCGTCTCTGCGTGAGGGCTCGCCGAACACGGTCAAAGAAGCCATGGCCTGTAACCTGCCAGTCGTCTCCACCGACGTCGGTGACGTGCGTGAGCGCCTGGGACCAGTGTCTAATTCGCACGTGTGTTCAGACGACTCACAGCTGGCCGAAGCCATCCGCTCGGTGCTCGATTCGGGCGAGCGGTCTGACGGCAGAGAGTACGTAGAGGGCGTCCGATTAGAACGGATGGGCGAACGTATCCTGGACATCTACGAATCGTTGCTCGAGGAGACGGCCGGAGTCAGTAGGCGATAGACGGGCCACTGGCGACTCTGGCCGAACGTATAGATTCTCCGACACCCGAAACCGACGTATCGCGACCCAATCCGCTGGGGGTTCCAGAGACAGTCGTGACGACTCCGACGACTGCGAACCAGGCGCGGAATTCTCACTGGGCTAGTGCGTCTTTGATGGAATGTCGCACCCCCTGGAAGAACGGCATCGGGTCGTCGACAGTCAGGAAGTCGAAGTTCGGATGGTGGTAGAGCGACGAAAGGACCGACCAGAGTGCGGTGTGGAAGGCCGGGCGGGAGGCGTTCGGGTACTCGTCGAACAGGACGCTCTTGAGATACAGCAACTCCCCGAAGAGGAGGTGCGTCGCATATCCACTCTCGTAGGACGGGTCGATAACGTCTGCTCTGTCGCCGGCCAACAACCAGTAGAAGTACGGATAATCGGCACCAGCACGCACGTCACAGGGGATGGACGTCCAGGTCCGTGGATTGATCTCACCGAACATATACTCGCCCGTCTCGGCGCTCTCGATGAACTGGACAGTCGCGAGGCCGTGCCAATCGAGTGCGTCTAGTATTCTGCGACCGAACGCTTCGAGCGTCGGGTCGTCAACGAGTTCCCGATAGACGCTCGTCCCCCCTGCGTAGGACATCCCTCGTGTCTGGCGCCGGACACTCGTCGCGAGTGGTTCACCCTGGTCGTAGAGGGCGCGAAACGAGTACTCGAACCGGATGGGGATGTACTCCTGTACAACTGGGAGGTGTCCCTTCATTCTACGGCGGACTTCGTCCCGGTCCGGGCCGGTGTCCGGAGAGACGTGCATTTGACCGAGGTCCGGATGGAGGCGGCCGGCCTCGAGTGAGTCGACGTGGTCGTCGGTGAGAACCGAATACCGGGCCTTGATGATACGCTCTTGACTCCAATCGGCAACCTCGTCGTACAGCTGCGTTTCCGGCACCGGGATATCGAGATCGGAGACGAACTCTGCTAACCGATATCCGTCGTGGACCGTTTCTAACGTGTCGAACTGTGGCCATGGCGTTGCGATATACTGGCGGAACTCGTTTCTGTACTTCGAGAGAACGTAGATGTCATCTTCACGCGTTGGGATAATGGTCCTGACCTCCGGTCGTGACGCGAGCGACACGAGGGCATCTTTGTATCCGAGATAATCGTCCCGAGGTGGCGGTACCTCGACAACCTCCCCACAGTGTCGCGATGCGGTCAGTGCGATTGCCGGGTCTTCGGCCGCGACGATTGTGTGGATGCCACGCGAGCCGAGTGACCGAATACATTCCAGCGCGGACCCCGAATTTGCCCCCGGAACGACGATAGCTTCCCTGGGCGCGCTTGAGACGCTCATGCTGAACCAGTGGACAACATGGGAGCAAAGTTACCAATAAGTTATCGAGATTGACCACCCCTAAACATCGAATATTTCAAAATTATGTGGCCGAGCGTGGACGCGTTCGTGGAAACGTCTCCGTAACAAAACTGGTCGAGACACACTCCTGTCTTGGTGTGGACTGACGTGAAAGGCATAACTGCTACAATGCGACGTAAACTTGTCGACGCCGGCTCGCAGGTAATCGACCGGTCGCCTCTGCTGTCGGCCACTCTCCGAACGCTCTGGAAGTGGCGTCGACTATTCTGGAGGTGGCGCCTGTCTACTACTAGTGAGTACCGACAGGTCCAGGTACGAGACACGAGCGCGACGTTCGCTGTGTCGACGCGGTCGGAACTCGTTCGTTCGACACAGCTGGGTGGTGAACGCCACGTTCTCGCTGCTCTGCTTGAGGACCTCGACGGTGACGAGGTTGTCTGGGACGTCGGCGCCTGCGTCGGGACGTACAGCTGTCTTATCGCCCGTCGGTTGACGACGGGGCAGGTCGTCGGGTTCGAGCCGGAACCCATGAACCGCCGTCGGCTCAGGGAGAACCTCCTGGACAACGCCGCAAACGAACGGTGGCAGATTTCACCCTACGCCCTGTCTGACCACTCTGGCAACGCCTCGTTAGCGAGTGAATTCAGGGAGTTCGGTGCCGGTCATCATTATCTAACTGAAGCGGACACAGACGTAACAGTCGAAACGCGACGCGGAGACGACCTCGTCCAGGAGGGAGTATCACCGCCGACAGTGCTGAAAATCGACGTGCAAGGTGTGGAGCTTCAGGTACTCACCGGACTCTGGGAGACCCTTCCAGATGTGGATGTCGTCTACCTGGAGGTTCACACGTCCAAGTGCCAGCGGTACGGCTATACGGCTGATGATGTCGAGACTCGTCTGGTTGAGGCGGGGTTTACTATCGAGGAGTTGCAGGGTCCGACGAACTACCGAGCTGACATCTACTTCATCAGAGCAACACGGTGACTGGACTGCACTCATTGCGCCTTCGATACGACACCGTCGGTGGGTGAGCGTCATCGCCTCTGATATCTGCCCGAAACAGTCGTGGGCCCTGGGGTAGGACTTTATGCTTGCCATCTGTTTACCACTCTGTATGTCAGAAGAGACTATATACGAATCCGAGGAGACACGAAGCCGTCGCGGCCTCGCGACGTACTTCCGCCGACTGGCCCGCAGACTCAGCCGCGGTGAGCCGGTCCCGGCCGACGAGGAACAGACAGTGACCGTCGAGATGCCGGCCGACCCGGAGTTCGAGGTCGAACTCGAACAGGAGGGCGAGATGGTGAGCCTCGAAATCGACGTCGAGTGGCCGGCCGACGAGGGGATTATCGACACGGACGCCAACGCGAGCAAGGCGACGTTCGACCTCTACGAGGACAACGCCGAGGAGTGGCGCTGGCGTCTGGTTCACGATAACGGCAACATAATCGCCGACAGCAGTCAGGGGTACGCTTCGAAACAGAAGGCCAAACAGGGCCTCGAAAGCGTCCGAAAGAACGCCCCCGGCGCGCACGTCCTCGACACGTCGAAAGACGATCAGCCCGAGGAAGACGAAGGCGCCAGTAAGGGTACCTTCGAGCTGTTCGCTGACAGCGGTGCGAAGTGGCGCTGGCGACTCCGTCACGACAACGGCGAGATAATCGCTGACAGCGGGCAAGGCTACTCCTCGAAGCAGAAAGCCAAACAGGGGCTCCGGAGTGTCAAGACGAACGTCCGTGGCGCAGACATCAGATAAGTTCCCGACACCGTCTCGGCCAGCATGACCCACCGCCGTTGCGAGTGACGACTCGGGACCTGGCTGGGGATTCGTGCCAGGTCTCGTCACCTCGGTCGAGAACTGTCATCGGTGGCGGATTCCCCGGAGTCACTCCATTCGCGCGCTGTTCGCACCGAGTTGCTGGGGCCGAACCAGCGCGTCGTTTTCGGCCCTGTCGAGGACCATCGCGACCAGGAGAAAGGTCAGCCCGGTCACCAGTAGTACGGGTGACACTATCTCGTCGAGGAGGTAGCTCGACCCCGTGGCGAGGCTTTGCCAGACGGTGTAGAGGCCACTGAGAACGCCGACGCCACTGCTGGCAGCACCGAGGAAATAGAAGAAGACCAGCGGGTGAAAGTCCAGGATGAGATACTTGGTCTTCAATCGCCAGAGGAACCCCCGCAACAACAGCATCGACACCCGGGGAATGTACGAGGAGTACTGGATATGACTCTCTTCGTCCGAGTACTCCACGTCGGTCGGCACGTCGGCGATACGAGTGTCGGCGACGTTGAGTTTGATGAGCAACTCGTTGCAGTAGCCGTAGTCCTCGTACATCTCTCTCACGCTGACCGCTTCGAGGGCCTGTCGTGAGATGACGGTGTAGCCGTTCTGTGGGTCCATCACACGCCAGTACCCGCTCGCTATCTTCGTCAGGAAGGTCAGGATAAAGTTACCGACGAGCCTGAGTGTCGGCATCTCGCTCCGGTACTCGCGGTGCAAGAGCCGATTCCCCTTCGTGTAGTCGATGTCGTCGTCGACAATCGGGTCGAGGAGGTCCGAGAGGACGCCGGGGTCCATCTGTCCGTCACCGTCGATAGTCGCGACGGCGTCGACGCCGTCGACGAGCGCCGCGAGGTAGCCGGTCTTGATTGCGCCGCCCGCGCCCTGATTCGAGCGGTGCTGGATAGCGACCACTCGCCCCTGGCGCCGGAGCTCCTGGGTTCGCTCGGCGAGTGCCCTGTGGACTGGCGTCTCGCTGTCGGCCATCGACTCGACGCTCCAGCTCTCCTGTAGGTCGGCCGTCCCGTCGGGCTGGTCCGGGTCGGTTCGGTCACTGCTCCGGGTAGGTGTGAGCCCGTTGCCGGTCGTCCCGCGATCAGTGCCCCCGTCAGTCTGTTCGTACCGCGGACCTGGACCGTCCTCGGCCGTCGGTGCTGCCAGAATCTCCGTCCACGTCGCGTCGGTCGAGGCGTCGTCGACAGCGTATATCCGGTCGACGTACTCGGGAACCCCCCGGATGACAGCCTCGATGAACTCTTCTTCGTTGTACGCCGGGATGACCACACCGACAGTTTTGCCCTCGTACATCAGATGCCCCGGTAGATGAAGCCGTGTTCGGCTGCCTCGTCGCTGTCGTAGGTCCCGGTCACGTCGACAAGCACCGGGAGCTCGTTCATCCTGTCACGAATCGCCCCGAGGTCCAGCGACCTGAAGGCGTCGTGTGGCGTGGACAGCAGTAACCCATCGAAATCGTCGACTGAGAGGCTCTCCTGGACAGGGACATCAAAATCGTTCCGAACCGCTTCGTTCGAGATATGTGGGTCGACACCCACGACCTCGACGACTTCCTGTAACTGTTCGATAGCGTCCCTGAGAACTGGTGAGCGAACATCCGTGGTGCCTGGTTTGTAGGCGAATCCGAGGACGAGCAGTCGTGGCCCGTCGTCCGGGAACTGTGGCACTGTCACCGCGGTTGGACCGCTCCCGTCCGGTACTTGCCCCCCATCGGCGTTGATAGTCTCGTACTCGCGATTTAGCGTCTGCGCTCGCTCGCCGAGGGCCTCGATAGCGGCCGTGGCCATCTGGGTCGCGAACTCGTCGTTTACAGACCGGGCAGTCCGGATAAGCTCGGAGTCGAAGCCGTGCTGCTCGAACTGCCAGATGAGATAGTTCGGGTCGACCGGGATACAGTGGCCTCCGACTGTTCCGGGGTGGTACTCGTGGAAGTTCCACTTCGTCGAGGCGGCGTCGATTACGTCGCGAGCGTCTATCGGATGGTCGAGTTGCCGGCAACCGAACGCGAACTCGTTCATCAGCGCGATGTTCAAGTCGCGCTGGGTGTTCTCGAGGCACTTCGCTGCTTCTGCGACTTCCATCGACGGGGCAGGGTGGAGTCCCGCATCGACGACGTCGCCGTAGAGCGCACGGAGCCGTTCCAGGGCGACCTCGTCGTGCCCGCTGACTATCTTGACGATATCCGATAGCCCCTTCGCTGCGTTGCCGGGCACGAGACGCTCCGGGGAGTAGCCCAGATAGAACTCCGTGCCGGCAGTTTTTCCGGATTTCTCCTCCAGCACCGGCAGGAGGACCTCCCGTGTCGCACCCGGATACACTGTCGACTCCAGGACGACTGTCGAACCGTCGGAGAGGGTGGCACCCACCGTCTCACCGGCGGCCTCGATGAACGCCAGGTCCGGTGCCCCCGACTCGTCGATGGGGGTCGGAACGGTGATAACGTAGTAATCACTCGATTCGATTTCGCTTTCGCTGGTGGTGAAGGTGATATCGCTTCGGTCGATGGCGTCCGAACCGACCTCACTTGTCGGGTCCTCGCCGCGCCGGAAGCGCGCTACCTTCCGGGCGTCAGTGTCAAACCCGACTACGTCGTGGCCCTCGGCATCGAAAGCCAGCGCGAGGGGCAGACCGACGTATCCCATTCCAACGATGCTAAGATGGGCCATCGTGTCGAATACCCCCAGTGGGATATGAATAGTTATAGATAGCTTTGCAACAAATAGTGCAATTATAGTGTCTTCCCGCCGCTCGTAACCATATTATTAAAAATTTAATACAACTTACATAGCCGTCGTGAATCAGGCGGCTAGGTCGATGGTTCGTTAGGCATATATTCGGTGGGATTCGGGGGTAGCTGGTGACTCGTCCATCGACGCTGCAGTGCGGCCCTGAATCCGGTTGAGATGGCTAGGTGTTTCGAGATATATCCTCTCTCCATACAGTAACTACAACTGGATAACTTATCTGGTAGTTTAGCGGTACTTACCCTCGAAGCGCCACGGCGTTGGCGTTCTACGTCGGACTTTCTCCGGGTCGTTTGCACTCCCGTGGCAGGGACTAGCCAATTGAATACGTCGGCTGCAAGGAACGACTGGAGCTTCCGACCATAGCACGGCCCAATCCGGTACGCGAGTCCGGCCACGTGTTCGTCGACTCTGTCGGTCCAGGGGGTGTTCGATGGTGACACAGCGGCCACAGCGACTGGCGGCCCGTATCTTTGCCAGCGGGGAGTACCGGTCCAGTCTACTGCCCCGTTCAGTCCCAAATGCATAGTGATAGACTCCTGTACTCCTCGACTGTCGACCGTCGAGGCGTGAGTGGGCTGTCGTATATTGTCGTTATCGCCTGTGGCGGTGGAGTAAATAGATACTACGTTGATAACGACCAGTCCCGGATATCGGGGAGCCCGTTCCCAGCCAGCTCCTGTCGGGCTGTGTGTGCCTTTCTGGCCACCACCATCAGGTTCGATTTGACCTCGTAGTTGACCACAGGCTCGCCGTTGAACTTGCTCTTGTAACGGGAGATACGGCGATTGAGGGCGTTTCCGAGGTGGTACCGCTCGACGCTGTCGAGCTCCGGGCTCTCGAGGATATCCGTGATTATCTCCCAGTGGAGGAGGCTATTGACGCTGATACCCCCGTAGCTCGCTTTCATACCGCCCTGCCAGAACATCGCGTCCCCGTTGGAAAACAGAAGGGTGACCCCGCTGAGGAACTCACCGTCGGGGCCGCGGGCGACGTACACCCTCGTCCGGTCTTCGAGCCGCGTGACAACCTCACGTGTGAACGCCCGCGGCGTCGGATAGGTCAGCCCCTGTGCGGCGTGGCGCTCTTTTAGCTCTCCACAGATTCGCTCGGCAGCAGCCGGACCTTCGACAGTGATGGAGATATCGAGCTCCTCGCGCTTGCGAATCTCCTGGCGCAGGTCGCGACTGAACGACTTCAGGACCGACTCGCGCTCCCGGTCCCCCAGTTCGAGCGCGTAGTTGAACCGCGGGTCCACGTTCTTGTCGTTCCAGAGATACGGGCGCGGGTCGCCGTATTTCGGAGAGCCGACGAAGCCAAACAGCGTGCGGAGGCCCCCCGCATCCACCGCCTTGAGCGCTTCCTCGGTGAACCGCTTGTTGAGCTGCTCCCGTTTTCGCTGTTTCGGGCTCGTGGGCATCAACACAGGGCCGAGCCAGGGGATGCTCAGCCCTGGCGGTGGTGACACGACGAACCGCAGCGGATACCTGGTGCGGACGAACACGGGGAAGAGGCCGACCGGTTGCTGTCCGCGAAACCCGCCGAGCAACTGCAGGTCGCCGTCTTCGTACTCGTCCATCAGCGTAAGTACCTCCGGCTGGTGGAACGGGCCGACCCCCGAGCTGGGAAGCAGCTCCTCCCACTCCTCGAGCGACAGGTGCTGGATCTCCATGGGAGTCAGATCCCCAGCTGTTTGCGCACCTGCGGTCCCACGATGCGAGTGACCGACAGCGGCAGTCGTTTCCAGATCTCCTTTGCCCGCTCGTACTTTTCGGCCTCCGGGTCGGGCAGCGCCACCTCACCGTTCGGGAAGTAGTGAACGTCGTCGTACCAGGTCTTCGTCCCCCCGAAACTCTTCTTGAACAGATAGACCCCCGACCCTTCCCGGGTCCGACCGAACTCGTAGGTGTCGAACCCGTCCTCGGCGGCGCGTTCGAGCGATTTCCACAGCAGGAGGCTCCCGCCGTTCAGGTCGCGATGTTCGTACTCGTTCACGACGCCCCACTGATAGACGGTCGACCCGAGCGAGAGGTCTATCATCCCGTTTATCGGCGAGCCCTCGTGCAGTATCAGGCTTAGACGGAGATGCCCCGGCTCGTGGAGCTGGTCCCAGAGCGTCCTGAAGAACTCGAAGGAGTGGGCGGGACTCCCGTGACGATGCATCGTCTCGAGATAGAGCTGATAGTACGTCTCGAGGTCCGCCAGCGAGTCGGCGACTTTGAACTGCAACGCGTCGTTGTCGTCGGCCTGCCGTATCTGGCGCTGTCGACTGTCCCGTATGTCGTCCCAGACCGCGTCCGACCCCTGGTCGGTCGACACCTGGAAGGTGACGTACCTGTTCTTGACGCTGAAATCAGCTGCGTCGGTGGCCTGTGCGCCCCGCAGGCTGACGTACTCGGCGTCCAGTTCCGCCGCCATCCGTTTGGTCTGCTCCAGGATGAGTCGTTTCGCGGTCTCTGCCTGAGCGGTCTCGTCTATGACTATCCCGCCCCGCTCGGCGAAGGCCGGTGACAGCAGCTTCGAACCGAACAGCCGACTCTCGACGTGGTATATCGGAAGCGCGGCCGCAATCTCGTCCGTCTCGTTGTCACGAGCAACGAGGTGCCATCTGGGATGTCCATACGAGGCGACCGCGTCGCTCCAGGCCCAGTGGTTGTACGCCGGACCGTCGTTGTGTTCCACGAACTGATTCCACTCGTCGCTGTCGGTACAGGTCCCGACCGTGTATCGCTCGGTAGCCTGTGGGGCGTCCAACATCGTCATCTCCGTTCGTCCCGCTGTGACACAGCGCCTGTCCAGATGCGACCAGTCGGTTCTCTCTCCGCTCGCAGGGCCGGTACCTGCCGTTGTCTGTGGCACGGGTCCGACGACAAGCCGGGTGACATATTGGTTCGACTCAACGCGAGTTCGGGTAGTTAGTATACAGAAATTATCTCCATCTCGAATTCTGTCCAGTTCATTTCATCGTCCATAACATTGGTCACCTCCCGCCTCGGCGACTCCGCTCACGATGGCAATGGGCTAGCTGTACAGGACGTGTCTCCAGTCGCCCCGCCTCTGGTGACCACTGCTCGTTAGATCGGTCCCACCGATACCGACCGGCTGTTCCCTCAGTCCTTGCCGTCTGTACAGCGCTCGTAGACGTCCGTCATTTTCATAAAGGAGAACCCGTCACGGCGCAGTGTCTCGACGACCCGCCGGAACACCCGCTCGGCGTTCTCGATATTCCGCTCGTAGAAGAACCGCTTTGGCTGGTCGAGCTGGTCGTGGGCACGTGTGTGGAAGAAATCCTGGAGATGCGTGTTGAACACGACCACGTCCTTTAACGGGACGTGACGCAGCGCGGCGAGCAACGGCCCCTCCATCGCCTTGATATACCCCTGCGAGAGCGGAATCCGGAGCCCCGGAACGACGCCGACCGGAATCTCGAACAGCGACTGGGCCTCGGGCGGTCGGTACGGTTCGATGGGGGCGTCGAGGTTGTTGTACACCCCGGGACGGTACGTCGGAAAGACGCTCGAATCGAACAGAAACCCCTCCGATTCGAGCGTCCGGAGGCCGGCCCGGTCGATTCGCCCCTGGGTCGACCGGTACCCCTGCGGTGAGCGGCCGAAGTAAGATTCGAACGCTCGTTTCCCTTTTCGCACCTCGTCTTCGAGGCTCGCCGTCCCCGAGAGGTCATGGGAGTACGAGTGCAGATGGAACTCGACGTCGAGTCGCTCACGCAACTGTTCGATGGCGTCCGGTCGCTCTTCGACGGTCTGGCCGACCACGAAGACGGAAAGTGGCAGGTCGAGCGATTCGAGGAGCTCGATGTACTCGTCGAGATGCTCGAACGTCGCGTATTTCAGCTTCGGCCCCTCGAGCTCCCAGTTGTTTTCGAGATCCAGCGTGATACACGCCTGGCGTCCGCCGGCAATCGTCATCGTGCGCTGGCGACCGCGAATTGGTCCGTCGTCGGTAACTGGGTCGATGGGGTATCTCGATGGTCGGCTGTGGCGCCCGCTGGCCCTCCTGCCCACGTGTGGTACCGGGCCCGAGCGATACGACATCCGTTCGGACTAGCTATCTCGGTGACAACTCTCATTCGACGGCGCGTGCTACTGCGCTCGAGATATTAAGAATGGCCAACATATGACCGGTGGGCTGTCGAAACCCACTCCTCGGCGGCCGAACCGAACTCACAGTCACACCCCAACGCCTTTGCCAGCCATCGCCAGCGGGCCCGGCTATCGACTCGCGAAGCCGACTCTATCCACGTCTCGCTCCTCGCCGGAATCACACGGCTGGGGGTAGCGACGAACACGGCCGCGAACCACCTCAGTCCCGAGCCAGCGGCCCATTGACGGCAGTTATACACGGATTATCCCCGGCAAAGCTATCGATACTTATCATCTGACCATCCATTACCATCCCACCGTAGGTACGATACTGGCTATGAAAACAGCAACAGCGTCGACGGACGCCTGGAACAGCCTATGCTAGCACGGCTGCTGGACAGCGAGCGGACCCCGCTCCGTCGACAGGGGGGAGACGCCCGTAGCGACGGTAACTCGGGGTTGAAAGTCCTGCAGGTGTCCAGCTCCGGGATGGAGTTTTTCCTCAATCAGGTGGATATCCTCACCGAACTGGGCATCGACTGTGACGCGGTCTACACCGGTGATTTCCGTGACGGTGGGCACATCCACGGCGGCGACAGAATCCACGGGGAACTGTTGAGCAGTATCGCCGGCCACAATCCGATCTACTACGCGATTCGGGGGTCGATGCTGTACCCACAGATACTCAAATCGTCGTTGCTCGAGGAGTACGACCTGATACATATCAACTCCGGGGTGGTCGCCCCACTGGGGCTGGCCCAGCCCCAGCGCCCGGTCGTGATGACTTTCTGGGGCGATGACGTGCTCGGGGACCGGATAGCGGGGCTCCAACCCAGACTGACCAAGCTCTGTGCGACCCAGAGCGACCACGTCATCGTCCGCAGCCAGGAGATGGCCGAGGCGTTGCCGTGTGAGGCCTCGATACTCCCGAGCGGTGTCGACATGTCGCTGTTCCGGCCGATGGACCGGGCCGAAGCGAGGGAGGCTGTGGGATGGGATTCGAACGAACGCCACGTCATCTTTCCGTATCACGAATCCAACGAGAAAAAACGCCACTCGGTGGCGGTGCGGACTGTGGAGAAAGCGAACGAATCCGTCGACGAGACAGTACGGTTACAGACCGTCGACGACGCGGATTTCGACGAGATGCCGGTGTACTACAACGCCGCGGACCTGCTCCTGGTTCCCTCGCTGCGCGAGGGCTCACCCAACACGGTCAAGGAAGCGATGGCCTGTAACCTCCCGGTCGTCTCCACCGACGTCGGCGACGCGCGCACGAGATTGGGGCCGGTGACGAATTCACACGTCTGTTCGACCGACGCCGAGCTGGTCGACGCGGTCGTGTCTGTGCTGGAGACGGGGGCCCGTTCCGACGGGCGCGAGCACGTCGAGGAAGTGAGTCTGGAACGGATGGGGGAGCGCCTCATCGATATCTACGAGTCGCTCCTGGATGAGCAATGAGCGCTACCGCGACCGGGAGGGCGACGCCGCCGCTCGCTTCGGGCGGCGGCCCGCTGCCACGGACGGTGACGACCACCCCCATTCGACAGCGCACTCGCTGTGTGCCATCGAGGGGCCCCTCGCGAAGCTACTTGTCGCTTGAGAAACTAGTCCGGTTCCCTGTCCCAGATGGGATACCACCGTCATGATGCCATGGACACACGCAATCGTCGCCTACATCGGGTTCTCGCTCGCTTCACACGGGTTCTCGCGGACCGCTCCCACGACCCGCGAGACGGCACTGGTCGCGGTCGGGGCCCTCCTCCCTGACCTCATCGACAAACCACTGGCCTGGCAGTTCGGCGTGCTCCAGGGCGGCCGGACGCTGGGACATTCGATTTTCATCGCGGTCCCACTCTCTGTCGCCGCCGTCGTCGTCGCCGTCCGTCGGGGACGCCCACGGCTCGGGGTGGCGTTCGCTGCCGGCTACCTGCTGCACCTCCCAGGGGATATCCTCCCGACGTATCTCGCTACCGGGGAGCTCCAGATAGGGACGCTTCTCTGGCCACTCACTGACGGTGGCGGGTCCCAAGGGGAGAGTTTCGTTCGGAAAGTCATGAGCAACGTGGTCCCCTACGTGACGGACATCGCAGCGGCCGTCCTGTCGGGTGACCTGTCACGGGGACTGGTGCTCTTTCTCTCGCTGTGGGCGCTCGCGATTGCGCTGTGGGTCTACGACGGGATGCCCGTCGTACGGGACAGCTACGAGTGGCTTAGACGGGCTATCGGTCGGCAGCTCTGAGTCCCGCGTTTGGGTCGTCAGGTCCTACTCGACACCAGGGGCCTGTTCGTCGGTACGGCCCGGCAGTTCGACCTCGAGTTCGAGGGACGGTTCGCCCATCCCCTCGAAATCTATCTCGAGCTCGACCGGCTCCCCGAAGGCGAAGGGGAGCTCCCACTCGTCCTCGACGATGGTGAGTTCGTCGCCGTCCCGGAGCTGTTCGCCGATGGCGATGAGGAACTCGCCGGCCTCGCTCGCGTCGAGTCGGTACGCCTGTTCGAAGTCACGGCCCGCGCGGATGACCGAGCGCTCGGTTTCAGGGTCAGACATCACCAGACTAGTCCGTGTCGACCGTTACATCGGTTTCGTTTAGCACCGGTGTCACGACGAACGGTCCAGTGGGCTTATGTCCGCTCCTGTCAACGTACTAACTATGTCAGAAACGAGTGTCGCGATGGGAGACGAGGAACGAGACGAGTTCCTCGGTCGGGGTGGGACGGGTGTGCTCTCGCTGTCCACCGACGGGGGGCCGCCCCATACCGTCCCCGTTTCGTACGGCTACGACAGCGCAGAGGCGACCTTCTACTTCCGGCTGGCCGTCGGCCAGTCCCACTCGAAGGGCTCGCTCCCCGACAGAGCCGTCTCCTTTGTCACGTTCGACCGCACGGACGACCACTGGCACAGTGTCGTCGCGGAGGGCCACCTCGAAGACGTCGAGCGCGAGGGTATCGGGACCGAGACCCTCGAGGGGTTACACAGAGTCGAGATTCCGCTTATCGGTATCTTCGACCACCCCACCCGCGAAGTCGACTTCCAGTTCTATCGGCTGGTTCCGGACGAATTGACCGGGCGCGTTCAGTCCTGAGCGTGGGCACAGCTACCCCGGGAGAAAGACGTTGATGACGGCGACGACCAATCCGGCCAGCGCCATGCGGGCCGCCGCCACGTACCATCGCTGGCCGGATATCGACCCCATGTACGCGCCGAAGACGCCGAGGATGGCGATACCCAGCCCGACCGCGAGGAGGGCCGCCTCGACCATCGAGAAGACAGTCCCTTCGAGGACGAACGGCGAGAGTGGGACGAGGATGCCGATGAGTGGCCCCAGGCCGCTCATCGTCGCGTGGACGAGCCGTTCGCCCTGTCTGTCCCGCTGGACCCGTGTGTCGTCGAGGTCGACGAGCATCGCCTGTTCGATGCGGAGAATCTCGGCTCTCGTCTCGGCGCGCTCTATCTCCCAGACGCTCCAGACGGCGGAGGTCCCGAGCCCGACCGCCGCCCCCAGACCGATCTTGACGACCGTGACCCCGTCGGGCACCCCGGAAAGGACGGCCCCGACGACGACGCCGATGCAGGTCAGCGTCCCGTCGAACCCATTGGAGACGAAGTACCGGCGCGATATCGACCGCACGTCCTCGTCGCCAAGGAGCCGCACCGCTGTGTCGCGAATAGAGGGCACGGGTTCTCAGCGGTCCTGTGGGACCGGGCGGTCCTCGACGACCCGCTCCCCACAGGACACCTGGTCGACGGAGTGGACGGTGCCCCCGAGGGCCTCGACCTCGGCCTCTGTGGCGTCGACGTCGATGTCATCGCCGGCGACGGTGAGTTTCACGTTCTGGACCTCCCTGTCGAGTTCGATGAGCGAGGCGGTGACGCCGTCGACGCTCCCGACGTCGGCGATATGGGTTGTGAACTCGGCCAGCGGAGGGTCGTGTGGCTTCAGGATGTCGACGACGAGGCGCTTGACGGGTGCCATACCCGAACGTGTAGTATGCCAGACACAAAACCGTAGCCGAGGGCCACCCAGGAGCGACCCCACTCTGTGCCGATGACCACGGAACAGGCGTCCCGGACCACAGAACAACCCCACAGCAAGGCCGCCGAGGCGGTTCTCGCGGCTGCCGACACCAGCCCCGATGGACTCTCCGATGCCGAGGCGGCCGACCGCTTCGACGCCTATGGCCCGAACGAGGTCGAACGAGGCAGGGGTCGAAGCGCCGTCGATATCTTCCTGGCACAGTTCGACAGCGTGCTCATCTGGGTGCTGGTAGCCGCGGCCGCCCTCTCGCTGTGGGCCGGTCACGCGGTGGACGCGGTGCTCATCGCCGTCATCGTCCTCGCCAACGGCCTGTTCGGGTTCGTCCAGGACTACCGGGCCGAAGAGAGCCTGGCCGCGCTCAGGGAACTGGCGGCGCCGACGGCGAGCGTGCGTCGCGACGGTGATACCGTCGACGTGGCGGCCACAGAGCTGGTCCCCGGGGACGTCGTCGAACTCTCCGGTGGGGACGTCGTTCCAGCGGATTGCCGGCTCGTCGAGACCAGCTCCCTGGAAGTCGACGAGGCTGCTCTCACCGGCGAGAGCGTGCCGGTCTCGAAGTCGGTGCCAGCGGTCCCGGCGGACACGCCGCTCGCGGAGCGAGCATCGATGGTGTACCGGGGGACGAACGTCACCCGCGGGTCCGGCGTCGCTATCGTCACCGCGACTGGGATGGACACCGAGGTCGGCGCTATCGCGGGCGAACTCGCAGGAACGGCCGAGACAGATACACCGCTCCAGGCCGAGCTGGACCGGCTGGGGCGGCTGTTGGGCCTGGGCGTCATCGTCCTCGCGGCGCTTGTCGTCCCGCTGCTCTTGGCCCGCGGGACGGACCCGGTCCAGTCTGCGCTGACGGCTATCTCGCTCGCTGTCGCGGCTGTCCCTGAAGGACTGCCAGCGGTAGTCACGCTGACGCTGGCGCTGGGTGTCAGGCGAATGGCCGACGAGGACGCACTCGTCCGTCGGCTCCCCGCCGTCGAAGCCCTGGGCGCTGTCGACACAATCTGTACGGACAAGACCGGTACCCTGACCGAGGGGCGAATGTCGGTCACGCGCTGCTGGGTCAACGACAGTGTCGTCTCGCCCGGCGCATCGCTCGAGCGCCCCGACGCCGAACGTATCGACCGGCTGCTCCGGGCGGGGGCCCTCTGCAACGACGCCACCGCCGAGTCGGGTGACCCCACCGAGCAGGCCATCCTGCTGGCGGCCGAGCAGCGTGGTATCGACGTCGCTACCCTCCGTGAACAGCGCCCTCGAACCGGTGAGATTCCGTTCTCCTCCGAACGCAAGTGGATGGGGACCGTCCACGACGACGCGGTGTTCGTCAAGGGCGCTCCGGCAGTGGTCGTCGAAAAGTCCTCGCAGGTGCTCACCGCCGACGGGCCACAGCCGTTGACCGACGTGGCCGCCGAGCGAATCCACGAGCGAGTCGACGCCTTCGCCGACGACGCGTTGCGTGTGCTCGCGATTGCCGTCGGCGAGTGTGGTATCGTCGAGCGCGACGCCGTCGGGGACCCGGTCGACATCAGCGACGGACTGACGTTCGTCGGGCTGGTGGGGATGCTCGACCCGCCACGCGAGGAGGTGGCTGCGGCGGTCGAAGCGACCCAGCGGGCCGGCATCGACGTGAAGATGGTGACCGGCGATAACGCTCGCACCGCCGCTGCTATCGGCGAGACGCTGGGACTCGGTGGGGAGGTAGCGACCGGCAGCGATGTCGAGTCACTCACCGACGCCCAGCTCCGCGAGCGCGTCGAGTCAGTCGACGTCTTCGCTCGCACCTCTCCCGCACAGAAGGTCCGTATCCTCCAGGCGTTGCAGTCTGGTGGTCACATCGTCGCGATGACCGGTGACGGCGTCAACGACGCGCCCGCGCTGAAGAACGCGGACATCGGGGTCGCGATGGGGGTTCGGGGCACCGACGTGGCCAAACAGGCCAGCGACATCGTCCTGCTCGACGACGACTACGCGACCATCGAGCGGGCTGTCGAACGGGGCCGGGCCATCTTCGACAACGTCTGGAAGTTCGTCGCCTATCTCCTCAGTGCGAACGTCGCCGAGGTGGCTATCGTCTTCGTCGCCTCGCTGCTGGGGTATCTCGTCCTCCCCGCGGTCCAGTTGCTCTGGATAAACCTCCTGACCGACGGCTTGCCCGCACTGGCCCTTGGCGCCGACCCCCAGAGTGGCGACGTGATGGAGCGCCCACCCCGGGACCCCGACCGCGGTATCGTCGACCCCGGGATGCTGGGGCTCATCGGCGGCGCCGGGACCGCGTCCACGGTGGCTATTCTCGGCCTGTTGTTCGTCACGCTCGACGGCGCGGCGTCGGTCACGCCGTACGTGACGACGATGGTGTTTACGGCCTTCGTCGTCCTGGAGTTCGAGAAGCTCTACGTTATCCGCTGGCTGCGCGAGACGCCAGCGCTGTCGAACGTCTGGCTGGCCATCGCCGTCGCCGGTTCGCTCGCGTTGCAACTCGCGGTTCTGTACACACCGCTCAACGACTACTTCGGAACCGTGCCGCTCGGACTCGTCGACTGGGGCTATCTGGTGGCACTCGCAGTCGGCGTGTTGCCGCTGTATCTCGGCGTGGCAGTGCTGGTCCGGGAGTAGCACTACTGCTCGCTGGTCGTGTCCCCTTCCGAGCTAGCGGCCCCTATCCACGACTCGGAGTCCAGCCGCCACTCGCCGTCTCGGAGCTGTCACAGTCATCTGTTCCTGTCGGCCCGGAAAGCTGTCCCAGCCGTCTGTGACAGGCAAGCATCACTGGTTTCTGTCATAGGTGGCTGTAGCAGTATATTGTAACAGATGTCTGTGATAAATGTCTATAACAGTATTCTGTAATGTGTGTCTGTAACAGAGTGCGGCACCAGAGTCTGCAACATCAATTGAAACCACCGTACAGAGTTCGTTACATACAGTTATACCAGACAACTGTTACAGACAGCAATTACAGATGACTGGTACAAATGTCTGACACAGATTTATGAAACAGGCACACAACAGACCCCACTATGATAACGGCCGTCGTGTACTCGGAATCTGGCGGGACCTACAAGACGACGATGACAGCCAACCTCGCGGTGGCCTTACAGCGGATGGGGCTCCGGACGCTCGTCATCGACCTGGACCCACAGGAAGGGAACCTGACTAGCCTCTTCGACGCTGGGGCCAGCCGGAGCGACCCGGACGCGGACAACCTCGTCAAGCACGTCCTGGATATGCCCGACGGTCCCTTCGAGGAGCTCATCGAGACGACCGCCGAGGGCGTCGACATCATCCCGAGCCACGATATGCTGGGCGATTTCACCTCGAATCTGGAACAGAAGATATCCTACGAGACGGGGATGCAGAACATGAGCCGCGAGGAGTATCCACGGTTCGAGCTCCTCTATGACCTGCTGTGGGAGCGGGAGGAACTCCATAAACAGTATGACGCTATACTCATCGACCCGAACGCCCGCGCGGAGGATCTGCTGTACAACGCTATCTTCGCACTTCGCACCCTGGTCGCGCCGGTCAAACCGGCCGGGAAGGGCAATCTGAGTCTGGACGGCCTGGGCGAACTCGTCGGCAATATGGAGACCCAACTAGATATCGAGGTCGGCCTCGCCTGTGTCGTCCCCTCGGGCGTGGGCCAGACCAACGCTCACCAGCAGTACCGCGACCAGTTCGAGTCGACTCCAGAGTTCGCGACGCCGGTCAGCATCGGCGACCGCGAGAGCCTCATGGACGCGATGTGGGAGGCTCGCGGCTCCGCGTTCAAGGTGGTAGAGGAGCGCTGGAAGACCTTCGAGCGCGACGGCGAGATGGTCAGCGAACCAGGCCAGCGTCGCGTCCGTGACCGTGAAATCGAGACGCTGCGGAAACTGTACGAACTCGCGTACTTCCTCGCCACGGAGACGTTCGACGCAGAGGTCGAGCCGGTTCTCGATATCGACGTCAGAGACGACGAGCGCCGACAGTTCGACCTCAGCGAGGAGCAGGAGGTGACGACGGCGTGACGAACTTCAAGTCCGGCTCCGGAAACCTCGACTTCGACGAGGATGACTCGACCGACGAATCACAGGCTGAAAGTTCAGGGCAGACCACCAGCTCGCCCGAGCGCGACGAGCGGTCGCCGGAGGGGGCTGACAGTTCCCCGGCCACAGCGTCTGACCAGTCCCCAGCCGACCACGACCCGGACGTCCCCAGCGACGGACCGGCAGGCAAATCGGAACCCGGTGGCCGGGAGCGCTATCCGTACTTCGTCCGGCGGAGCAACGTCGGCGACGAGCGGGACACCCGCCTCGAGATTCACGTCCGTGATAAGGTCGCTGACGGGGAGGCGGCGTTCCGACACGAGCTGGCCGCGGAACTTGATGCCAACGACGTCTCGAAGACCGACGCTCGGGAGTTCGCGCTGCTTGCCGCGTTTCGCCACCCCGAACGGGTCGCAGAGCTGATGCGCGAGGAAGGGTTCGACTCGCTCGGCTAACCCAACACGCGCTGTGGAACTCCATTTTACCGCCCGGCCGCTGCGGGGCGGATATGGCAGGGCTGGGTAGCCGAACGTCCAGGACTTCCCTCGGGACCGAGGGTGTCGCCGTCGCATTCGTCGCAGTCCAGAACGGCATACGCGGGAGTGATACTGAGACGCGACTCCCCGCGGCTCGACCAGGTCACCGTGACCGTCTCGTCGGCTGACTGTTCGCTACTGGTCGGGGCTGTCGAAGCCACCTCGATAGTAACTAGTTACAGGTATAGTTACTCGGCCTACATTTTTAACAGTCCGGCAGTCCAAGATACACGTTGGAGGCCCATGTACGAGAGCATCCTGTTCCCAACAGATGGCAGCGAGGCCGCAGACGCGGCCCTGGACCACGCCGTCGACCACGCTCGGCAGTACGACGCCACGTTGCACGTGCTGTTCGTGGCCCAGGATGACCTCGGACCGTCGGGGCTGATTCACGAGGAACACGACGACGTCGAACAGTCTGACATGGTCGGGGACCACGACGAGACGCAGTCGTCCGGAATGACCAACGAAGACTCCGAGCGGATGGGATTCATCGCCGAGCACGGCGAAGCCGTCGTCTCCGAGGTCGCCGACGCGGTCGGTGACGAGGTGCCAGTCGAGACGGCGGTCCTGAGTGGCGCTCCCTACGAGCGCATCCTCGACTACGCCGACGAGGAGAGCGCGGACCTCATCGTGATGGGGACCCACGGGCGGACCGGCGTGGACCGCTACCTCCTCGGGAGCGTTACCGAGAAGGTGGTTCGGACCGCCGACATCCCGGTGCTCACCGTGCGCACGCCGGAACAGTAGCCTCCCACTGCCTTTATGCACGGCGCTGGCGTCGGTCACTGCCGCTTTGTCCGCCGCTATTCGCGGTGTGTTCGTTGCCTGCTTCCAGCGCCGCGCTCACGACTATCCGACCGCGACCCCACTGAAAGTCCGGCGACACCGGCCCCGGTGATGACGAGATATCGTGTATCGCTTATCTACGTGTGTGACGCCACGAGCGAGCGCAGCTGGTCTTCGGGCTGGACGCCGACGACCTCCTCGACCTGCGTGCCGTCGGCAAAGAGGACGAGCGTCGGCACGCCGCGAACACCGTAGTCGCTGGCGAGTTGCTGGTTCGCGTCGACGTCGACCTTCGCGACGATTGCGTCGGTCTCCGCGGCCAGCCGTTCGACGACGGGCTCTAGCATCTTGCACGGGCCACACCAGTCGGCGTAGAAGTCGACGAGTACCACGTCGTGGGACGCGAGGAGGTCGTCGAGCTGCTCGGGGCCCGATACGGCCACTGGCTCGTCGCTCGGTTCTATGTCTGTGTCGGCTGCAGTATCAGTTGTCATCACTGTAAGGTAGGGGCCAGGAGTGGTTAAGAGTTGTGGGGACAATATACAATACTATCTCGAAAGAGTCCCGCATCACCGTCCACTGTCGCAAAACCGTCGTTCTAGCTCCCGGCTTGCGGCGGTGACTCGGCCTCGTTCTCGTATTTCTGTTCGAACTCCCCGATGAGCTGGCCCATCTTGGCGTACCAGTCGTTGAGCATCCGCTGCATCTCACTGGCTATCTTCGAGGGGTCCGTCGGCCGGTAGACGTGGTAGTAGCCGCCCTGGTCGTAGTTTATCTGCTCTTTCTGGATGAACCCCGTCTGGAGCAGGCGCTGGACCGACCGATAGGCGGTCGAGCGCTCGCGGTCGACGGTCTCGGCTATCTCGTCGACAGTGAGCGGGTCCTCGGCGTTGACAAGCGCCTGAAAACACTCCTTGTCGAGCTGTTTGAGCCCGTGGAAACATTCCAGCAGCCCCTCACACTCCATATCCTGTTGTAGCTGTTCGGTCATCGAGTCCGGCATTGCTTGGACGAAGAGAGGAGTTGTGCGTGTAAAAGATTTGTGTGTAGTTCGCACAATTGTGTGCGAACTCGCCTCAGGCCGGTGCGGACGACTGTGACTCCTCGCGGAGGGCGGTGACGCTGCTGTAGACGACGGCCCCGCTGACCACGAGCGCAGAGCCGAGGATGAGCACCAGACTGACCGTGTTGAGGGCATCGATGCCGGTGACGGTGCCTATCTCACGGACCGCGACGGCGAGCGCGCCGCCCAGCAACATCAGTCCGAAGTACACCTTGATATCGTCCTCGTCGACGATGCTGGTCGCGGCCGAGCCGATGCGGGCTCCGAAGGCACTCCCCGCCAGCAGCGGCACCACGATGGAGATGTCGACCCCGCCATCCATCGCATAGAGGAAACTCCCCAGGCCGCCCGAGAAGACAATCTCGAAGAGGTCGGTCCCGACAGCGATGGGGACTGGGACGCCGATGAGGTAGAACAGTGCGGGCATGCGGATGAACCCGCCGCCGACGCCGAGAAAGCCCGAGAGCAGCCCGGTGACGAAGGCGACGGCCAGTATCAGCCACAGCGAGACGCTGACGCCACCACGAAGCGACATCATCGGGGGGACGCGATAGGACTGTATCTTCTTCGCTATCTCCGGGATGTCGTCGGCGTCCACCTCGGCATCCGCCTGGTCGTGGTCGACGCCGCCACCACCGTCGCCTCTAACGGCTTCGTAGGTAACGAATGCCCCGATGCCACCCAGCAGGAAGACGTAGGTGACACTGATGATGCTCCCGGCCAGCCCGAGCGACTCCAGATGGATGACGATCTCCTTGCCGGCCTCGATGCCGGCGGTCGTCCCGGCGATCATCAAAACCCCGAGTTTGTAGTCGACCTGGCCCATGTCGCGGTGTTTCAGCGTCGCGATGACGGAGGTCCCGAACACGAAGGCGAGCCCGCTCCCCACGGCGACCCTGGTTGGATACCCCATCACCAGCAGCGCCGGCGTCACCAGGAAGGAGCCGCCCATCCCGAAGAAACCAAACAGGACGCCGATGAGCAGCCCGAACCCGACGAACAGGAGGACCATCCACAGACCGAGCCCCAGTATCTCCATCCCTCACTCTCCCTTGAGCCGGTCGACCACACGATGTCCGAACACCTGTTCGACCGCACCGTAGCCGACGTAGAGGAGGACCGCCTCGAGCAGCACGGCCCCGATGAGCACGGCTGCGTCGACGCTGCCCGCGCCGCCGGCTGTGACCCCCGCCAGGTCTACCATCGGTATGTCCTTCCAGAATTGTTCTGTTGTGCAAATATCATACTTTTCCACTCGTGTCATTCTATCCGGAGGGTACTGATAACGGTTTTGGGAGAGGAGCACAATATTACTGCAGAGAATCCGACCGCTAACTCACCGAGATATCCGCATAGGTTATCTGGATATCGGGTGTCGGGCCACAGTGATTAGAACCGCCACGGTAGGGCGGAATAAACTCAGGCGCGCTCTCGCGGTCCTCACGGGACTTGCGGTCACCGGTCCAGGGAGCACACGAGTTGTGGTCGAGTTTTGGGCCAGGTAGTATTGTCTATTACAAACAATATTAACTGTGGACCACGTACCCACGCCTATGAGGGCCATCTATGCGACAGACCTCTCGGCGGCCAGTGAAGCGGCGATAGCGTCGGAGACGTGTCTGGAGTGTCTCGGGCGAATCGGCGTCGAGACCATTCACCTGGTCACGGTCATCCCGTCGAACGTCCACGCCGGGATGCCGGGGATGAACTTCAGCAAGCGGCGCGAGCAGGCGCTGGGTCGCTATCAGAACGTGATGGCGGACGCGGGGTTCGAGACCGACACGAACGTCGTTCGGGGGATGCCCCACCGGCGTATCAACGGTATCGCCGAGGCCGAGAAGGCAGATATGACGATTATCGGCTCCCGCGGCCAGAGCCCGCTGGAGAACCGCGTCATCGGGTCGACGGCCCGGAACCTCGCGCGGACGACAGTCGTCCCGCTCCTGGTCAACCGTGTCGAACGCGAGACTGCGGACCCTGACGTGCTCAGAGAACACCTCTTCCAGCAGATACTCTACGCGACCGACTTCTCCGCGAACGCCGAGCGCGCCTTCGACGCGTTCTCGTATCTGCGCCACGCCACGCAAGAAGCGACGCTCGTCCACGTCGAATCGCCCAAAGACTCGGGCGCGACCGACGGGGACCCGAGCGACCGGCTGGATGCGCTCGCCTCGACGCTCGCCACGTGGGACATCGACACGACCGTCGAGGTCCGACAGGGTGACCCCGGCGAGGAGATTCTGGCCGTCGAGGAGAGGGTGACGCCGACGATGATCCTCGTCGGCTCCCGGGGCCGAAGTCGGATGCGGCGGCTGTTGCTCGGCAGCGTCTCCGAGGATATCGTGGCCCGCGCGAGCGGGAACGTCTACCTCGTCCCGCCGTCCCGAACCGCCTGAAATCGAAGCTTAGAACGAACCGATAGCGGTCATCGACCCGAATCCGAGGGCAAATGAGAGAGCGAAAGAGCCGACCCAGGCACCGACGGTGACAGTTATCTTCCGCGGGTCGACGGCCTCGCTGCCGCCGACCGCGGCACCGCTCCCGATGATGGCGCTGACCACGATCTCGTTGAACGAGACCGGCACGCCCAGCAAGACGGCGAGCTGGGCGATGAGGAAACTCGGAACCAGGGCGGCGATGGACCGTCTCGGCCCCAGCGACGAGTAGTCCTGGGAGAGCGATTTTATCATCCGGGGTGCGCCGGTCCAGGAGCCAACGAGGATACCGACACCGCCGCCCAGGAGGACGACAGCCGGTGAGCGCATCCCCACGTCCTCGAGCAGCGGGAGCAGCGGCCCGACGGCCAGTCCGACCTGGCTCCCGCCGGCCGAAAACGCCACGAGCGAGCCAAGCGCCAGCAGGACGCGTCTGAGGCCGCCCGCCTCGTCGCGACGGACGTCCCAGTAGACCGCGGCGGCGACGGCCAGTGCGACACCGCCCGAGAGGGCCGCTGTCGCCGCGACCCCGTCGACGCCGAGCAGCCGCTCTCCGAGGGCCGTAACCGACCCTGGCTTGCCACCCGGGCCGAGGAAGGCAAAGTCGACGTTTGCGAGCACGACGCCGACGAGTGCTGCAAGCGCCGGGATGGTCGCCCGTTCGGGGACGTCCGCTCGCGGCAACACGCTCGCGATGCCGTAGGCGATGCCACCGCCCACGACGGGGGTCAGGAGCCACACGGTACCTATCTGCTGGTACTTGGCCCACAACGGGGTCCCCCCAGTGGCCATCCCGACGCCGATGACCGCGCCGGTGACGGTAAAGGCAGTCGCGATGGGGTAGCCGGTGTAGATACCGACGGCCATGAGCCCGGCACCGACGAACAGGGCGACGATGACACCCGCCGCGGGGAGACTGACACCGCCGACGAGCCCGCGTCCGACGGCCTCCGAGACGTTCGCGCCCTGGGTCACCGCACCAGCGAGTCCGAAGATACCGACGACGAAGGCCGCACGCATCGTCGAGATGGCGTTGGCGCCGACGGCGGGCGCGAAGGGGGTCGCGCCGCTGGAGCCGGCACCGATGACCCACGACATGAACAGACTCGCGAGCCCGGCGATCAGGAACAGTGCGACGAGTGCGAGTTCCATTGGTTGTAAGGAAGTGAAAACCGGGTGTCAGTCCGCCCCCGCGGGGGCAGGGTCGGCCCTGCTCGTTTGGCTCCGCCACCAGCCTTGCAGGTACGCGCCGAGGAACATCCCCCCGAGCGCCCAGAGGATGGCCACGTTGCCGATACCGAGGCTGGCGTAAGCGGCTCCGGGACAGATGCCGGAGAGCCCCCAGCCGACGCCGAATATCCCGCCGCCGACCAGTACGTTCCGGTCGAAGGACTTCAGGCGGCGCTCGAAGCGGTCGCCGGTCAGGGGCGCTCGGTCGAGCACGCGCGGCGCGAGCAAGAAGCTGACTCCCGTTACCGCCGCGCCGCCGAACATCACGAACAGCAGGCCGAAGTCCTCGAACTGGAGGAAGTTCAGCACGACCTCCGGACGGGCCATGTGGCTGTAGGCGAGTCCGAACCCGAATATCAGTCCGCCCAGCAGCACGAGCGGGATGAAAAGCGGGTGGCGGTCTGTCGATTGGTCCGCCATCACGGCGTCACCCCCAGCGCGGCGACTATCTGTGCCGTCACGATGGCGGTAACGAGAAACGCTAGCACGCCCGCGATGGACGTCTTCGACGCCGAGCCGACGCCACAGACGCCGTGGCCCGACGTACAGCCCTTCCCGACGCGGGTCCCGATACCCACCAGGACGCCGCCTACGAGCAGCCGCCACCAGGCGACGTCGGTCGTCCACGCGCCGCCCTGATAGACGACGGCGTACACCGCCGCGCCGAGGACGATGCCGAGCGTGAACACGATCCGCCAGTCCCGCGAAGCGACGTACTGCTGGAAGCGCGACTGGCCGGAGACGTACGACAGCGTCGACTCGAGGAACGTGCTCGCCCCGGCGCTGATGCCGGTGCCGACGTAGATGACGGCCGCTCCGAGGCCCACGAGCAGCCCGCCAACTGCGTACCGGGAGATTCCGTTCGGGAACAGCTCGGCGGCCACCTGCAGCACGACTGGGTCCGTTACCATCGCCGCTCAGTCACCCGCGAGCGATTCCTGGCTCGCGGCGCAGTTGTTCGGGCCCAGCTCGAGCGTGAACGCCGCCTCGTCGTCGACGGCGTTCTGCCCGAGGTTCGTCGCGATTATCTCCTCGTAGTTGGCCGGCCGCGGCGGCATATCGGCCAGAATCGTCTCGACGAAATCGTCTTCGTCCATCGTGAGCGCGTCCATCTCCGCGACGAGCTGGCCGATGGGCGCGGTGTAGGTTCCGTCCGGGGCCGGCTCGGCCGCGTCGCTGAAGTGTGCGCCGCCGACGAGCGTCTCGTCGGGCAGCGCGAGCACGCGGTCTTGCAGCGACTCGTACAGCAGCCGGGCGGCGTCAGGTGCGCCCTCGTCGCCCTCTTCGAGGTCGGGTCGGGCGACGCTCTCGACGAACAGCCCGTCACCGGTGGCGAGCAGACTCTCGTCGACGAGATACGAGGTCATCCCAGTCGTATGACCTGGCGTCGCGACGGTCTCTATGGTCACGTCGCCGACGTGGAACTCGTCGCCGTCCTCGGCGTTGGTGAGTTCCTCGGCGTAGGTGACCCCGCGGTCGACGGCGGCTGCGGGGATGACGCCCTCGACGCCCGCCTCGGCGAGTTCGCGGACCCCAGAGATGTGGTCGGCGTGGATGTGCGTGTCGAGCGCGTACTCGATGTCGACACCGAGCTCCTCGGCGTCGTCGAGATAGCGGTCGGCGAAGGCACGCAGCGGGTCGATGACGGCGGCCTCTTCGTCGTCGTAGACGAGATAGCCCAGACAGCCCGAGGAGGGGCGCTGGTACTGCATGAGCGTCCCCGAGCCCTCGTACTCGGTGACCTCGACGGTTTCGTAGATACGGGCCCAGCCGTTCATGCCGTCTTCGACGTGGTGGACGTCGTACCCCTGCTCCGTGAGTGTGCCCGCGACGAACTCGCTGGCGCCGCCTTTCGCACAGACGACCGTGATTTCTCGGTCCGCTGGGACGTCGTCGAGAACGTCCTCGTCCAGTTCCTCCTCCAGGAAGTGGAAGTACGGAACGTTGATGGACTCGACGTTCTCGCCGTCGATGTGCCACTCTTCGTAGTCCGAGCCCATTCGTGCGTCGAGGATTGTGACGGACTCGCCACCGTCGATGCGCTCTTTCAGCCGTTCGGGCGTGACCGATTCGACGTCTGCGTCGGGCGTCGGGAAGTCTTCAGCGTTCATCTGATACAGTCACCCCTACAGGGCTGATGCATAAAAGGTTTTGTATAGAATATCCTATTTTACACAATACTGTACACCCAAATGACCCCGACCATCGACGCTATATATCTAAAAACGTAGTATAGGCCGGTATACGGATGTATTGGGTGCTTCCGTTCCAGGTAGTAATTCGCAGCCAGTACAATAATCGACAATATTTTAACCGGGCATTGAATATTGTGCAGTAGCTCCAATACAACCCATGGAGTCCTTCCAACAATGAGTGATACATTCGACATCGCGGAGACGCTCGACGTGAAAGGCGAATCGTGCCCCATGCCAGTGGTCAAGACGAAGAACGCGATCGACGACCTCGCCGAGGGGTCGGTACTCGAAGTCCTCGCGACCGACAGCGGCAGTATGAGCGACATCGACGGCTGGGCCGAGGGGACCAGCGGCGTCGAACTGCTCGAACAGGTCGAAGACGGTGACGTGTACAAACACTACGTCGAGAAGACCGCCTGAAATGAGCACGGATACACCCTCGACCGGCGACGACGAGTCCATGACCGAAGCTCAGCTCCAGGCTCGAATCGAAGAGCTCGAAAAGAGCGTCGCCGAGCTGGAAGCCGACGACGACCAGAAGAAGATGACCATCGTCGCCACCCAGGGGACGTTCGATATGGCCTATCCCCCGCTCATCCTCGCCAGCACGGCCGCGGCATTCGGCTGGGACGTGGTCGTCTTCCACACCTTCTGGGGGCTGGACATCCTCCACGAGGAGAAATCGGAAACGCTCCAGCTCTCGGCCGTCGGCAACCCGAATATGCCGATGCCCAACGCGCTAGCTGCACTGCCCGGCATGGACCGGATGGCGACGTGGATGATGGAAAAGCGCATCGAAGAGAACGGGACCGCTAGTATCGAGGAGCTCATCGACCTGTCGCTGGACCAGGGCGTGGAGTTACAGGCCTGTCAGATGACCATCGACCTGATGGACTACGACGAGGACGATTTCTACGACGACGTCACCGTCGGCGTCGGCGCGGCCACGGCGCTCCAGCACATGGCCGAATCCGACATCCAGCTCCTGGTCTGAGGGGCCGATTCCGAACCTCCACACACCGGTCTGAAATCCTGCGCATTGTGAACGCGCTCGTCTGGTCCACCGATTGTCAGTGTGTATACACTGCTGCCCGACCCGAAGCTCAGGCCGTGGCAATCAGCAGGAACGTCTCCGGTCGAGCGGCCTCGAACTCGACGTCGAAGCCGTGTTCGCCGAGCGTCGCGACCGCGTCCTCGAGCGCGTATCGCTCCGTGAGGGGCGGCCCTCGGTCGCCTTCCCCGTCGGCTGCCCAGTCGGCGATGACGAGCTGCCCTTCCGGTCGGAGAACGCGGCGTATCTCCTCGATGGCCGCCGCCGTCGCGAACTCGTGGTAGGTCATCGTCGAGAACGCCCTATCGGCGCTGTTGGTGTCGAGTGGCATATCGTCAACCGGCGCGGTCACGAGTTCGACGTTCGTCGGCAGGCCCTTCTCGCGGTAGAACTCGTGCATCTCCGTCTGGATGTCGACGGCGTACACCTCGCCGGCGTCCGGGGCGACATCGTCGGTGTAGAACCCCGTCCCGCTTCCGAGGTCGACGACGGTGTCGTCAGCTGCACAGTCGAGTGCCCAGCGCAGCTCCTCGGCGGAGAGAACGCTGTAGCGCCGTTCGGGGGCTTCCAGTGACGCCGCTCGGTCGGCGTCGAAGGTGTGGTGGCCCATCGTCAGAGGTTCTCGAAGGCCGCCTCTACCAGCTCGCCGGTGTCGGCGATGATGTCGGCCATCGCCTCGTCGTCCGGTGCCATCCCGACGAGCCGGGCGATGCGCATGATGCTGACGTGGTAGACTCGCTGGACACCCGGTTCCTCCTCCCAGATGACGACGTTACACGGGAACAGACCGCCCATCCGTTTGTCCGAGGCCTCGAGCGCTCGGTCCGCCATCGCCGGGTTGCACGCTCCCAGTACGTAGTAGGGGTCCCGGCCGGCGTCGACCTTCTCGTTGAGCATCTCCGAGGGCGAGAACTCCGTGGCGACGCCGAAACCGGCGTCTGTGAACACCTCTCGGACGTGCTCGATAGCCGCCTCGTGGTCCATCTCCAGGGTCGCCTGGACTTCCCCGATATCCGCAGGGTCGAACTGCTGTGGGTCGATAGGTAACGACATTCGTGTATTAAATTGTGCCTCACGTGCAAAACACTTCGGGGTTCGGTTACCACGCCGCCGCGAACGTCAGCAGGTCGATGCCGACGATGAAAACGACGACGAGGAGTGCAACAGCGATGATGACTTTCACAAACCAGGGTAGAGATCCACCGGCGGCCGAGTCGCTCATACCAGCGAGTCCGTTCCATAGCACCCTGAATATTCGCTTCTCTTGTGCCATCCAGTTCGACGTTGCGTGATGTACCTGACTGACCCTCTACGAGGTGGGCCATTGGTATCGGCTCGAAAGCAGACCGTGTCTCGGTTCATTCGAGTAGTTTTCATTGCCACATTACCGTGCAATTGCCTGCATCTGTCTGACCCCACTCGCCACGGGATTTGGGAAACTATACTCTAGACCAGCAGCAACTTTTATTTCCTAACCCTGATCACGCTCGTTTCAGGTCACCTCCCCGTATGCGTCCCGCTGGTGCCAGTCGCCCGGTCTTTCGATTGTAACGATAATCGACGTGAACGGTGGTCTCCAAACAAGTGATATAGCGCCATGGAACTGGCAGTGTTCGGTGCAACAGGTGACACCGGTCGTGAACTGACTGCACAGGCGGGCAACCGAGGGCATGATATCCGCGCCCTCACACGGTCACCAGCCTCGTTTTCGACCGGGAGTGCTATCACTATCATCCAAGGCAACGTCCTCGATCCGGAAGCTGTATCGGCGACAGTCGAGGGGGTGGATGCTGTCTGCTGTCTCCTCGGTCGGACCCAGAACAATCCCGACGATATCGTCTCACGTGGGACGGCACATATCGTGACTGCCATGGAGCGCCACTGTGTCGAGCGTCTGGTGGTATTGACGTCGATGGGTCTCGGGGGGAGTATGTGCACTGTTCCGTGGTACGTCCGATTGGCGAACGCAACGGTCCTCGCCGACCTCATGGCAGACAAGGCCCGGCAAGAGGAACAGGTCATGCAGAGTGAGCTCGATTGGACTATCGTTCGTCCGGGTGGTCTGACAGATGAGCCGAGGACCGGCGAGTATGTCCACGGTGTAGACGTCGACGTCAACGCTGGTCCCATCCCCCGTGCCGACGTTGCCGAGTTCCTCCTGTGGGTGCTCGAAAACGAGCAGTACGTACACGAGGCCCCGTCGCTCACCACGGAGCGAGATATCGACATCCCATTCCTCTGGGACCAGGCCACCGGCGTAGTCCAACGATTAGCCGGCAGATGACCCTCTGCCGGGTAAATTTAGGGTCTCTGAGTGTTGGTTCGTGGGTGAGGACATCGGGAGCCACGAACCGGGAGTGTGCGGACCTGATTGTCCTCGACGTGGACAAACCGAAGTTCTCGCTCCTGACCAACGTCCCCACTCACGTCGTGAACAATCCAGATCCGGCGTAGTCGCCAAGGTTATGGAAGCAGATAGTCCAAATCTGTATAGCGCCATACAGTTTATTTACAATAATGCACAGTGGGCATATTCTGTTGTTGGTTGCGGTGACTACTGCGGTCAAGAACTCCAACAGAAATATATGATATTCTACTGTATCGCTGTATATGCCAAAATCGCCCGATTCAGATCCAGTTGCCGGCCAGGACTCACCCGCCTGGACCCTGCTGGACCGCGATGGGCTCGTCGACGCTTACCGGGATGTCGTCGCCCCCGCTATGCGGGCCGATGACCTCGACCCCGAGACAGAGCAGCCGACCTACGAATGGCTCAACGACAATGGCTTCCGCCGCTTTATCTACACACTGCAAGAACACCACGATACCACAGTCACGGAATTCTGCAAGCAGGATCTCGGTCTCGAAGTCCAGGGCTACGACTGGGGGATCGACCATGCCGACACCATCGACGCACTGGAACGCTATCTTGACCGACAGCAACAGCGCAAATCCTGGAGTGAGTCGACCATCGACGCACACCGGAGCCGGCTGGGTCGATACGTGCGTACCTACGCGACGGTAAACGATACAGATGACCTCCTTTCGCCGGTCGCCAGAGAATCAACGGTAGCCGCTCACGAAGCCGTCGACGCCTGCTGGGCTACTTTCGACGAGCTGGACCAGGAGGTTGCCCGCGAGACGCTCAGGCGCATCTACATTACCGTCTCTGATTGGTACACGACGCTGGTGAGCCGGCGTGAAGCTGCACTGAATCCCACTGACGGGCTCGACTACAACTGGAGCGGCGACGACGCCGGGACGACGTCGAATCCGCCACTGGGTCCAGAACACGTCGAATCTCTGTTCGAAGCTGCCCGAGACACCCGTGAGAAGCTACTCGTCGTCGCGCTGTGTGGGTGGGGACTCCGCTCCGGCGAGGTCGCGGCCCTCCATGCCGACCAGATTGTTCTGGACGACGATGCACCACGCATCGAATTCGAGAGTCGCAAGAACGGCCCGGGCTCGGTGGCGCTCATCTATGGCCAGGCCGCTGTCGTGGAACGGATAGCCCAGTTCGACCACGACCCAGACTGGAGCGGGTACCTATTTCCCTCGCCGCGCTCGTCGAGCGGTCACCGCACCGGTGGAACCATCCGTAACTGGTTCGACGACCTTGCCGAACGGGCAGCCCTTCCCGAAACTATCGATGGCCATCGACCGGTTCCCCAGATGGCCCGGCGGTTCTGGTACGACCGGTACTCCTCGACGGTCGAAGAGCTGGTCGAACACCAGATTCAGGAGATTGCCGAAGAACAGGGGAGCGCTTCGGCGACTGTGGTCTGGGACGACTATCTCTCCGAAGACCGGCGCCGGGAGCTCCGCCGCGAATTCATGCAGGAGAAACTCGCTGACGCGTTCGCTGTCCAGCGGTAATCCATAGAAGGTCCTGTCCTCGGTTCCAGAGAGATGCAACCAACAGTCAGTAACCCCCGTAGATACCACAGCTAATGGTCAGAGGACTGAGGCCACCACTCTGGCACAGAAGGCTACCAGCGCTCTGTCACCACAAAGATATTGTAATTAGGGCTGTGGCTTCGGTCCTGACTCTCGGGTCAGGACGACTGATGGCAGACCGCCCGGGACTCGGTGCGGACCTCACTCGCGTAGGCGCCCCGCTGGTACTGTTCGTACAGCGCCGCGATGCGGTCGTAGTCCGAACACCAGGCGGTGTAGTGGGTGAGCCCACCGACGCTGTAGCACAGACGCCACTCCTCGACGTCCATCACCGCTCACCTCCGAAGGCTGGTGCCGGGGCGACGTCGTCGCTGGGCACCCGGTGGCTGTCGATACCGTCGGCCTCGTCGACGGCCTGGACGACGGTGTCGGTGTGGCCGTAGCGCAGCCGCTGGATGGTCTCACTCGCGAGGTCGGCCACCAACACCGCCCGAAGCTGATCGCCCTCGCACACGAGGACGAGCATGGCGGGCCGACAATCAAGGGCCTCACAGCGGACCACGGTACCCGGACAGGTCATGTCCGACCTCCGTTCGTCTGACGAGAGTTTATTACGCTCCGGTTACAGCCGAACGAACGAGGCCCAGTCGCTGCTCGCGACCGACCGGAGAGCACTCCCCACCCTACTACAATCCCACGCCTATGGGCCTGCCGCTGCGGCCGGCCTCTGGTCAGGGCCGGCCACCTGCCGTTCTCGCTCGTGACAGCCTATCCGTCAGTCGAGCGGCCGGGCTGGCCTGTCTGGGACCACCCCGCCAGCCCCCGGGAATCTCGTGGCGATGGGCCAGTCAGGGACACCCCACCGCCGGCGGCTGCCAGAACAGTCATCTCCCGCGGGTCGGTGGGCCCATCTGGGACACGGACCCGACGCCGCCGTGGGTCATGCTTGCCTGTAGTGTCCGGGTCCAGGTCCCGTGTGTCTGCGGCCGGTCGGTGGTCACGGCCGGCCAGTCGTCGACGCCGCGAGCCACGTGGCTGGCGGACCACGAGGTCGGAACCACCACAAGACGTATTCCATCGCTGTCGAGTGGTATGGAAGGGGCGCCGGTCCCCGGGCGCCGTTGCGACGGGGTACCGCCCTGGTGGGACCGAGCCCTGTTTCAGCGCCACCGGGCCTGGCGACGACGGTGGCCGAGTCCTGGTGACAGCACGCTCAGTGGTAACTCGTGGGTCGGATTGTCGGCGTCCTGGGTTCCTGTCGGCCAGAAGGACTATCTCAGTGTGCCGGCTACCTCCAGTGCTGTCACTCGAGTTACTGTCAGAGGCACCTCGTGGGCCGGCTGGGTCCCGCCGGCCCCGATTCGTACGCTCGCTGCTGTTGGCACTATTGCTGGACATGCGGAGGGCCTGCGCCCGGAATCGAACCGGGCGTCACCGACCACGGCGCGGGCTCACGGTGTGGTGTCGGGGAGTGGGATGTTTTTATTCAGGCTGATTCGTAATTGATTAACTTTATATTCAATGCACACATTGTATATAATGCGGATTGGGTGGGGCTCAGGGGCACGACACCGATCCGCTATCGTCCGCCGGACGATACGAGTGAACAGTGGCCACCCACGGGTCACGGGTGGTCACTGGTGGCCAGCACTGTCATGTGATCTGCCGTCCCCATTTTTGGCTACCGTCACTCGGGTCAGCCGAGTTGGTGATACTCGATAGTGGCTCATTGATCTCGAGCTGTGGCGGGCATCATATCCGGGAGGTCCAGTTCCTCGACGAGGCGGCCGTGGGCGGCCAGACACTCCTGGCCGGCTTCAGTGAGCTCGTAGGCTGTCTTGCGGTCGTTGATCGGGCGGCGTTTGACCATACCGGCGTCGTAGAGGTCACCGAGGTTGGTGTACACGCGGGACCGGTTGACGTCGTGGGGATAGCGGCCTTCGAGCCACCGGTGGAGGTTGGCGCCGCAGGGGGCCTGGTCCAGTCGGTCGTGGGTCGCGATGCCCAACAGGAGATCGCGCTGGAAGCCCGTGCAGTCGTACCAGTGGCCTGAGGGGTGATGCATCTCTTCGTGGGTGGGGTTGGTCTCGGTCATCGTTGGTCGGGGCGACGCGTTCGTTTCGCCTCCTTGTGCTTGATAAAAGCTCGCCTGTGGGTCGCAGAACGCGAAGTAGGTGCCCCTGCCATGGTGTACTTGCTTACTCAGGAAGGGAAAAATAGGCTCGCAGACGGATAGTTCTGTACACGCCACCAGCCCACTGCTCTACTTCCTGCTTCCTTTCGCTCAACGAGCCAGTCATCGAGGAGCTTCTGCAGTCTGTGCTTGGACCGGTCTGAGGACTCATAGTAGCGAGCAAATGGAGGACGGCAAGCGGCGAGCCAAGCGGGCCGTCAACGCCACGAACTCCTGCAGTTGGTTCCAGTATGCTATCCCTCGATATGCTCCAGCAGTAATTCGCTGACACGGTCGGGATACTCGTGGTGAATCCAGTGGGTCGCATCCGAAAACTGTGCAAGGTCGCCGTGGGTACAGTGTTCTATGCTCTCTGGCGCCAGTTCAGGGATGAGCGCCTGGTCGTTTTCACCCCAGAGAAGCAACGTCGGTGGCGCCACCTGTGTCCGTGGTGGCTCATTGTCGTATTGGACGAGTGCTCGGTACCAGTTGAGCATCGCAGCTGGCGCCCCAGGCTCTACCCACGCCTGTCGATACCGCTCGAAATCCGTCTCGCTGAACGTTCCGGGCCTGGACGGACCATTCATAACGGACACCCACGTGTCGAACTCGTTCTGTTTGGCCCGCTTCTCTGGCGTATTCGGCTGTTGGAATGAACATATATACTGGCTTTTCTCCCGTTGCCTGGGATTGGACTGGAGCGCCTCGGTGAACACGGTCGGATGGGGCATGTTGATGATACCGAGTCGATCGACAGTGTCCGGCGAACGCAGTGCGACATGCCATGCAACGGTGCCACCCCAATCATGGCCGATGAGATGGGCGCTGTCACACGCTTCGGTAGTGAGCAGGGCGACGATATCCTCGGCAAGGGTCGACACACGGTAGGGAGCGATCCCATTCGGTTTCTCACTCCGATTGTAGCCGCGTTGGTCGGGGACGAGCACGCGATATCCAGCCTGGACGAACCGCTCGATATACCCCGCCCACCCATACCAGAATTCAGGGAAGCCGTGAAGCAGCACGACGACCGAATCAGCAGGGTCGCCTGCTGACACAACATGGAGCGTCACATCGTTCACCTCCCGGAAGGTCCGTTCCGCGGACGGAATATCTGGGAGTGGAGCGTTTGCATCCGTTTCAGACATCAGTTACACCCTCTGGGATTCAATATGACAGTGTGTCCGCTATTGATTCCTTGCCCGATACCGACCTGTCATTCCATCCTGCAAGTCGATCTTCACTGGACCACCACGGCCCGGGAGTTCCAACGATGCGATATCAGCCATGCGCCATGTTCCGTAAACTCATAGATGGGGAACTGCACTGCTGGCGCAGTGACCGGGCGCCCGACTACCAGATCGACCCGTACACTGGGCAATGAGACTGGTGTTGCACTGTAGACAAGGGACCGACCAACCACCCTGGCCAACACGTCGTCTTTGCGCACAATAGGTGCGCTGTCGTCAGCAGATGCTGCGCTCGGGCCTGCCGGCGTGATCGGTCCTCACGTGCTTGCCGTCAGCCTCCGAACCCGAATTGCCGGTCCTAATCCGATACACCCGAGGACGTGGTGTCTCCATCTACGAACCGAGAGTCAGTCGGTCCTCACCCATCCGTTTGCCTCTGGAAACGAGCTGGGCGCCATACGCTGTCCGGGCTTGATTCCACGCTGAGAGTGCCCTCTCAAGTGACTCGTGTTGGGAGACCGTCTCGACGAAGGTGACTGCGTCCCCGACGGCCTTTGCGGTTCCCGCTGCCGTATGGGGGCGCGCAACGAACGCACTATCCCCAAGCAAACAGATCCGATCAACGACCATCTCGGGGACGCTGAGGTCATAGATTGCCTGGACGAACAAGTCAGGTGTCTCGGTCACCACTGACTCGAAGACCGGTGGGAGCGTCGTCACCGCCCGTTCGCGCTGGCTGGTGCGTATGG